>NZ_LWCU01000056.1 GCF_001650405.1 Microbacterium sp. H83 | reverse complement strand
GCTCCGGCATCCGGCTTCCGCCCCGGGCATCCGCCCCCGGGCTTCCGCCCCGGCATCCGCCATCCGCGCCAGTGCATGCYCAGATCTCGTCTGCATGCCCACCCAGCCTGTCCCGGCATGCACCAGCGATCCGAGCATGCATCAGCCATTCGCTGCCCGGCGCCCGGCACCCGCTCTTCGGCATCCGTCCCCCGACATCCGCACCAGTGCATGCCCAGATCTCGTMTGCATGYCCAYYCAGCCWGTYCCGRCATGCACCAGCTATCCGAGCATGCACCAGCTATCCGTCCCCGGCACCAGACCCCCCGCCCAGCCGTCCGAGCCCGCACCGCGAGCCCGCACCGACAGCCCGAACCGAGCCGCACCCGGCCCCGACAGACATGAAAGAGCCCCCCGCCCGAAGGCGAGGGGCTCTCTGCGTGCCGCTCAGGTCACTCGTAGAGGACGGCGGCGATCTTGTCGTCCTCGAGGTTCGTGCTGTCGTACCAGTACGAACCCGTGTCGTAGAACTCGTCGACCGAGTCGCCGTTGGCCGCGTCGTAGGCCGCCTGCACGACCTGCGCGCCGATGCCGATCGGGTCCTGCGTGATGGCGCCGGCCATCGTGCCGTCCTTGATCGCGTTGATCTGGGCCGCGCCCGAGTCGAAGCCGACGATCTTGATCTTGCCCTTCTCGAGACCCAGCTCGTTCACCGCGTTGACGATGCCGATCGCGGAGCCCTCGTTGGTGCCGTAGATGCCCTTGAGGTCGGGGTTCGCGGCGATGAGGGTCTTGGCGATGTCAGCCGACTTCAGGTGGTCGCCGTCGCCGTACTGGATGTCGACGATCTCGATGTCGGGGTAGTCCGACTCGATCTTCTCGACGAAGCCGTCACGACGTTCGACACCGGTCGAGTTGATCTGCGAGTGGCCCACGATCGCGACCTTGCCCGATCCGCCGATGAGCTCCGCCATGTGCTCGGCCGCGAGCGCTCCGGCGACCTTGCTGTCGGTGGCGGCGAGGCTCAGGCCCACGTCGCCGTTGCACGGGGCGTCGAAGTAGACGACCGGGATGTCCTTCGACTTCGCCTGCTCGAGCGGGGCGACGCACGCCTCGGGGTCGAGGGCGGCGTAGGCGATGGCGTTCGGGTTCTTGTCGATGGCGCTGGTGAGCATCTCGAGCTGCTGTGCGATCTCGGTCTCGGCGGCCGGTCCCTCGAACGTGATGCGCACGCCGAGCTCCTCGGCCTTCTGCTCCGCGCCCTTCTTGACGGCCTGCCAGAACTGGTGCTGGAAGCCCTTCGAGACGAGGGCGATGTACATCTCGCCGTCGCCGCTGCCTCCGCTGCCGCCGCTGCCTTCTTCGATGACGTCGCCACCGCCTGCACAGCCCGCGAAGACGAGGGCGGATGCGGCCACGAGTGCCGCGAATGCGGTCTTCTTGCCGAATTTCATGGAAACTCCATTGTTCTCTGTGGTGGGTGCCGGCCGGGGCCGACGGTTGGGGGTCAGGTGCGCTGGCGGTTGCGCAGCGAGTCGAGGAACACGGCGAGCAGCACGACGATGCCGACGACGATGTTCTGCCATTCGGTCTGGATCGACATGATGCGCAGGCCGTTGACGAGCACGCTCATGATGAGCGCGCCGATGACGGTGCCGAGGATCGAGCCGCGTCCGCCGAGCAGCGAGGTGCCGCCGATGATCACGGCCGCGATGGCCTGCAGCTCGTATCCCATGCCGATCTGCGGCTGCGCCGAGTCCAGTCGGGAGGCGATCACGATGCCCGCGACACCGGTGAAGGCGCCGGCGAACATGTAGATGAAGATCGTCCAGCGGCGGGTGTTCACGCCCGAGAGGCGGGTGGCCTCCTCGTTCGATCCGATCGCGAAGGTGTAGCGACCGAGCAGGGTCTTCGACAGCACGAGCCACGCCACGACCGCGAGGGCGGCGGTGATGAGCACGGCGTTCGGGATGCCGGGGACGATCACGCCGAGGGCGATCTTCTTGAAGTCGGGGGCCGAGGTCGAGAAGTAGATCGGCGCGACGTTCGAGATCACGAGGGCGAGGCCGCCGGCGATCATCATCATCGCGAGGGTCGCGATGAACGGCGGCAGGCGCAGGAACGTGATGTTGATGCCGTTCACGAGTCCCATCAGCACGCCGGTGAGGACGCCGCCGATGACGCCGATCCACACCGGCAGCCCCATGTTCGTGACGATGACGCCGGTCATCACCGCGCACAGCGCCATGCCGGTTCCGATCGACAGGTCGATGCCGCCGGTGATGATCACGAAGGTGGTGCCGAGGGCGAGGATGCCGATGACGGCCGTCGACAGCAGCACGGTCGCGATGTTGCTGAACGTGAAGAAGTTCGGGCTGGCGATCGAGAAGAACAGCACGAGCACGATCAGGGTGCCGAACGCGAGGGACTGCTGGACCTGGCGCTTCAGGAAGCCGGCGACGTCGCGCTTGTCGGTGTTCTCGTCGACGGCGGTCTGGATGATCGTCGTCGTGGACGATCCGTTCTGCGGAGCGCTCATCAGTCTTCCTCTCCGTGGGCTGCGAGTTGCATGATCTTCTCCTGGCTGGCGTCCTCGTTGCGGAGTGTGCCGGTGATGCGTCCGTTGGCGAAGACCGCGATGCGGTTCGCCACTCGGAGGATCTCCGGCAGCTCCGACGAGATGACGATGATGGACTTTCCCTGATCGGCGAGCTGCTGCATCAGGCGGTAGATCTCCTCCTTCGCGCCGACGTCGATCCCTCGGGTCGGCTCGTCGAAGATGAGGATGTCGCAGTCGCGCATCAGCCACCGGGCGATGACGACCTTCTGCTGGTTGCCTCCGGAGAGCAGCTTGACGACCTGATTGACCGAGGGCGTCTTGACGCGCAGCTGCTGGACGTACTCCTTGGTGCGGTTCTTGGCCTTGCCGTCACCCATCCAGCCGATCCCGTTCGCGTACGACCCGAGGGAGGCGAGCACGGTGTTGAACGTCACGTCCTGCTCGAGCATGAGGCCGAGGAGCTTGCGGTCCTCCGAGAGGTAGCCGACGCCGTGCTTCACGGCATCCGCGGGCTGCGTGATCCGCACGTCGCGGCCGCCGATGGTGATCGTCCCGGCGTCGCGGTGGTCGGCGCCGATGATGGCGCGCGCGGTCTCGGTGCGCCCCGCGCCCATGAGGCCGGCGAACCCGAGGATCTCGCCCTTGTGCAGCTGGAACGACACGTCCTTCAGGAGCGTCTTCGTCGACAGGCCCTGCACGTCGAGCACCACGGGGTCGTTCGCGTGCTCTCGAGCCTGCGGGCGCGTTCCCTCGTCGATCACGCGGCCGACCATCATCTCGATGATCTTCGGGATCGTGATCTCCTGCTTGTCCAGTGATCCGATGTATGTGCCGTCTCGCAGCACCGTCACGCGGTCGGCCAGGCGACGCAGCTCGTCCATGCGGTGCGAGATGTAGACGATGCCGGTACCGGAGGAGCGCAGCTGCTCGATCAGGAGGAAGAGCGTCTCGACCTCGGAGTCGGTGAGCGCGGAGGTCGGCTCGTCCATGATGAGCACCTTGGCGTTGAAGGACAGCGCCTTCGCGATCTCGACCATCTGCTGCTCGGCGACCGTGAGCTCGCCGACCAGCTGCCGTGGGTCGAGGCGGATGCCCAGTCGCTGCAGCAGCTCGGCCGTCTGCGCGTTGAGCTTGCGCTCCGACAGGAACGGCCCCGTGGTGGGCTCGCGCCCCACGAAGATGTTCTGCGCGACCGTGAGGTCGGGCATCAGGTTCAGCTCCTGGTGGATGATCGTGATGCCGAGCTGCTGCGCCTGCAGCGGGCTGGTGAGCTCGACCTCCTCACCCTCGAACGTGATGGTGCCCTCGTCCTTGGTGTAGATCCCGGAGAGGATCTTCATCAGCGTGGACTTGCCCGCGCCGTTCTCTCCCACGAGGACCAGCACCTCGCCGGCGCGCACCTCGAGATGCACGTCCTTGAGCGCCTGGACACCCGGGAATCCCTTGCTGATCCCCTCCACTCTGAGAATGGGGCCACTCATGGGCTCACCTGCTTCCTTGAAGGTCGTATCGCGATGCCTCTGCGGGTGGAAACATCGGATCAATTCTGCGTCCTACGGTACCCTCACCGCAAGATGTACCTAAATGTATCTAAGACGGGCGTCGGAAGGGAAGACCTGTAATAACAAGTTGGCCACAGGTTCGCCGATGCCGAGGGATGCCGACGGATGCCGACGGATGCTTCGGAGGATGCCGTCAGTGCAGCCGGATGGAGTCGACCGCGACGAGCTTGTCGCGGATGTACGCGTTCGCGTGGGCTCCGAGCTCGTCGTTGTCGGTCCACAGGTTGCGCCAGATTCCCAGCATCCGGCTGAGGTCGGGGGCGACCACCGCAGACGAGAAGGATTCGAACACGATCGGCCCGTCGTAGTCGATCCGGCCGAGCGCCTTGAAGAACGTGTCGAAGTCGACCGTCCCGGTGCCGAGATAGCCGCGATGGCTCTCGCCGATGTGCACGTAGCGGAGGCTCGGAGCCGCATCCAAGACGGGCGCGAACATATCCGACTCCTCGATGTTCATGTGGTACGTGTCGAGGTGGATGCCGAGGTTCGGCCGGTCGACAGCGGCGAGGTAGTCGAGCGCCTGGCGCGCGGTGTTGAGCACGTTCGTCTCGTAGCGGTTCACGACCTCGAGGGCGACCGACACCCCGCGCTCGGCCGCGTGGTCGGCGACGCGTGCGATCGTGCGGCGGCTGCTCTCGAGACCTTCGGGAGTGACCGGCTCCATGTACTTCTGCATGGCGCTGTAGATCACGCCGCAGAAGTGCGTGCCGCCGAGGTCGGCGAGCACGTCGACGGCCCGCAGGAGCAGCGCCTCGCCGGCCGCGACGACCTCGGGATCCGAGCTCGTGACGTCCGTCGCCCCCGACAGCCCCAGCGATGCGCTCACCGCCAGACCGTGCTCGTCGAGAGCGCTCTTCGCGGCGGCGACGTCGAACGAGAAGGGATCCATCAGGGGGAACTCGATGAGGTCGAATCCCGCCTGCTTGGTCTTCTCGACCGAGAGACGGATGCCGTCGGCGTCGAAGTGTCCGGTCCACACGAGTCCGTGGCATCCGATGTTCATGAGACCTCTCAGAGGCGGGTGTCCGGCACCGTCGCCTCGGGAACTTGGCACGTTACAAGTTCGCGTGGAGGACACGCTATGCGCCGCGTGGAACGGCTGTCAAGCATTTTGTTGGAACGTGCCAATCCCTGCGTTACTGTGATGTCCATGCCAGCCAGCGTCAAAGACGTCGCCGCCCTCGCCGGAGTGTCGTCGTCGACCGTCTCGAACTACCTGAACCACCCGCACGTGCTCGGCGAGGCCAGCGCCGAGCGGGTGCGCTCGGCGATCGAGCAACTCGGGTACGTGCCCAACGAATCGGCGCGGCAGCTGCGCGCGGGCTCCAGCAAGGCCCTCGCTCTCATCCTGCTCGATGCGTGGCTGCCGTACTTCCACGAGCTGTCCCGCGGGGTCGAGGACGTCGCGCGTGAAGGCGGATGGTCGCTGTTCTTCAGCAACAGCAACCGCGACGCCGCTCTCGAACGACGCAACATCGACATGTTCGAGGCGCACCGCGTGCAGGGCATCGTGATCTACCCTCTCGACGACGTGGTGCCGCGGCTCGAGCTGCTCGCCGACCGCGGCATCCGCTCGGTCGTGGTCGGGCCCATCCGCGAGTCCGCCACCGTCGGGTCGATCCTCTTCGACGACGTCGGCGGCGGGCGACTGGCCGGCGAGCACCTGCTGTCGCTCGGCCGCCGCCGGATCCTGTTCATCGGGTCGCCGACCGTCAGCCAGTCCGAGGATCGCCGTCGCGGCCTGCGCGACGCCGTCGCCGGGTCGTCCGCCACCGTCGACGAGCAGGACGTCGCGCACCTGGCGACCGAGGACGGCCTGGAGGTCGGCGCCCGGATCGCGGCGCTCCCGGCATCCGAGCGCCCCGACGCGATCTTCGCGGCGAACGACATGGTCGCGATCGGCGTGCTCACGCAGCTGCTGCGCCACGGCATCCGCGTGCCTGAGGACGTCGCCCTCGTCGGCTTCGACGACGTCGCCCAGGCGCACCAGACCGTCGTGCCGCTGACCAGCGTGCGGCAGCCCGGCTACGAGATCGGCCGGGCCGCGGGCGCGGCGCTGCTGCGACAGCTCGCCGATCCGGCGGCGCCGCTGCCCGAACCCACGCCGTTCGCGGCCGAGCTCGTCGTGCGCGAGTCGACCGTCGGGCGCTGAACGCTCCGTCCTGGTACACACCTCAGCAGGAATTCGGGTCAGAGCTCATATCGAGGCCGATACCCGTCGCCTGGGCGCGCTCATGCTGAATCGTGCACGACGTCGGGCCGGAATCAGAACGGCTCAGGCCGGGATCAGCCCTTCCGCCGCGAGCTCCTCCCACAGTGCGGCCGGGATGTCGAGCGCGGCGTACTCCGCGTTCTGCCGCAGCTGCACCGGCCGACTCCCGCCCACCACGACGGACCGCACGGTGTCGGACCGGAGCGGGAACTGCACGGCCGCCGCGGGAAGCGGCACGTCGTGTGCGGCGCACACCCGGCCGATGCGCTGCAGGCGCTCCCACAGCTCGTCGGGCAGCTGCCCGTACTCGTATCGACCGTCGCGCCGCGGCTCGCTCGACGCCAGCAGTCCGGAGTTGAACACGGATGCCGCGACGATGCCCGTGCCGGTCTCGCGGCAGGCCGGGAGCACCTCGGCCGATGCCGGCTGCTCGAGCAGCGTGTACCGCCCCGCGACCATGACCAGGTCGAGGTCGGCCGATCGCACGGCCGCCGCGAGAGCATCCGACACCATCGAGCCGATGCCGACGGCCGCGACCTCCCCGCCGTCGCGCAGCTGCTCGAGCGCGGGCAGCGCCTCGGCGAGCGCGAGGTCGAGGTCGTGACGCTCCGGGTCGTGCAGATACAGCAGGTCGATGCGCTCGATGCCCAGCCGTTCGCGCGATTCCTCGAGGGATGTGCGGATGCCGTCGGCCGAGAAGTCCCACTCGCGACGGAGGTCGTCGGGCACGTGGAAGTCGTTCGCGGTGTCGAGGCCGCCGTCGTGGTCGGGGTTCGGCCGCAGCAGCCGCCCGACCTTGGTCGACAGCACGTACTCGTCGCGCGGCTTCGTCTGGAGGAACGCTCCGAGACGCCGCTCCGACAGGCCGAGGCCGTAGTGCGGGGCGGTGTCGAAGTAGCGGATGCCGCTGTCCCACGCCGCCTCCAGCACGGCCCACGCGTCGTCGTCGCTCAGCGCGCGGAACAGGTTGCCGACGTTCGCGGCGCCGTATCCGAGGGCCGGGACGTCCAGCCCGGGGGCCGACACGCCACCCGTCGGACTGTTCTGCGGCCGACGTCCGTCATCCGGTGTGTCGGCCCCCCGGATGGACCCGGTCCCGCCGTCAGACGCCGACATGCTCGCCCGTCCACGTGTAGGTCGCGACGCTGTCGGCCTTCATCTCCATACCGGCGCCGGGCTCGGTGGGGGCCATGTACGACCCGCCGCGGATGTCGGTCGGCACGACGAAGTGCTCGTGCAGGTGATCGACGAACTCGATCATGCGACCCTCGCGCGTGCCGGTGACCGCGACGAAGTCGAACATCGACAGGTGCTGCACGGCCTCGCACAGGCCGACGCCACCGGCGTGCGGGCAGACGGGCACGCCGAACTTGGCCGCGAGCAGGAGGTTGGCGATGTTCTCGTTGACGCCGGCGACGCGGACGGCGTCGATCTGCATGACCGAGATCGCCTCGGCCTGGAGCAGCTGCTTGAAGATCACCCGGTTCTGCGCGTGCTCGCCGGTCGCGACCCGGATGGGCGCCACGCCGCGGGCGATCTCCGCGTGCCCCAGCACATCGTCGGGGCTCGTCGGCTCTTCGATCCAGGCGGGGTGGAACTCGGCGAGCGCGTTCACCCACTCGATCGCCTCCGACACCTCCCATCGCTGGTTGGCGTCGATCGCGATGGGGAAGTCGGGACCGCAGACCTCGCGGGCCTTGCGGAACCGCCGGATGTCGTCGTCGAGGTCGGCGCCGACCTTGAGCTTGATCTGCGTGAAGCCGTCGGCCATGGCCTCGCGGGCAAGGCGCTCGAGCTTCTCATCGGAGTAGCCCAGCCATCCGGGGCTCGTCGTGTATCCGGGGTAGCCGGTCGCGAGCAGCTCGGCCTCGCGGTCGAGACGGCCGGGCTCCGCCGCGCGCAGGATCTCCAGCGCCTCCTCCGGCGTGAGTGCATTGGTGAGGTAGCGGAAGTCGACCAGGCCGACGATCTCCTCGGGCGTCATCCGGGCGAGCAGCTGCCAGAGCGGGAGGCCGGCGCGCTTGGCCTTGATGTCCCACAGGGCGTTGATCACGGCGCCGATCGCCATGTGCATGACGCCCTTCTCCGGGCCGAGCCAGCGCAGCTGCGAGTCGCCGATGATGTCGCGGAACGTCCCGCCCATGTCGTCGAGCAGCGGCTCGACCTCCCGGCCGACGAGATGACCCGCGAGCGCGTCGATCGCGGCGACCTGCACGTCGTTGCCGCGCCCGATCGTGAACACGAAGGCGTGCCCCTCGACGCCGTCGCCGGCATCCGTCCGCACGATGACGTATGCCGCCGAGTAGTCGGGGTCGGGGTTCATGGCATCCGACCCGTCGAGACTCAGCGACGTGGGGAAGCGGATGTCGGTCGTGTCGAGGGCGACGATGCGGCTCACGGGTTCCTCTCGGGCACGAGTCGGGGATTCGTGCGGATCCCTTGGAGTGTAAACATCGGATGTCTATACTGTCAACGAGACCGGGCCCCCAGCTCTGGATCCGCAATCACGATCACCCCACCGATCAGGAGAGACATGAAGTTCGCACGTCTAGGCGCCGTCGGCGCTGAGATCCCCGTCCTCGTCGAGGGCGATCGCCACCTCGATCTCCGTTCGCTGACATCCGATGTCAACGGCGACTTCCTCGCCTCCGACTTCCGCGCACGGGTCACCGCCGCACGAGACGCCGGCGAGCTCCCCGAGCTCGGGAACGCGTCCGCGCTGCGCATCGGCGCGCCGATCGCACGCCCGAGCGCGGTCATCTGCATCGGCATGAACTACGCGGCGCACGCGGCCGAGTCCGGGTCCGAGCCGCCGAAGATCCCGATCCTCTTCCTGAAGACGCCGAACACCGTCGTCGGACCGAACGACACCGTCACGATCCCGCGCGGCAGCGTGAAGACCGACTGGGAGGTCGAGCTCGGCATCGTCATCGGCACCCGCACCGCCTACCTCGACTCCCCCGACGAGTCGCTGGCGCACGTCGCCGGCTTCGTGCTCGCGAACGACGTCTCCGAGCGCGACTTCCAGATGGCGGTGTCCGGGGGCCAGTGGTCGAAGGGCAAGATCGCGGCCGGATTCAACCCGACCGGTCCGTGGCTCGTCACGCCCGACGAGATCGACCACCGCGCGCTGGGTCTGCGCAGCTTCGTGAACGGCGAACCGCGCCAGGACTCGGACACGAGCGACATGATCTTCACCGTGGAGCACATCGTGCACCACCTGTCGCAGTACGTGACGCTCGAGCCCGGCGACCTCATCCTCACCGGCACCCCGCAGGGCGTCGCCCTGTCGGGCGACTTCCCCTACATCGCGCCGGGCGACGTGGTCGAGGTCGAGATCGACGGACTCGGCCGGCAGCGACAGGAGTTCGTGGCATGGGAGGCGACCCGATGAGCGGCGCACTGGACGGACTCGTCGCGATCGTGACCGGCGGCGCATCCGGCATCGGCGCGGCCATCGCGGCCCGCCTCCACACCGACGGCGCGCAGATCGCCGTGCTCGACCGCGACACGACGGGGGCGGATGCCGCGTTCGCGGCGTTCACGGCCGACGTGTCGGACAGGGCATCGGTGGACGCCGCGGTGGATGCCGTCGCCGAGCGCTTCGGCCGCATCGACATCGTGGTGAACAACGCCGGCGTCGGCGCCCAGGGCGACATCTCGGCCAACGACGACGCCGAGTGGGCCCGCGTGCTCTCGATCAACGTGACCGGCATCGCCCGCGTGACCTCGGCGGCGCTGCCGTGGCTGCGGAAGTCGCCCAGCGCGGCCGTCTGCAACACGGCATCCATCGCCTCCACCACCGGACTCCCGCAGCGCGCGCTCTACAGCGCGTCGAAGGGCGCCGTCTCGGCGCTGACCCGCGCGATGGCCGCCGACCACCTGCGCGAAGGCATCCGCGTCAACGCCGTCAATCCCGGGACGGCGGACACCCCCTGGGTCGGGCGCCTGCTCGACTCGGCCGACGACCCCGCCGCCGAGCGCGCGGCGCTGGAGGCGCGGCAGCCGCACGGGCGCCTGGTCTCGCCCGACGAGGTCGCCGCCGCGGTCGCGTACCTGGTCTCGCCGGATGCCGGATCGACGACCGGCACGTTCATCGAGGTCGACGGCGGCATGGCGCAGCTGCGCCTCCGTCCCGTCGGCAGCTGACCGCCCCGGGGCCCGGTCTGCGGTCACGCACCCGGGTCGGAGACGACCCGGACCGGACTCAGCCCCGCAGCCAGCCGAACAGCCCCCGCCGCGGACGAGCCTCCTCGACGGGATGCGGTCGCTCCCCGATCCGATAGAACTGCTCGGCGTTGGTGCGGAACAGGGCGTCGAGGTCGTGTCCGCGGCGCTCGGCCCAGTCGGCGACCGCATCCGCCCACCGGCTTCGCGCCGTCGGCTGGTACGTCGCCGATCCGTCCGCCGGGGCGTGCGGGTCGCCCTCCTCGGCGGGACCGATGACCGACACCGGCCAGTCGCTCCCCCACATCAGGCGATCCGCGCCGAACGCGTCGGCCGCCGCGTCGAGGAACGGCTCGAGCTGCTCGGGCGACCAGTCGCCCCCGGCCTCGCCCGGCAGCCCGGAGAGCTTGCACCAGGCGTTCGACCGACGCGCGAGGTCGTCGAGGTCGCGCACCCATTCCGCGGTCGGCACCAGCGGGGCCTCGGCGGTGCCCACCTCTGGCTTGCCCAGGTGGTCGAGCACGATGCGGAGCTCGGGCACGGCTCCGGCCAGGCGCGAGATCTCCGGCAGCTGCGACGAGCGGATGCAGGCGTCGAACGTCCATCCCCGCGCCGCGACCTCGCGCGCGCCCGTGACGAACGCCGCCGAGACGGCCGTGCCGTCGGGTTCGCCCTGCAGATTGTGGCGCACCCCGACGACGAGGCGCTCGGCCTCGAGCCCCTCCAGGTGCGCGGTGGTGTCGGTGCCGCGGTCGAGTCGTGCTCCGGCGACGATCCCGACGACCGCGATGCGCGGCGCGAGACCGGCGACCCACCGCACCTCCTCGAGGAAGTCGTCCTCGACCGTCTCGGCCTGCACGAACACGGCCTTCTCGTCGGTCGCGCGCGCGAGTCGAGCCTGCCCGATCTCGGTCTCGCCGAAGAGCCAGGCGAGCGGCCCCTCGAGCCATTCGTAGTGCAGGAGCTCGGGATCCCAGAGGTGCAGGTGCGAATCGAGTACGCGCATGCCCCCATCCTGCCTCAGACATCCGATCAATCGCTAGGATGACGCCATGGCTGTGACCGACGAGGCGATCGAGAAGATCAAGGCGATGATCGTGTCCGGCGAGCTCTCGCCCGGCGACCGCCTCCCTCCCGAGAAGGAGCTGTCCGAGAGGCTCGGCCTGTCGCGCAACTCCATGCGCGAGGCGGTCAAGGCGCTCGAGGTGATCCGGGTGCTCGACGTGCGTCGCGGCGACGGCACCTACGTCACGAGCCTCGAGCCGCATCTGCTGCTGGAGGCCATCTCCTTCGTCGTCGACATGCACGACGACGACTCGATGCTCGAGATCTTCGCGGTGCGGCGGATGCTGGAGTCGCAGGCCACCGGCCTCGCGGCGACCCTCGGCTCCGACGAGCAGATCGTCGAGCTCGCGCGCGAGATCGACGCGATCGACGCCTCGGTCACGATCGAGGATCTCGTCGAGCACGACATCCGCTTCCACCGCGCGATCGTCGCGATGTCGGGGAACGCCTATCTCGCGAGCCTGATCGAGCACCTGAGCAGCCAGACCGTGCGCGCGCGGGTGTGGCGCGGGCTCACCGAGGGCGGCGCCGCCGAGCGCACGCTCTCCGAGCATCGAGCGATCGCGGATGCCATCGCGCAGCGCGACCCGTCGCTCGCGACGTCCCTCGCGACGGCGCACATCGCCGGCGTCGAGCGGTGGCTGCGCCAGGCGGCGACCGCCTGACGGCATCCGCCGTTCCCGGGTCAGGCCCCGAGACGCACCATCGCGGCGTCGAACTCGGCCGCCGAGCTGTCGCTGACGTCATGCGACAGGGTGCGCTCGATCACGTCGGGAGCCGCCGTGAAGTAGGGGATGCCGGCGAGGCGGAGCCCCGTGATGTCGTCGGGCGAGCGCAGGCTCGCGGCCAGCACGTTCGAGGCGCTGCCGGCGCAGACCTCCTGCATCCGCGCGATGACCGCGTCGCCGTCGAGTCCCGCGTCGCGCATGCGTCCGAGGTACGGGGCGATGTAGTGCGCCCCGATCGTCGCGCAGGCGAGCGCCTGCGCGACCGAGTAGACGGCGGTCACGAGCACGGTCGCCCCGTCACGGACGAGGGCGGATGCCGCGGCGAAGCCGTCGCGCGTCGCCGGGACCTTCACCGCGACGCGGTCGCCGAGCGCGCGGATGCCCTCTGCATTGCGGAGGAACGATGCGGTGTCGCCGCCCCAGGTCTGGAAGAAGATCTCGCGCGCGCCCTCGTCGGACCACCGCGCGTAGAGGTCGGGGATCTCGGCGGCGGTGCGGCCGCCGCGCTCGAGGATCGTCGGGTTGGTCGTGACGCCGTGCACCACGCCGGCGGCGAGCAGCGGCGAGATCCGGTCGACGTCAGCGCTGTCGACGTACAGGCGGGGGGCGAGCGACGTCATCGGGTCTCCTCGGGGACAACCTGTCGTTACAGGTTCGGATTCGGCTAATGTAATGACAGCCGCGGGCCGAAGTCAAAGCGCCGCGGGTCGACGACGATCAGGAGCGCCATGACCCCGACCAGCTCGACGGATCGCAGCGGCGTGGTCATCGTCGGCAGCGTGACCGCCGACGTCACGACGTTCTCCACCCGCCTGCCGGCACGCGGCGAGACGATCCTCGGCGATCAGTTCACCCTCATGCTCGGCGGCAAGGGAGCGAACCAGGCGGTCGCCGCCGGGCGCTCGGGTGCACGCACGAGCTTCGTCGGATGCGTGGGCGACGACCTCTTCCACGACCTCGTCGTCGACGGCCTCGGCGACGCCGGCGTCGACCTCGAGCACCTGCGCACGGTGCCGGGCCCCACGGGCATCGCGCACATCCGCGTCGACGCCTCCGCCCAGAACGACATCGTCATGGTGCCGCTCGCCAACGCCGCGCTCAGCGCCGAGCAGATCGACGCCGCCCTCGCCGCGCTCGCCCCGACCACGTCGGTGCTGCTCACCCAGCTCGAGACCCCGTCGGCCCTGACCGCCCACATCACCGCACGGGGCCGCGAGCACGGCATGACCGTGATCCTCGACCCCGCCCCCGCCGCCCCGCTGCCCGACGAGGTGTGGCGGAGCATCGACATCGTCACCCCCAACGAGACCGAGGCGTCGCTGCTCAGCGGCATCGAGGTCACCGACGCGGCGAGTGCCGCCGAGGCCGGGCGCTGGTTCCTCGACCGAGGCGTCGGCGCGGCCGTGATCACGCTCGCCGGTCAGGGATCGTGCGTCGTGACGGCCGAGGGCTCGACCGTGATCGCGCCCTTCCCCGTCGAGGCCGTCGACACCACGGCCGCGGGCGACGCGTACGCCGGATATCTCGGCGCGGCGCTCGCGAACGGGAGCACGCTCTCCGACGCCGTCCGACTGGCGACCGCCGCCGGCGCCCTCGCCGTGACCAAGCAGGGCGCGTCGCCGAGCCTGCCGCTGCGCGCCGAGGTCGACGCGTTCCTGGCGGAGCGCGAAGCCGCCTGACCAACCGGCATCCGCACCGCCGCGCCCGCACCGCCGCATCCTCGAGGAGCATCATGCGCAAGACCGCCACCACCATCAACCCCGCGCTGTCCCGGGTCATCAGCGAGACGGGGCACACCGACCTCCTGGTCGTGACCGACGCCGGTCTGCCCATCCCGCCCGGTTCGGAGCGCATCGACCTCGCCTACCGCCCCGGCGCACCCGCGTTCCTCGATGTGCTCGACACCGTGCTCGCCGAGCTGGTCGTCGAAGGGGCGACCGTCTCGGCGGAGGTCGCCGAGAAGAGTCCCGAGGTGCTCGAGGCCCTGCGCGAGCGCTTCGCCGATCAGGACTTCGAGATCGAGCTCATCCCGCACGTCGAGTTCAAGAAGCTCACGCAGTCGGCCAGGGCGTTCGTGCGCTCGGGCGAGTTCACCCCCTACGCGAACGTGATCCTGCACGCGGGAGTGGCGTACTGACATGAACGACGCGATCGACCGTCATTCCGCCGCTCCGATGTACGACCAGCTGCGTCAGCTGATCATCGACGGGATCTCGCGGGACGGGCTGCAGCCGGGCGACCCGCTGCCGGGCGAGCACCGGCTCTGCGAGCGATACGGCATCTCGCGCACGGTCGTGCGTCAGGCGCTCGCACAGCTCGAGCACGAGGGCCTGGTCGAACGCGTCAAGGGCAAGGGCACCTTCGTGTCGCGCCCCCGCACGAGCGAGAGTCTCGTGCACACGCTGGTCGGTCTGTACGACGACGTCGAGCGTCGCGGCGGCCACGTGCACAGCGACGTGCTGCGGCACGAGCCGGCGCTCGCCGACGAGGAGGTGGCCGCCGCCCTCGCCATCGAGCCGGGATCCCCGGTCGTGGTGCTCGAGCGCCTCCGCCACGTCGACGGCGAGCCCTGGTCGCTCTCCACCACCTGGATGCCGGAATCGGTCGGCGTCGTCACCCTGGGCGTCGACCTGTCGGAGGCGTCGCTGTACCGGCTGCTCGGCGAGCACGGCGTCGTCGCCACGAACGGCGTCCGCTCCGCGGAGGCGACCGTCGCGACGCACGATCAGGCGCAGCACCTCGGGGTGAGCGCCGGGTCGGCGCTGCTGCGGCTGCGCAGCGTGAGCCGCGGCGCCGACGGCATCCCGATCGAGTACTTCGTGGCGCACCACCGCGGCGATCGCTCGCGCTTCGAGTTCCAGCTGCAGCAGGAGCAGTCCCAGGCGTCGCTGCTGCACGTCGACGACGACGGCAGCACGTCCCGCGCCGGCACCGTCGGCTGACCCGGGGCTCGGCTACTCTGGTCCCCGTGCCGCGGATCGCGGCAGGACTTCGGGGGGAGCCGTCACGATGACGCAGGACCAGGACGCCGGACAGCAGCCGGAGCACGTCGTACCGCCCGAGCATGTGATCCCGCCGCAGCCCGCGGGCGCCACGCCGTCGTACCCGGCATCCGTGCCGCCCTATGCCGGCTACCCGCAGCAGCCCGGCTACCCGCAGCAGCCCGCCTACCCGCAGCAGCCCGGCTACCCGCAGCAGCCTCCGTACGGAGCCGCGGCATACCCGCTGTCGAGCGTCGCTCCTCCGCCTGCGCGGTCGGGCTCCCGCAACGTCGGTCTGATCCTCGGCATCGTCGGCGGGCTGGTCGCCCTCTCCGTCGTCGCCATCGGCCTGATCATCGGCCTCGTCGCGGCATCCGGGCCGGGGTCCGCCTCGCCGGTCGCGACCCCGACGCCCCTCGTCCAGCCGCCGAGCGACGACCCGACCGACGCCCCGTCGAGCGAGCCGTCCGATGCTCCGTCCGACGACGCCGACGGTCCGGATGCCGCGGCCGGGGCGGAGATCGCCGATCTCCTCGAGGCCAAGGCCGACGAGTACAAGCGGCTCCGCGACAGCGGCGCGCTCTGGCAGAGCATCCCCGACAACGACTTCAACCGCACCGCCGTCTCGGCCTTCCTCTATTTCCTCACCGACATGAAGGTCGCCACGATCTGGGGCGTCGACGCCGCGCAGGCGCAGGAGTACGAGGAGCGGATGCTGATGCTCGAGGAGCGCCTGCTCGCGCAGCAGCCGCTCGGCGACGACATCCGGATCACGCTCGAGAACGAGGTGTTCACCTACGACGGAGACACCGGCGAAGGCGGCTACACCCCGAGGTGAGCGGGCGATACGCTCGAAGGATGAGCGACTGGACCAGCACCGCGATCGCCCTGCTGGAAGCCGACGCCAACCGCAGCGCCGACACGCATCTGCACCTGTTCCCGCTGCCGTCCGAGTGGGGCATCGACCTGTACCTGAAGGACGAGTCCGTGCACCCCACGGGGTCGCTGAAGCACCGGCTCGCGCGCTCGCTCATCCTCTACGGTCTCGTGAACGGCCGCATCACCGAGCACTCGACGCTCGTCGAGTCGTCGAGCGGATCGACGGCGGTCTCCGAGGCCTACTTCGCGCGGATGCTGGGGCTGCCGTTCGTGACCGTGGTCCCCCGGTCGACCAGCCAGGAGAAGATCGACCTCATCGAGTTCTACGGCGGCACCTGCCACTTCGTGGACCGCGCCGAGGACATGTCGCCCGAAGCCCGGCGCCTGGCCGCCGACTGCCACGGCCACTACCTCGACCAGTTCACGTACGCGGAGCGCGCGACCGACTGGCGCGGCAACAACAACATCGCCGAGAGCGTCTTCAGCCAGCTGGCGCAGGAGCGGCATCCGATCCCCCGGTGGATCGTCGTCGGCGCCGGCACCGGCGGCACCAGCGCGACCTTCGGGCGCTATGTGAAGTATCGCCGCCACGACACGCAGATCGCGGTCGTCGACCCCGAGGGCTCCGCCTTCTACGACGGATGGGCCGGTACGGTCGACCCCGCGCCCGGGCGCCCGAGCCGCATCGAGGGCATCGGTCGCCCGCAGGTCGAGCCGTCGTTCGTGCCCACGGTCATCCACGAGATGATCCAGGTGCCGGATGCCGGGTCGGTCGCGGCCATCCGGCTGCTGCGGGAGCGCACTCTGCACTGGACGGGCGGGTCGACCGGCACGAACCTGTACGGCGCCTTCCAGCTCATCGCGCGGATGCGGGCAGCCGGCGAGACCGGGAGCGTGGTGACCCTGATCTGCGACAGCGGCGTGCGCTACGCAGGCACCTACTACTCCGACGACTGGGTCGCCGAGCAGGGCTGGGACCTCGCCCCGCACCGCGCCCGCCTGGAGCACTTCCTCGAGTCCGGGGAATGGGCCGACTGACGGCTACCCGCCGATGCGGGGGTCGGCGCTGATCCCATATCGGAACATCGGTCTCGGCTGAATATCCTCGGTGACGGCGCATGACGGCGCCGTCACCGCCCGCGATCGCTGGATCCGATGCCCCGCACCCGAGAACGACCGCCGAGAAGCCGCCCCCTTCTGGAGGGCGCCCCCTGGCGCGGCATCCTTCGGTTCATCGTGCCGATCTGGATCGGCAACGTCATCCAGCAGTCGTACTTCACGATCGACGCTCTGATCCTCGGCCGGTTCGTCGGGGAAGACGGACTCGCAGCCGTGGGAGCATCGTTCGGTCTCATCTCCTTCCTGTTCGGAACCGTCTTCGCGTTCACGGCGGGACTGGCGATCGCGCTCGCCCAGGCGCATGGCGCCGGCGACGACGGCGAATCGTCGCGGCGCTTCTGGACCGGTGCGCTCGTCGCCGTCGCGGTCTCGGGGATGCTCGGGGCGGCACTCGCCCTCGCTGCTCCGCCGGTGCTGGCGCTCATCAGGGTGCCCGCGGAGATCCTCCCCGATGCCACGATCTTCTATCTCGTGTTCTGCATCGGCCTGCCGCTCACGGCGTTCGGCAACTTCTGCACCCACGCGATCCGCGGTCTGGGCGACAGCACCCGCCCGACCGTGATCATGCTCTTCAGCGGCGCGGTGAACGCCCTCGCCGCCCTGTGGCTCGTCGCCGGCGCGGGAATGGGCGTGCTCGGTGCGGCCCTCGCGACCCAGAGTGCCGGATTGTGCACGGCCGCGGCGAGCCTCCTCGTCCTGCTCCGCTCCCATCCCCACCTGCGCCCGCAGGCGTGGCCGCGTCTCCGAGGAGCAGGTGTCCAGGGTCGACAGGGCGCCGCGATGGCGTTCCAGTCCGCGGGCATCGGCGTCGGGAACGTGCTGCTTCAGGTCGCCGCGAACTCGCTCGGCGCGGCCACCATCGCGGGCGTCTCCATCGGGATGCGCATCGAAGGCTTCGCCCTGGCCCCGCTCGCGGCGTTCGGCATCTGCATGGTCGTCTACTGCGCGCAGAACGCCGGGGCGCAGGCGCCGGCTCGCGTGCGACAGGGAGTGCGTCAGGCGAGCATCCTGTGCGTGGCGCTCGCGTCCCTGGAGAGCGTGGTGGTCGTCGCCTTCGCCGAGCGCTTCGCGGCCGGCTTCGTGACCGATGCCGACCCCACGGTTCTCGACACCGCGGCGACGTACCTGCACGCATCGGCGCCGTTCTACCCCATGGTGGCGCTCGTCTTCCTCCTCCGCGCCTCGCTGCAGGGGGTGTCGATCACGCGACCTGCCGTGCTCTCCGGCTTCGGCGAGCTGCTCGCCAAGTCGTTGTGCGCGGGACTCAGCGCGGCGGGCGGAGGCATCCTCGCCATCGCCTTCAGCGGACCGGCATCGTGGCTGATCGCCGTGATCCCGCTCCTGGTCTCCTGGTTCGCATGGCGTCACCGCTCGCTGACCTCGCGCGTCGAGTGATCGCAACGACCATCCGCCCCGAGCCCCCGGCTACGCTGGCCGCATGACTACTCTCATCCTCACTGTCGCGGGTGCCGATCGTCCCGGACTCGTCGCGGCGGTCGCCGATGTCGTCGACGCCCATGGCGGCAACTGGGAGAACAGCTCTCTCGCCGAGCTCGCCGGGACCTTCGCCGGCGTGATCGAGGTCTCCGTGCCGCCCGAGCACTCGGACGGACTGCAGACCGCGCTCCGGGAGCTCCAGGGTCAGGGCCTGCTCACCCTCGCGGTGCGCACGGGAGCGACGACCGCCCCGGACGCCGAGGAGCGCGTGCTCGAGATCCAGGTGCTGGGCAACGACCGCCCCGGCATCGTGCGCGAGGTGTCTGGCGTGCTGAACGCCCACGACCTCAGCATCGAGGAGCTCGCGACCGAGACACGGGATGCCGCGATGGCCGGGGGACGCCTGTTCGAGGCATCCGTCGTCGCCCGTGTCCCCTCGTCCGTCGACCTCGAGGCCCTGCGCCGCGACCTCGAGCGCATCGCCACCGAGGTCCAGGTCGACATCACTCTGGCCTGACCGGGGCGACGTGCGCGGAAGGGGCGTCGGAGCCCGGTTCAGTCCTGTCCGGTGACCGGTTCGGCGTCGTCCGAGTACCGGCGAACCCAGTACTCGGTGTAGGCGACGTGGGCGGATGCCGCAGCCGATGCCGCCACGGGATCAGCCGCCGCGAGACCGCGCAGGATCGCCCGGTGCCCGGCATCCGAGTGGAGCTTGAGCTCCGCCGCGTCGCCGGCATCCGGGATCCGGTACGCGCGCGACCGTGAGCGCAGCACGTCGATCAGGCTCGTGAGGGCGTCGTTGCCCGCGACCTCAGAGATCGTCATGTGGAACTGGTGGTCGAGCCGCGAGTGCAGTTCGAAGTCGTCGCTTCCCTCGATCTCGTCGAGCACACGGCCGAGCTCCTCGATCGTGTCGGCGCCGATGCGCGCGGCGGCGAGCGCAGCCGCGTGCGGCTCGAGCACGCGGCGCAGCTCGGTGAGCTCGAGCACCCCGGCCATCGGCAGCAGCCCGACCGTGAGCGAGAGGCTCCCGATGAGGTCGGCCGCCCGCAGCTCGCCGACGTAGCTGCCCGATCCGTGGCGCGTCTCGAGCACGCCGAGGGCGGCCAGCATCCGGATCGCCTCCCGCAGGGATCCGCGGGAGACGCCGAGCGTCTCGCACAGCTCGCCCTCGCTGGGCAGCCGGTCCCCCGGGCGCAGCGCCCCGTCGGCGATCAGCGCGCGCAGGCCGTGCAGAGCCGTGTCCAAGGCGCTCATCGTCATCCTCTCTGACATCCCCCACCCCACCTGTGAGTCTGACGGATGCAGACATGTCGGCAAATTCGTATGACAACTATGTTTCATCTTCGAGGTTTCGTGGCTATTTCGAAACCCGTGTGGCAAAGTTGTGCAACAACTCCCCCGACACTCACCGATGAGGACCGATGCCCGCACCGTTGTTCCCCGCACCGCTCACGCTGAACTCCGGCGTCAGAGCGCGCGACGCCTGGCCCTTGGACCCCGAGGTGATCCACCTCAACCACGGATCGTTCGGCGCCGTGCCCACGGCTGTCGTGGAGCAGCAGGATGCCCTGCGCCGGCGCGCGGACCTGAGCCCGGTCGAGTGGTTCCCGCGCATCGCCGAGCGCGTCGGCGCCGCCCGCGAGCGCACGGCTCCGTTCGTCGGCGCCCGCGCGGAGGACAGCGTCTTCGTCCCCAACGCCTCCGCCGCCGCCACCGTCGTCTACAACGCGATGCGCCTCGAGAGCGGCGACGAGATCCTCGTCACCGATCAGGGCTACGGCGCGATCACGATGGGCGCGCAGCGCCTGGCCCGCCGCTTCGGAGCATCCGTCCGCGCCGTCGAGCTGCCGCTGCTCGCCTCGGACGACGAGGTGGTGCAGCGCTTCGCCGACGCGATCTCGACCCGCACCCGCCTGATCGTCGTCGACCAGATCACCTCTCCCACCGCCCGACTGCTGCCCACCCGCCGCATCGCCGAGCTCGCGACCGAGTACGGGGTGCGCACCCTCGTCGACGGCGCCCACGCGCCCGGACTCATCGCCGACGCGGCCGCCGCGGCCGGCGGTGACTGGTGGTTCGGCAACCTGCACAAGTGGCCGTGCGCCCCGCGCGGCTCGGCGCTGCTGGTGACCCAGGCTCCCGACCGCGAGGAGCTCTGGCCGCTCATCGACTCGTGGGCCGCGAACGAGCCGTACCCGCAGCGCTTCGACACGCAGGGGACGATCGACGCCACGACGTACCTCGCCACCCCTGCCGCGATCGACTTCATCGAGTCCGAGTTCGGCTGGGACGCCGCGCGCGTCGCCATGGCGCAGATGGCGGATGCCGGTGCCGAGATCATCGCCGAGGGGTTCCGCCCCTTCGCCGACGTCGACCCGCTCACCCCGCTGCCGTCCCCCGTGCCGTCGATGCGCCTCGTGCGCCTGCCCCTAGGACTCGGCTCCACGCGCGAGGAGGCCGACGCGCTGCGCATGGACCTGCTCGACGAGACCGGCGTCGAGACCGCGTTCACCAGCTTCCGCGGCATCGGCTACTTCCGTCTCTCGGCGCACCTCTACACCGAGGCCTCCGACTTCGAGGCCTTCGTCGAGCGCTGCATCCCGCAGATCCTGCGTCGCGCCGGCATCCGCACCGCCGACTCGGTCGTCGTCTCCTGACCGCCACCTCACCACCCACCACCCGAATCACCCACCACCCGAGTCACCCACCACCCGAATCACCCACCACGCATTGAGAGGCACCCCGTGAAGAACAAGATCTTGACGACCGCCGCAGGAATCGGCACCGTCGCCGTTCTCGCCCTCGCCGGCTGTTCCGCAGGCGGCGGCGAATCCGCCGACGGCACCGTCACGCTGCAGATGGTCGAGAGCCTGACCAACCCCGCCCGCACCGATCTGATCCGCGGTCTCCTCGATCAGTTCGAGGAGGAGAACCCCGACATCAAGGTCAACCTCGTGTCGCCTCCCACCGAGCAGGCCGACCAGAAGATCCAGCAGATGCTGCAGTCCGGCAAGGGCGTCGACGTGCTCGAGGTGCGCGACATCACGGTCGGACCGTTCGCCAACAACGGCTGGCTGTACGACCTCGGCGCCGATCTGGAGAAGTGGGACGGCTGGGATGCGCTGACCGACAACGCGCAGTCCGCGTCCGTCGCCGAGGACGGCAAGAGCTACTTCGTGCCCTACGGCTTCTACGGCCTGTCGCTCTTCTACCGCACCGACCTCGTCGAGGCGGCCGGCTTCGACGGACCCCCGCGCAGCTGGAAGGATCTGCTCGAGCAGGCCGAGGCGATCCAGGACCCGTCGAACAACATCTACGGATACGCGTTCCGCGGCGGACAGAACGCCAACAGCAACGTGGTCGCAGCGATCGAGGCGTACGTGATCGACGGCCTCGACACCGAGGACGCGTTCCTCATGGAGGACGGCTCGACGATCTTCGCCGCGCCCGAGGCGCAGGATGCCGTCGATGACTACTTCGACCTCTTCGAGAAGGCGTCACCGCCCTCGGCCGTGTCGTGGGGCTACCCCGAGATGGTCGCCGGCTTCACCAACGGCACCACTGCGTTCCTGCTGCAGGACCCCGAGGTCATCGCGACCGTGCAGGACTCCGGCCTCACTGAGGACCAGTGGGACACGGCTCCGCTGCTCGTCGGCCCGTCGGGCAAGGCGGCGCAGCCGCTGGCCGTCGCCGGTTGGGGCGTCGCCGAGAAGGGCGAGAACCGCGAGGAGGCCGTCAAGCTGGTCGAGTTCCTCTCGTCGGCGGAGCCTGCGACCGAGTTCGCGCAGGCGAACAGCCTCGTCCCGATCATCGAGGCCGCGGCCGACGACGATTTCTACTCCTCGGGCCCGTGGACCAGCTACGTCACCATGACGGAAGACCCGGAGACGTACGTCAACGTGCGTCAGCCGCGCGGTGTCAGCTGGTGGACGGAGTGGATCCAGAAGTCCGACCAGGACGTGCAGAACGTGCTGCTGGGCAACATGTCGACCAGCGAGCTGCTGGAGTCGTGGGACGCCTTCTGGACGGAGAAGTACGCCGCGGAGAAGGGCTGAGCCCATGTCATCCGCTCTTCGTGGACGAGGCTCCGCCGGCACTGCCGGCGGGGCCTCCCCCGGCCCCCGCCGCCGGCCCTTCCGCGGACGCCACGCGCTGACGCTGCTGGCCTTCATGGCGCCGGCGATCGTCTTCGTGTGCTGGTTCACGTACTGGCCGATGCTGCAGGGCGCCCGCATGGCGTTCCACGACTGGAACCTGTGGGACCTGACGTCGACTCCCTGGGTCGGCTTCGACAACTTCGTCGCCGTGTTCCAGGACCCGGCGTTCCCGACGGTGGCGTGGAACTCGATCCTCTGGGTCGTGGGCTCGCTCGTGCCCCAGCTCGTGATCGGCTTCCTGATCGCGCTCGCACTGCGCAAGCGCTTCCGATTCCGCGGCCTCTACCAGGCGCTCGTGTTCTTCCCCTGGGCGGTCTCCGGCTTCCTCATCGGGATGCTGTTCCGCTGGATGTTCAACGCCGAGTTCGGCGTCGTCAACGACCTGCTCATGAAGGCCGGGCTCATCGACGCCCCGCTGCCGTGGCTGGCCGACCCGAAGCTGGCGATGTTCGCGGTCATCGTCGCGAACATCTGGTACGGCGTGACCTTCTTCGCGATCATGATCCTGGCGGCTCTGCAGTCGGTACCCGACGAGATGCTCGAGGCCGCGAGCCTCGACGGCGCCGGCAAGGTGCGGCAGCTGTTCTCGATCATCATCCCGTACATCTCGATGACGCTTCTGCTGACGATCCTGCTGCGCATCATCTGGATCTTCAACTTCCCGGACATCATCTACGCGATGACCAACGGAGGACCGGCGAACCAGACGCACATCATCACGACCTGGATGATCAACTACACCCAACAGGGCAACTACGGCATCGCGAGCGCGATCGGCCTCATCGTCGTGGCGTTCCTGTTCGTGTTCTGCGCGTTCTACCTGATGGCGATGCGGAGGGCCCAGCGATGACCATCACCACTCCCACCGGCACCACCATCACCGAGACCCGGCGGATCACGGTGCCGGATGCGCACCGGGCTCCGCGCACGCAGCGCAAGGTCACGGTCGGCGGCGTCGTGCGCGTGGTCGGCCTGCTCATCTGGCTGATCATCACGCTGTTCCCGCTGTACTGGATCGCGCTGACGTCGTTCAAGTCGCCCGGCACGATCAACCGGTTCCCGATCGAGTACTGGCCGAGCGAGCCGTCGCTGGACAACTACATCAGCCTGTTCCAGCAGAGCTCGTTCGGGGTGTTCCTCGGCAACTCCGCCCTGGTCGCCCTCGTCGCCGGCGCCGTCGCGACCCTCATCGCCCTGCTGAGCGCCTACGTGATCGCCCGGTTCGAGTTCCGCGGCAAGGGGACGGTGCTCGTCGCCTTCCTGCTGACGCAGATGATCCCGGCGTTCATCGCGCTCGGACCGCTGTACTCGATGATGACGGACCTCGGCCTCGTCGACACGAAGCCCGGCCTGATCCTCGTGTACATCGCGATCTGCATCCCGTTCTCCACGGTCATGCTGCGCGGCTTCTTCGAGAACGTCCCCGACGCTCTCGAAGAGGCGGCGATGATCGACGGATGCTCGCGCTTCGGCGCCCTGTTCCGGGTGCTCGTGCCGGTGATGACGCCCGGCATCATCGCGGCGTTCATCTTCAACTTCGTCAACTGCTGGAACGAGTTGTTCCTGTCGGTCGTGCTCATGAACACCGATGAGAACCGCACGGTGCCCTCGGCGCTGAACGGCTTCATCTCGACGTTCAACATCGACTGGGGATCCATGAGCGCCGCCGCTGTCCTCACGATCCTGCCGACCATGGCGATGTTCGCGCTCGCGAGCCGCTGGATCGTGCAGGGCCTGACCGCCGGCGCCGTGAAGGAGTAGCCCGCATCCGTGCGCGAAGAAGGCCGCCGTCCCCGGGGACGGCGGCCTTCGTGTTCGTCGCGACTCAGACCAGTCGCGCCTTCGGCGAGGTCGAGTACGTGTGCTCGGCGTCGCGGTTGACCGTGTCGCCCAGCGCCGCGTCGATCGCGGCGAGGGTGTCGGCGTCGAGCTTCACGCCCGAGGCCTTGACCGTGTCGGCGAGCTGCTCGGGGCGGGACGCTCCGACCAGCGCGGCGGCGATGTTCGGGTTCTGCAGCACCCACGCGATCGCGAGCTGCGGCATGGTGAGCCCCGCCTCCTCGGCGATCGGCTTGAGCCTCTGCACCGCGGTGAGGATGTCGTCCTGCAGGAAGTTCTTGATGAAGTCCGCGCCGCTGTGCGGGTCGGTCGCGCGCGACCCCTCCGGCACCGGCTGACCGGGCAGGTACTTGCCGCTCAGCACGCCCTGTGCCATGGGCGACCAGACGATCTGCGAGATGCCGAGCTCCTCCGACGCGGGGACGACCTTGCCCTCGATGACGCGCCACAGCATCGAGTACTGCGGCTGGTTCGAGATCAGCTGCACGCCGACCTGCTTGGCGAGCGCGTGGCCCTCGCGCAGCTGCTCCGCCGTCCATTCGGAGACGCCGATGTACAGCGCCTTGCCCTGGCGGACGACGTCGGCGAAGGCCTGGAAGGTCTCCTCGAGCGGGGTCTCGTAGTCGAAGCGGTGCGCCTGGTAGAGGTCGACGTAGTCGGTGCCGAGGCGCTTCAGCGAGCCGTTGATCGACTCGAGGATGTGCTTGCGGCTCAGCCCGGTGTCGTTCGGGCCCTTCGGACCGGTCGGGAAGTAGACCTTGGTGAAGATCTCCAGGCTCTCACGGCGCTGGCCCTCGAGGGCCTTGCCGAGGATGACCTCCGCGGCCGTGTTGGCGTAGGTGTCGGCCGTGTCGAACGTGGTGATGCCGGCGTCGAGCGCCGCGTGCACGGTCTTCACGGCCGCGTCGTCACCGACCTGCGAGGCGTGCGTGACCCAGTTGCCGTAGGTGATCTCAGAGACCTTGAGACCGCTGTTGCCGAGATAGCGATAGTTGACCATGATGCAACGCTACCGGCCGTGGCGGACATCCGGGCCGGATGTCCGTGACCGGTCTCAGCCGACTCCGACAGACGACCTACGGAACGAGCTGCTCCTGCTCGGCGAGAGTCTGCGCCTGGGCTCGCTTCTCCGCAAGCTCGCGCTCCGCGGACCTCCCGCGCTCCTCCGCGATCTGCGCCGCCTCCTTGCGCTCGGCGCGTGTCTGCGGTTCGCCGGTCCCGGCATCCGCCTGGATCCCCTGCGACTGCACGTTGACGATCGCCGCCCGGTCGCGGAAGCCCTCGGCCGTCACCTTGTCGAGCGCGACCTGCTTGCGAATCGCGGCCGCCTTCTCGTACAGCGACGGATCGCCGTACGAGGTGAGCACCTTCACCAGCACCGGGAGCAGCTCGAGCATGAAGAACAGCGCCGCGATCAGCATGTGCGCCAACAGGATCGTCGGCTCCTTCTCGCTGAGCCGGTTCAGACCGCTGATCTGGCTCAGCAGCCCGATCGCCCCGGCGTTGCCGGAGGCCACCGACTCGGCGCGCGCGTTGTAGGCGGCGAGGGCGGTGTCGTAGGAGTCGCGCGCGGCCGGCAGCTGCGACTGCGCCTCTGCGCGGTTCTGCGCCTCCGACGTGCTGGTGCTCTCCTTGGCGGCGGTGCCTGCAGCCGCGAGCTCCTCGTTCGCGGTGCGCAGCTGAGCGGCCAGCGCGTCGTAGGTCTGCTGCGCCTCGGCCAGCTGGGCCTGCGCGGCATCCGAGCTCGCGCCCTCGCCGTTCACGCCGGTGCAGCCGGGGACGCTCCCTGCGCCCTCGCCGGTGAGCTCGCACTGGTAGAGGATGCGCGCCTGATCGATCACGGCCTGCTGGTCGGTCATCTTCGCCGTGAGGTCGTCGACCGTGGCCTGCGCGGCGGACTCGCTCGCCGACGACGAATCCGTGCCGGCCACGATGCCCGTCGCGGCCTGGTTCTCGAGCTCGGCGACGCGGTCGGATGCCGCATCGAGGGCCTTCTTCTCGGGGCCGGTCTCCAGCGCCTCCTGATCGGACTGCGCCTGGGTGATGTTGGTCGATGCGACCTCGCGCGCGATGTCGTTGTGGAAGATCTGCAGGACGAGCGGCTCAGCGACGACGAAGCCGATGACGGCCGCCATGACCACCCGCGGGATGGCGAGGCCGATCAGCTTCCACACGTTGCGAGTCGACGTCATGGTCGAGGTGAGGAACCGGTCGAGGTTGAAGATGATGAGCGCCCACACGATGGCGAGCGGCACGGCGATCCAGATCACGGCCTGCACGCCGGTCGTCAGCGCGAACAGCATCGAGATCGCCGAGACGAGAGCCGTGCCCACCAGCACGAAGAACATCTGCACGAAGCGCGGGGTCTCGCCGGGCACCCGGTCGAGGATCTCCCCGTCCGCTCCGCCGAGGATCGCGAGCGTGCGCAGGCGTGACCCCGGGACGCGGGGCTTGCGCTCCCGGGGCTGTCGGCGCGGCTTCGGCTCCCGCACCGGAGGGACGTCGGTCGGCTGATCCCCATCGGCCCGGTTCCGCGGCGCCCGGTCGATCGGCTCGGTCACCTGATCGTGGGAGCCGGCGGGCTCGTACGCGCGCAGGAAGTCGAGGTCGTCCGTGTCGGCGTTCGGGTCGCTGTCGACGATGATCCGACCTTGCGAGTCGAACCGTCCGGGGCGGTGGGCGGAATAGGGCATCCGCACAATCTACGGAATATCGGCTGTGGAGAACGTGGATGAATCCTGGGCGCCAGCCCAGCGCGCAGAGAGTCGCCGGGTCCGCCGCCCGACGTCAGAGGCCGAGGTGCCGCGCGAGTTCGGCGTCGAACACCTCCGCCTCGTCGAGATGCGGGGCGTGCCCGGCGTCGGGCAGGGCGACCTCGCGGTAGCTGCCGCCGTTCGCGACGTAGCGGTCGAGCACGGCGCGGGTCTGCAGGATCATCGGCTGCGGCGGTGCGACGTCGGCACCGGGCCAGCCCGGGACCACGCCGAGCAGCCCGAGCTGGTTGAGGTCGAAGAACGACGCATCCGAGACGATCGCGTCCTTCTCGCCGCGGATCCAGAGCACGGGCGGCTTCACGGCGAGGTCGACGATGCCGGACAGGTCGAGGTGCTGCGGAGCCATCGTGTTGAGCACGCCCTTCCCTCCCGCCGCGAAGCCCGGCCAGTGCGGCGACTCGACCGCATCCCCGGGGTAGTTGTCGATGCCGGTCCTGGTGCTGAGCATCGACGCGACCCAGGCGTCCTCGTGCGCCTGCTGCAGCTCGGGGCGAGCGACGTAGGCCGTGCGGTAGACGGTGCGCGGCGACGTCGGCGCCTCGTCCCCCGTGTCCCCGGATCGCAGGCGGGAGACGAAGTCCGGGTTCGCACCGCCGCCTCCCGTGCCCGCTCCGTCGTCGTCGTTGCGCGTCCCGTCCGCGCCGTGCGTGCCGCCGAAGCCGTAGGGCGATACCGGCGACTCGAGGGTGAGCGACAGCACGCGCTCGGGAGCGTCGAGGGCGACCTGCAGTACGACGCCTCCGCCCATGCTCCAGCCGACGAGATGCACGGCCTCGAGGCCCAGCGCGTCGAGCACGGCGCGCACGTCGTCGGCGAAGTCGCGCAGGCCCCTGGTCGCGTCGACCGGCCTGGTCTCGCTGTCGCCGAACCCGCGGAGATCGACGGCGAGTGCACGCACGTGCGGCGGCAGCGCGAGCATCGTCGGCTGGTAGAAGTGCGAGGAGGACACGTTGCCGTGCACGAACACGACGACCGGCCCGGCATCCGAGCCGGGCCGCTCGATCACGTTGGCGAGGTAGCGCGGGGTCTGCACGCGGTGGGCGGTGATGCCGTCGAAGAGTGCGGTCGTCATCGTCTGCTCCTTCAGGGTCGGGTGTCTGGGCGTCCGGGGCGGTCAGGGGGCGGATGCGGCGGCGGCGACCCGCGACGCGCCGCGCTCGGCGAAGAGGATCGTGTAGTGGTTGACGTCCTCGACCTCGACGACGTCGAGCTGCGGGACGAGCGTGCGGAACCCGTCGAGGACGCCGGGCGCGTACAGCGGCTCGGCGTCGGTGAGGCCGCGCGGCGCCCGGAGCACGGTCACCGGCATCCGCAGACCGCGGAGCGCGTCGAGGTACCAGTCGGCCCCGTAGAGCTCGGCGCCGTCGGCGATCATCGCGTCGGCGAGCGTCGAGGCGCGCGTGCCGTCGAGGTCGTAGCGGGCGTACTCCGCCACGGCATCCGACCAGTCGCGCGCGAAGGCGGGATGCCGACGCCAGAAGTCGAGGTACCCCTCGTCGTCCGCGAAGTGCATGCCCAGACGCTCGGCGGCGGGTCCGAGGAGGGTGGCGATGTCGAGATCCTCGGCCGAGCGGATGCCGGCGGGCAGGCTCAGCGGGAGTCCCCCGTCGACGAGCACGAGCCTCTCGACGAGATCCGGCCGGAGGTCTGCGAGCGCGACCACGACGAAGGCGCCCATCGAATGTCCGAGCACGGTGCGCGGTTCGCCGCCGTCGGCGTCGAGCAGCGCGGCGAGGTCGGCCGCGTGCGTGCGCAGCCCGTACGGTGCGGGGAGACGGTTGCTGCGGCCACGACCGCGGAGGTCGGGTGCGAGGAGCCGGCGCTCCGGCATCCGCTCGGCGACCGTGCGCCATGACCGGCCGTTCGCCGTGATGCCGTGCACCGCCAGGACGGCCGCACTCTCGGCGGCGGGCCCGTAGGTCGTGACGGCGAGCTCGCTCATCGAGCGCTCCATCCGCCGTCCATCGTGTACGAGGCGCCCGTGACGGACCGAGCCGTCTCGCCGCAGAGCCAGAGCGCGAGGTCGGCGACCTCCGAGGGCTCGAGCAGTCGTTTGATCGCCGCCTCCGAGAGCATCACCCTCTCGACGACCTCCGATTCGGGGATTCCGTGGGTGCGCGCCTGGTCGGCGATCTGCGCCTCCACGAGCGCGGTGCGCACGTATCCCGGGTTGAGGCAGTTGCTGGTGATGCCGTGCTCCGCCCCCTCCAGGGCGGTCACCTTCGAGAGACCCTCGAGAGCGTGCTTGGCGGTCACATAGGCCGACTTGTACGGGCTGGCCCGGATGCCGTGCACCGAGCTGATGTTGACGATGCGGCCCCATCCCCGCTCCGACATCCCCGGCAGCACCGCGCGGGTGAGCAGGAAGGGAGCGGTCACCATGATGTCCAGCATCCGACGGAAGGTGGCGGGCTCGAAGTCGACGATCGGCGCGACGGTCTGGATGCCGGCGTTGTTGACGAGGATGTCGGCGTCGAAGGTCCGCGTCGCGAGGGCGTCGAGATCACCGAGGTCGATCGCGAGCGGCTGACCGCCGATCTCCGCGGCGACCCGTTCCGCGCCCTCGGCGTCGCGGTCGACGACGAGGACGCGTGCTCCCGCCTCGGCCAGCGCGGACGCGCACGCGGCACCGATACCGCTCGCTGCCCCAGTGACCAGAGCGGTCCTGCCCCTCAGATCGGTGCCGTGCGCCGTCCCCCGTCGTACTACCACCCCTGCAGAGTAGTTCAGCTTCGCGCAGGCGCGATAGGCACCCGAATATGCAAAGATGCACACGTGGCATCGCATTTCCCTGCACCGCCGACGAGCGCCGACGACCTGCTCGTCCTCCTGGCCGTGGCGCGCAGCGGCCGCTTCACCTCCGCCGCGCAGCACCTCGGGCTCAACCACACCACCGTCGCTCGGCGCATCGCCGCGCTCGAGAGCCAGCTCGGCGGGCGGGTGCTCTCGCGCGACGGCGGCGCGTGGGAGCTCACTCCGCTCGGCACGCGCGCGCTCGCGGCCGCGGAGGCGGTGGAGCAGGCGCTCAGCGGCCTCGACGACGGCGACGCCGAGCGCGTCGAAGGGCTCATCCGCCTGTCGGCCACCGACGGGTTCAGCGGGTTCATCGCCGCTCCCGCCATGGCGGCCGTGCGTCGGCGGCACCCGGGAGTCGCTCTGGAGATCGTCACCGGCACGCGACAGGCCGCACAGCAGCGGGGTGCGGCCGACCTCGAGGTGGTCGTCGGGCGCCCGCAGGTGCACAGGGCGCGGGCCGTCCATCTCGCCGACTACGCGCTCGGGCTCTATGCGAGCAGGGACTTCCTGCGGCGGCATCCCGCGCCCGCCGACCCGTCGGATCTCGCCGGCCGACCGCTCGTGTACTTCATCGAATCCATGCTCCACGTCGATGTGCTCGACGAGGCGCGGCGGCTGGTGCCCGGCATGACCGACTCGGTGGCGAGCACGAACGTCTACGTGCACGTCGATGCGACGCGCGGCGGCGCCGGGTTCGGCCTGCTTCCCGCGTTCCTCGCCGACCAGCACGACGACCTCGTGCGCGTGCTTCCCGATCAGATCGAGCAGCGGCTCCCGTACTGGCTCGTCGCCCGGCCGGACGCCCTGCAGCAGCGAGCGGTCGCGGCCTTCCTCGATGCTCTGCAGGAACGCCTCGCGGAGGTGCGCGACGCCCTGCTCGGGCGACGGTGACCGGTCAGGCCATGGCCGCGGACGCGGCCTCGTCCTCGGTCGTCGCGACGAGCTGACCGCACGCGCCGTCGATCTCCTTGCCGCGGGTGTCGCGGAGGGTCGTCGGGATGCCGGCGTCGTTGAGGCGGCGCACGAACTCGTTCGTCACGTCCTTCTCGGACGAGGTCCAGATCGAGCCGGGCGTCGGGTTGAGCGGGATCGGGTTCACGTGCACCCAGCCCCGGCCGCGGGCGTTGAGCTTCTCCGCCAGCAGATCGGCGCGCCACGCGTGGTCGTTCATGTCCTTGATCAGCGCGTACTCGATCGAGACCCGACGACCGGTCTTCGCGTAGTAGTCGTACGCGGCGTCGAGGGCCTCGTCGACCTTCCACCGCGAGTTCACCGGGATGAGCTCGTCGCGCAGGTGGTCGTCGGGCGCATGCAGCGAGAGGGCGAACGTGACCGGGATGTTCTCGTCGGCGAGCTTCTTGATCGCCGGCACGAGGCCGACCGTCGACACCGTGATTCCGCGGGCGCTCATGCCGAGGCCGTCGGGCTGCGGGGCGACCATCGAGCGCACGGCGTCCATCACCCGCTTGTAGTTGGCGAGCGGCTCGCCCATGCCCATGAAGACGATGTTCGAGACGCGCTCCATCGAGTGGTCGTCGGACTTCTTGCCTCCGAGGCCGCCCTCGGCGATCAGACGGTTGGCGCGCACGATCTGCTCGACGATCTCGGCGGTCGACATGTTGCGCGTGAGTCCGGCCTGGCCGGTGGCGCAGAACGGGCAGTTCATGCCGCAGCCTGCCTGCGACGAGACGCACAGCGTGATGCGGCCGGGATAGCGCATGAGCACCGACTCGACGAGCGCGCCGTCGTGCAGCCGCCAGAGGAACTTGATCGTGTCGCCGCGGTCGGTCTCGAGTCGGCGCACCTCGGTGAGCAGCGGCGGCAGGAGGCCGGCGACGAGCTCGTCGCGGATGCCGGCCGGCAGGTCGGTCATCTCGGCGGGGTCGGACGTGTAGTGACGGAAGTAGTGGGTCGACAGCTGCTTCGCACGGAAGCCGGGGAGACCGAGCTCCTTCACCTTCTCGACGCGCTCCTCAGGGGTCAGGTCGGCGAGGTGCACCGGCGGCTTGCCGCGCTTGGGGCTCGCGAACTGCAGGAGCGGGCGCCCCTCGGCATCCTTCTGCTGCGTCCAGCCCTCGGTCGCGGGGCGCACCTGCGGCGTCTTGGTGGATCGGACGGCCCCCGAACGGGACGCGGATGCCGCCTGGGGGCGCGTCTCGCGCGTACGGGGGTTCTCGGTCATACCTACCAGGGTACCGGCGAGCGGATGGGAGACGGCTGGAGGGCCCACCTCCGTCTCTAGACTGTCGCCCATGGACCTCGTGTGGATCATCGGCATCGTCATCGGCGCGATCATCCTGATCGCTCTGCTCTCCGCCGCCCTGCGCAGCATGCGCCCGAAGGTCCCCGACGTCGCCGAGACCTACGCGAACGGCGCAGCACCGGCGACCCTCGACCCGCACGCGGTGGCCGAGATCGACGATCTGGTGCGCCGGGAGAACAGGATCGCGGCGATCAAGGTCCTTCGCGATCACACGGGCGAGAGCCTGGCGTCGGCGAAGCGGCGCATCGACCACTGGACGGTCGGCCTCGCGCCGGGGACGACCGCGATCCCGGTCGTCCCGCCGCAGCCGCACGACGCCGAAGCGGTGCGCTCGACGCTTCCCGCCGACGCCGTCGCCGAGATCGATCGCCTGGTCGCCGAGGCACAGCCCATCGCCGCGATCAAACTACTGCGCGAGCACACCGGGCTGGGACTCAAGGCGTCGAAGGATCTGATCGACGACTGGCCGATGCCGGGGCGACGCGATCCGCTCTGAGGCGGCCGCAGCTTGTAATTACAGGTTGTCGTCCGCGACAATGGACGCATCCCCCACCGAAGGAGCCCCGATGCCCGACCGTCTCGACCGCGCCCGCGCCACCGGAGTGCTCGCCGTCCTCCGCGCCCCCTCCCCCGAGCTCGCGCTCGACGCCTCCGAGGCGATCATCCGTGGCGGGATCACGGGCATCGAGGTCACGTTCTCGACTCCTGACGCCCCCTCCGTGATCCGCGAGCTCATCGCCCGCCACGGCGACGCCGCGTACATCGGCGCCGGCACGGTCACGACCGCCGAGCAGGCCGCGCTCGCCGCCGACGCGGGCGCGGAGTTCCTCGTGAGCCCCGGGACCCTGCCGGCCCTCACCCGCACGATGCTCGACACCGGACGCGTCGTGATGACCGGAGCCATGACCCCGACCGAGGTCATGGGCGCCCTCGAGCTCGGTGTCGACGTGGTCAAGATCTTCCCCGCCTCGCTCGGCGGCCCCTCGTACCTCGGCGCGCTGCGCGGCCCGTTCCCGGATGCGCCGCTCATGCCGACCGGCGGCGTGAACCCCGACAACCTCGCCGACTGGTTCCGCGCCGGAGCGGTGGCCGTAGGGGCGGGCGGCGACCTCGCGAACGGCACCTCGATCGCGAACGGCGACTGGGCCGACATCGAGCAGCGCTCGGAGCGCTTCGCCGCAGCTCTGGCCGCGGCCCGCGGCTGAGGGCCGGTCGCGACCGGTCGCGACCGGTTCGGTTCGGCCCGGCGTCGCGGCCTCTCCCTCGGACGCGGTTCACAATTCAGCACGGTTCTCCGCGCGCACGCCCGATTGCATCCTTTCGGGCCGATCGCGGCCATCCATGCTGAATTGTGAACACCGCCCCCAGCGCGGCCACCCCCGGTATTTTGGTATACCAGAGGCATGGAGCGTTCGATGATGAGAGCGGCGGCGTCGACCGCCGCGCTGGGACTCGTCCTGCTCGGGCTCACCGCATGCGCACCCGACGTCGCACCGCTCGTAGCCACCCGGCCCGCCTCTCACCCCACGACCACCAAGGAGTCAGCCATGACCGTCGCCACCCGTGACCTGCTCGCCGCCGCCGCCGCAGGGGACGCCGATGCCGTGCGCGTCGCCCTCGACGCCGGAGCCGAGATCGAGGCGCGGGGCGACGGCGGCATGACGGCGCTCGTCGCCGCCACGAAGGCGAACCACGTCGACGCGGCACGCGTGCTGATCGAGGCCGGCGCCGACGTGAACGCGAAGGACGACCTCCAGGACTCGGCCTACCTGTACGCCGGCGCCCGAGGACACGACGAGATCCTGCGCCGGACGCTCGATCACGGCGCCGACCTGCGCAGCACCAACCGCTTCGGCGGCACGGCGCTGATCCCGGCATCCGAGCGCGGACTGCTGTCGACCGTCGAGATCCTGCTCGACGCGGGGGTCGACCCGAACCACGTCAACAACCTGAACTGGACCGCTCTGCACGAGGCGATCGTGCTCGGCGACGGCTCCGACGCGTACGTCGCGGTCGTGCAGGCTCTGATCGACGGCGGCGCCGACATCTCGATCCGCGACGGCGACGGCGTGCTGCCGCACGACCTCGCCGCGTCACGCGGCTACGACGCGATCGCCGCCCTGCTCGAAGGATGATCGCACTCGACCTCTGGGCGTGGGCCGCGCTCGGCCTCGCCGCGGTCACCATCGGCATCTCGAAGACGGCGCTGCCCGGCGGCAGCATCCTCGCGATCGCCCTGTTCGCGGCCGTGCTGCCCGCCCGCACCTCGACCGCAGCGATGCTCCTGCTGCTCATGGTCGGCGACGTGTTCGCGCTCATCGCCTACCGCCGGCACGCGCACTGGCCGACACTGCTGCGACTCGCCCCGGCGGTGGTCGCCGGGCTGATCGCCGGGTTCGCGTTCCTCGCGCTGGCCGGCGACGGCATCGTCCGCCGTGCGATCGGCGTGATCCTGCTCGTGATGATCGCGATCACGCTGTGGCGGCGCCGGCGACAGGAGAGGGCGGATGGCGTCGACGCACCGCGCGGCGGCATCCTGCTCTCGAGCACCTACGGCACGCTCGGCGGGTTCACGACGATGGTCGCGAACGCCGGCGGGCCCGTCATGTCGATGTACTTCCTCGCGACGCGGACGCCGGTGCAGGTGTTCCTCGGCACGTCGGCGTGGTTCTTCGCGATCATCAACGTCGTGAAGGTGCCGTTCCTCGCCGGGCTCGGTCTGTTCCCGGGGACAGTGCTTCTCATGGATGCCGTGCTCGCGCCGCTCGTCGTGGTCGGCGCGCTCGTCGGTCTCGCGGTCGCGAGGCGCCTCGACCAGCGTCTGTTCGACCGGATCGTGATCGCGCTGACGATCGCGGGCGCTCTCTACCTGCTGTTCTGAGCCGCGGCGCGGGCGTCAGTCCAGGAAGATGTCGGGGAACAGCCGGTCGTCGGGCGTGCCCGGCACGGCGGCGTATCCCGAGAAGTCCGTGACCCCGTCGGCCTCGAGCACGTCCTCGACGATCAGCGACTGGCCGGTGTACTCCGCGGCGGGCTTGCGCAGCACCGCGTAGGCGGCGTCGGCGTAGATGTCGGCGGTGCGGCTGGCAGCCATGACCTTGTCGCCGCCGAGCAGGTTCTGCACCGCGGCGGTCGCGATCGTGGTGCGCGGCCAGAGCGTGTTGGCCGCGATGCCGTCGCGCGCGAACTCCGCCGCGAGACCCAGCGTGACCATCGTCATGCCGAACTTCGCGAGGGTGTATCCGGTGTGCGCGCCGAGCCACTTCGGCGTGGGGTTCAGGGGCGGGGACAGCGACAGGATGTGCGGGTTCTCGGCGTCCTTGAGGATCGGCACGGCCGCCCGCGAGAGCATGAAGGTGCCTCGGACGTTGACGTCCTGCATGAGGTCGTACTTCTTGGCGTTCAGGTCGAGCGAGCGCGACAGGTCGATGACGCTGGCGTTGTTGATGACGATGTCGATGCCCCCGAACTCGCCCTGGGTCTTCAGCACCGCCTCGGTGATGTCGTCGTCGTCGCGCACATCGCCGACGATGGGCAGGGCCTGACCGCCTGCGGCGCGGATCTGCTCGGCGGCGGAGTGCACGGTGCCCTCGAGCTTCGGGTGCGGGGTGTCGGTCTTCGCGAGCATCGCGATGTTCGCGCCGTCGGCCGCAGCGCGCAGCGCGATCGCGAGTCCGATGCCGCGGCTGCCGCCGGACATGAGGATGGTCTTGCCTGCCAGGGACATGGGTTCTCCTTCGGTCATCTCGGCGCCATGCGGATCGCGCCGTCGAGGCGGATCGTCTCGCCGTTGAGGTAGTCGTTCTCGACGATCTGACGCACGAGCGAGGCGTACTCGTCGGGGCGGCCGAGTCGCGACGGGAACGGCACCTGCTGGCCGAGCGAGTCCTGCGCCGCCTGCGGCAGCCCCATGAGCATCGGCGTCTCCATGATGCCCGGGGCGATGGTGCACACGCGGATGCCGTAGCGGGCGAGCTCGCGCGCCACCGGCAGCGTCATCGCGTGCACGCCGCCCTTCGACGCCGAGTAGGCGGGCTGGCCGATCTGGCCGTCGAAGGCCGCCACGCTGGCGGTGTTCACGATGACGCCGCGATCGCCGCTGCCGGTCGGATCGTTCTTCGCGATCACGGCGGACGCCTGGGACAGCACGTTGAAGGTGCCGACGAGGTTGATGCGGACGATGCGCTCGAAGTCGGCGAGCACCGCCGGGTTCCCCTCGCGGTCGAGGACTTTCGCGGGCGGGGCGATGCCCGCGCAGTTGACGACGATGCGCAGCGGGGCGGCGGCCTGCGCGGCGGTGACGGCGGCCGCCGCGTCCTCGGGACTCGTGACGTCGCCCGCGGCGAACACGCCCCCGAGCTCCTCGGCGATCGATGCGCCGGACGACGTGGGGAGATCGAGGATGGTCACGACGGCGCCCGCTGCGGCGAGCGCTCGCGCGGTGGCGAGGCCGAGACCGGAGGCGCCTCCGGTGATGAGAGCGCTGGAGCCCTGGATCTGCATGCGGTTCCCCTTCGAACGTGTGCGACTCAGTCCCAGCGTATCTGATTCCGAGTTCCAGGCACCGCGCGGTGGTCGGCGCGGAGCTCGGTCCGAGCCTACGACACCGCCGGACGCATCGTCAGGCGCACCGCAGGCGCACCGCAGGCGCACCGAAGGGGGAGGGTGGTGGCCCCTCCCCCTTCGATGTGACGCGTATCGGGTGGACGCGTCGTCCTGTCGGGCGCTGCGCTCAGATCGTGATCTGCGCGGCGATCGCCTTGAGCTTGTGACGGGCCAGCGCGAGGTTGGCGCCGCTCTTGTTCAGCACGAGGTAGATGAACAGCCCGCTGGCGCTCTGCGCGTCGAGCACGTTGATCAGGTGGTACTGCGAGGTCAGCGTGATGAGGATGTCGTCGATCTCGTCCGTGACCCCGAGGTCGCGCATCGTGGTGAGCTTGGCGCGCACGACGTTGGAGTTGCCGGCGGCCGCGATGCCGAGGTCGAACGACGGATTGCCGCCCTGGGCGAGCGCCATGCCGCTGGCGTAGTCGACGATGGCGGCGCCGGTCGCGCCCTCGATCGCGAGAAGCTGCTGCAGCGCGTCGTCAAGTGAGCTCATGTCCTGGTACTCCTCTGTGGTCGTGCGCGCCTCGACGGGATCCTCGACCGGCTCCTCGACGGGGTCCTCGACCGGCTCCTCGGTCGGATACCCGGCGGCCCCGGACTCCGGGTCGGCCTCGGCCCGGATCCACTGCTCGAACTGGACGAGATCCGGATCCTCGGCGGTGGACGACGCGGCATCGGCATCGCTGCCGTGTCGTCGCCACCACGGGGACCGGGACGAAACGCGCACGGATACCTCTGGTGTGTCGATGTGATGGAAGGCGGCCGCCGACGGCGACCGGGACCGACACTAACCGCAGACGAGCAGGCGGAACCGAGAGAATATTCGCATTCCGATATACGTTCGCTGGTGCGACATCTCCCGACGGTGTTGGCTGGAGGCATGAGCATCCCCCTGGCCTCGACAGCGGTGCCGCCGGTGGTGCGCTCTCTCGCGGCCGGGGCTGGACTGACCCCGGTCTGGCGCAACGGCATCGGCGGCCTCACGTTCCGCACCGACGACGGCCGCTTCATCAAGTGGGGCCCGCGCGACGCCGAGGCGAACATGCGCGACGAGGCCGAGCGGATGCGGTGGGCCGGGCGCTGGATCGCGGTGCCCGAGGTCAGGGACCAGGGCGAGGATGCCGCGCACGAGTGGCTCGTCACCGCGGCCGTCCCCGCACTCAGCGCGGTCGATCCGCGGTGGCGCGATCACCCGGAGACGGCCGTGCGGGCGGTGGGGGCAGGGCTGCGCGCACTGCACGACGCCCTGCCCGTCGACGAGTGCCGCTGGACCTGGGACCCGGCGTCCCGCATCGCGAACGCCGCCGTCCGCGGCATCGACGTGCCCGACGACCTCCGCGCGCCGCCGCCGATCGATCGGCTGGTGGTGTGCCACGGCGACGCCTGCATGCCCAACACCCTGCTCGACGACGACGGGCGGCCCGTCGCGCACGTCGATCTCGCCGCGCTCGGCGCTGCCGACCGGTGGGCCGACATCGCCGTCGCCTCGATGAGCACCGTGTGGAACCACGGTCCCGGGTGGGAGGATCTGCTCATCGAGGCGTACGGCGTCGAGCCCGACCGCGAGCGCCTCGCGTACTATCGCCGGCTCTGGAACGAGACCTGAGCCTCGGGTCAGTCGCCGACGGCTGCCGCCGCGGCGGCCCCGCCGCCGGCGTCCGACTCCTCGTGCACCGTGACGCGGATCTCGGCGATCCGTCGCCGGTCGACCGCGGTCACGTGGATCGTCGCTCCGGGCACATCGACCGCGTCGCCGACGACGGCGAGGCGACCGAGCATCTCGGTGACGAACCCGGCGACGGTGTCGGAGGCTCCTCGGGGCAGGGCGATGCCGGTGATCTCGGCGAAGTCCTGCAGGTTGAGACGGCCGTCGAGAGCGCCGCCGGCATCCGGCATCCGCTCCTCCGCGTCGTACTCGTCGAAGATCTCGCCGACGACCTCCTCCACGAGGTCCTCGAGGGTGACGATGCCGTCGGTGCCGCCGTACTCGTCGACGACCACGGCGATGTGATGCCCCTCGGCGCGCAGGCGCGTCAGCGTCGGCAGCACGCGGGCGGTGGAGGGCAGGTACTCGACCGGGCGCATGAGCTGCGACACCGGGCGGCCCGAGTCCTCGACGGCGGCCTCGAAGAGATCGCGCACGTGGACGAAGCCCACGATGTCGTCGAGCGACTTGTCGACCACGGGGTACCGCGAGAAGGGCAGCTCCCTGGCCTGCGCCATCGCCTCAGCAAGGGTCGCCGCGCCGTCGAGCGCGACGACCTCGGGCCGTGGCCGCATGACCTCGCTGACCTGACGGTCGCGCAGCGACAGCACGTCGTCGAGGATGCGCCGTTCGTCGTCGGGGAGGCTCTGGTGCGTCGCGACGATGTCGCGGAGCTCCTCCTCGCTGAGCTCGTCGGCGGTCTTGTGCGGATCGCCGCCGAGCAGGCGCACGAGCGCGTTGGTCGACACCGACAGCAGCCAGATCACCGGCCGCATCACGGTGGCGAAGCCGTCGAGCACCGGCGCGACCGCATAGGCGAACTGCGCGTTGCGCTGGATCGCGAGGCGCTTCGGCACGAGCTCGCCGAGCACCAGGGACAGGTACGCGATCACGAGCGTCAGCAGCACGGTGGCGAGCGTCAGCGCCAGCGGCTCGGCGACGCCGAGCTGCGTGAACAGCGGCGCGACCGACGGGGCGATCGACGTCGCGCCGTAGGCGGCGGAGGCGAAGCCCGCCACCGTGACGCCGATCTGCACGGCCGAGAGGAAGGTGTTGGGGTTCCGTGCGAGCCCCGCGACCTTCTGGCCGCGGCGGCCGCGGGCGGCGATCGCGTTGATCTGGCTCTCGCGCAGCGTGACGAGCGCCATCTCCGTGGCGGCGAAGACGCCGCCGACGAGCACGAACACGATGACGAGAGCGATGTTCCAGACGAGGTCGCCCATCAGCGGGTCACCTCGCAGGGAGGAGTGGTGCCCGAGGTCGTTCGGGCGCCGGGTCTATCGGGGTCTGCGGACGCGTCGGAGCGGCGCGACTGGTTCACGAGTGTTCCTTCTCTGTGTCGGTGGTGAGGGTGCCGGAGGTGGAGTCGAGGGCCGCGCGGCGGTCGTCCTTGCGGGTCTTCGCGAGGCTCGCGATCGTGGCCACGGCGATCGTGGCGCCGATGAACACGAGGGAGAACCAGATCGGGATCTCCGGGGCCCACAGCATCGGCTCGCCGCCATTGATGAACGGGAGCTCGTTGACGTGCATCGCGTGGAGCACGAGCTTGACGCCGATGAAGGCGAGGATCACGGCGAGGCCCTGAGCCAGGTACACGAGGCGCTCGAGCAGACCGCCGATGAGGAAGTACAGCTGGCGCAGACCCATGAGCGCGAAGGCGTTGGCCGTGAAGACGATGTACGCCTCCTCGGTGAGTCCGTAGATCGCGGGGATCGAGTCGACGGCGAAGATGAGGTCGACGAAGCCGATCGCGATGATCACGAGGAACATCGGCGTGAAGAAGCGCTTGCCGTCACGCTTGACGGTGAGACGGTCGCCGTTGTAGTCGTCGCTGATCGGCAGGATGCGGCGCACGAAGCGCATGAAGCGGCCGTTGGCGGGGTTGTGGTCACCCTCCGCGAAGGCCTGGCGGTAGGCGAGGAACAGCAGCAGCGCGCCGAAGAGGTAGAAGATCCAGGAGAAGTTCTCGATGAGCGTCGCGCCGAGTGCGATGAATCCACCGCGCATGATGAGCGCGATGACGATGCCGATCATCAGCACCTTCTGCTGATAGATCCGCGGCACCGCGAAGCCCGCCATCACGATGAGGAAGACGAAGAGGTTGTCGATGGACAGCGCCTTCTCGGTGAGATAGCCGGCGAAGTACTCGCCGCCGTACGTCCACCCGGACACGGCGCCGACGCCGACGCCGAACAGCAGGGCGAGGCCGATGTAGAAGGCCGACCAGCGCGCGGACTCGCCGATGGTCGGCTCATGCGGCTTGCGGACGTGCGCGAAGAACTCGTACACGAAGAACGCGATGGTGACGGCGATCGTGATGATCCACACGAGGGGGGTGATGTTCACTGGGTGCTCCGAGACGATGGCGTGACGATGTCGACGTCAAGGTCTTCTCCATCCTCGTGGACGAGGACCGGGGACCCGGGATGCAGGGACATCCGTAATGACGAGCCGCCCGTGGTGGAGTACTCCCCTTGGGTTCACTCGATGCTACCGAATACATCGGCATTCCAGCTATGAGAAAGCTGAAGATGCCCTGTCAGACCGACGGGCCCAGGATGAAGTTCCACGCTCCGGTCACGACCGCGCTCGCGATCGCGAGCGCGGGGATGAGGGCTGCGAGCGCGACGAGCGTCGTGTCCCTCGCATCCCAGCGGGACTCGCGCGCCCACGACCGGTCGCCGGTGCCCCCGAAGCCGCGCGCCTCCATCGCGGTGGCGAGCGACGATCCGCGACGGATCGCGAGGACGAAGAGGGCGAACGCCATGCCGAACGCGCGCCGGATCCGCCCCACGTCGGCGACGCCCCGCGCGCGCCGCGCGAGCCCGAGCGCGCGCCAGTCGTCGGCGAGCAGCCCGAGCATCCGCATCCCGGCGAGGGCGCCGACGACGAAGCGCGACGGCAGTCGCAGACGCTGCGCCAGGTCGTCGGCGAGGTCGGTCGGGTCGACGGTGAGGAAGAGCACCACTGCGGGAAGGCCGATCGCGAGCACGCGCACGGCCGTCGCGGCGGCGAGCGCCAGCGACCCGTCGCTCACCCGCATCACCAGCCACTCGAAGTGGACGGCGCCGCTCGTCGCGCCGTAGAGGGCGATGGTCACCGCGCTCAGCGGAGCCGCGATCCACAGCACCGCCGTCCTCGTCCAGAACTCCCGCGCGCGCACACCGGCGAACAGCAGCAGCGGGATCTCGAGGAGCAGCGCGACGGATGCCGACACGACGTCGATCGTGAGCACGAGAGGCAGGGCGATGAGCAGCGCGGCCGCGAGCTTCGCGAGGGCGGAACGGGGGGCGATCGGCCCGGACCGCTCGACGCGCGCAGTGAGCGGATCGATCATCGACCGACCTCCACCCGGCGGGCGTGCAGGGCGTGCAGCACCGCCTGATCGTGGCTGATCGCCACGATCGCGGTGCCCTCGTCGCGGAGGCGGGCGATGAGCGCGACGAGCTCCGCCCAGGTCGTCGCGTCCTGCCCGAACGTCGGCTCGTCGAGCACCAGCATCCGGGGCCTGGTGGCGAGCGCGGATGCCACGGTGAGGCGCCGCTTCTCTCCGCCGGACAGCGTGTACGGGTTCGCGTCGGCCAGGGGTCGCAGCCGCAGGCGGTCGAGCAGCTCGTCGATGCGGGTCGTCACCTCGGCCTCCGGCAGTCCGAGCGCGCGCGGGCCGACGGCGAGCTCGTCCCGCACAGTCGTGGCGAGCAGCTGGTGCTCGGGAGTCTGCATGACGGTGGCGATGCGGGTGAGCAGCGCCCGCGACGACCAGCGGAAGGGATCGGGGCCGTCCGCTCCGGCGAGCGCGGTCGTCGCCCTGACGCGTCCGCTCTCCGCGGGGAGCAGACCGGCGAGCGTGAGACCGAGCGTCGACTTGCCCGCTCCGTTCACCCCGGTGATCCCCAGCGCCTCGCCCGCGCGCACCTCCACGTCGAGGGGCCCGGCGACCGGCAGCCCGCGGCGCCGCGCGACGGTCAGCGCGTCGGCGTGCAGCAGCAGCTCCCCCGGTGCGTGCGCGGGCGGAGGGGGCACGGACGGCGGATGCCCCGGCACCCACACCCCGGATGCCGCGAGCTCGTCGCCGCGCGCGCCCAGGACGGCGTCCGGGGTCCCGTCCGCGAGCACGACGGTCCCGGTCGCGCCGGCGCCCAGCACGACCACGCGGGTCACGAGCGGCAGCCAGACGTCGATGCGGTGCTCGATCACGACGAGGGTCGCTCCGGTGGCGTCGAGCGCCGCACCGACCGCATTCCGCACCTCCCGCACTCCCTCAGGGTCGAGATTCGCGGTCGGCTCATCGAGCAGGAGGGCGCCGGGACGCATCGCAAGGACCCCGGCGAGCGCGAGGCGCTGCTTCTGCCCGCCCGACAGGGCCGCGGTCGATCGGTCCAGGTCGACGTCGAGCTCGACCGCGTCGAGCGCGGCGCGCACCCGCGGCCAGATCTCGTCGCGCGGCACGCCGAGGTTCTCGCATCCGAACGCCACGTCGTCGCCGACGCGAGCGAGGATCGTCTGCGTGTCGGGGTCCTGCAGCACCATCCCGACGCGACCGCGCGCCTGCGTCGGCGCCTGCCCGTCGACGAGCAGAGCGCCCTCGGACTCGCCTTCGTCCGCGCCGCCCAGCACGCCTCCGAACCCCTGCAGCAGCGTGGACTTGCCGGATCCGGACGCCCCGAGCAGCAGCACCCTCTCACCCGGCTCGATGCGCAGCTCTATGTCGCGCACCGCCCAGCGCCGGCGCGTCGCGTACCGCCACCCCCAACCGCGGGCGTCGAGGGCGGCGGGTGTCGTGGAGCGACTCACACGCGTGCGGTGACCTCGCGCCCGGCGGCGAAGCGGCTGAGCGCCCCCGTCGCGGCCAGGCCGCGTGCGATCAGCCACGCGCCGAGGCCGGCGATGATCGCTCCGGAGATGGTCGTCGAGGCGATGTAGACGGAGGTGAAGAGGGTGTCCGCTCCGGCGTACCAGAGGATGCGGTCGTTGATGCCGCACGCGAGCCCCGCACCGGCGCCGGCCAGCATCGCGACGGGCAGACGCCAGACGCCGTAGAGGAACAGCAGGAAGACGATCTCGGCGCCGAGGCCCTGGACGACGCCCGAGACGATCGTGAGCGGCCCCCACGCATTGCCGACGAGCGCGGAGATGACCGCAGCCACCAGCTCGGTGTACAGCGCGGCGCCCGGCTTGCGGATGATGAGGGCTCCGAGCACGCCCGCGATCAGCCACGGACCTGCGAGAAGGCCCTGCACCCCGGGAAGCAGCGGCTTGAGGATGCTGCTCGGCACCTCGTAGCCGACGTTCCAGAGCAGGAAGATCATCGCGCAGGCGACCGCGATGACGCTCGCGACGACGATGTCGACCACTCGCCAGCGCCAGAGCTCCGGGCGACGGAGACCTCCGGCCGGGGTGGTCGAGGCGGATGCGGATCCGGTGGCGGATCCGGACGTGGATGTGCTCATCAGTGACTCCTCCCTGCGCTGGCATGACCCAGATCAGGTTCGACGGTCGAAGCGCGATTCGCTCCCTCTCAGCCCGGCTCGCCGGACTCCCGTGGTTGTACGGATGATTCTACCCAGTGCCGACACTCGTGCGCGCTCCTGCGGAGACGCCGTGGTTCTGGGCGCGCATTGGGTACCGTGATGAGGTGACCGCTCCTGATTCCGTCGAGGCCGCCTCGCCCGCGCACGCGTCGGACCCGTCGGACGGGTCGGATGCGACGGCCCTGTCGGACGCGGCGGATGCGTCGGACCGGTCGGCTGGGTCGGCGGGGTCGGATGCCGCTCGCAGCCTCGGGCTCGACGGTGCAGCCGCGCTCGAGCCGGATGCCCGCTGGGCCGAGGCCGGTCGCGGTGCGACCGCGCTCACCTGGGTGGAGACGGCCGACATCGGCCGACGGTCGGCGACCGCCGAGATCGACGACGCGGATCGCGGCCCGCGCGAGGCGTCCGTGCTGCAGGGCGCGAGGCTCCGCTCACGCGCGGCCGGTCCCGGCGTCCTGGTTCCGGTCGGCCTCCTGATCGGTCTCGTCGGCGCCTACTCCGGCGCCACGCTGCTGTGGCCGCTGCACGAGGTCGCGCCGACGGTGCAGGCCGTCGAGATCGCGGCACCGGTCGCGCCCGTCGCGGAGATCCTGTGGCCCGCGCAGGGCAGCGCCGCTGTCGGCGTCCGAGGACTCGGGACGACGACGTCGTCACTCGATCAGGCGGCGATCGCGAGCGTGACCAAGGTCGTCTCCAGCCTGATGGTGCTGGATCGCATGCCCCTCGCGGTCGGCGAGCAGGGGCCCGAGTTCGCGTTCACCCGGGCCGACAACCTGTCGTACTGGCAGTATCGGCGTTCCGATCAGTCGGCACTCGACGTGCCCGTCGGCGGGACGCTCTCCGAGTATCAGCTGCTGCAGGGAACCCTGCTGGGTTCGGCGAACAACTACATCGATCGCCTCGCGCGCGAGATCTGGGGCTCCGAGGCCGCCTTCACCCAGGCCGCCGCGGCGTGGCTGGACTCGCGCGGCCTCGACGGCATCACGATCGTCACGCCGTCAGGTTTCGACGCCCGCAACACCGCGACGCCGGAGGCCCTGGTCGCGCTCGCCGAGCGCGCGATGGAGAACCCGGTCTTCGCCCAGATCGTGGGGACGCCGGCGGTCGATCTGCCCGGCGCCGGGACCGTCGTGAACACGAACGGGATGCTCGCGGATGCCGGCGTCGTCGGCGTCAAGACCGGCACCCTCGACGAGAGCTGGAATCTCCTCACCGCGAAGGACATCACCGTCGACGACACGACGGTGCATCTGTACGCGGCCGTGCTCGGTCAGGGCGACGACGAGCAGCGCCTCGCCGAGACGCGCGCGCTGTTCGCCCAGGTGGAGACGGCCCTGACGACCCAGGAGCCGACGATCCCCGAGGGCACGGTCATCGGCACGGTCGAGACGATCTGGGGAACCAGCGTCGACGTCGTCACGGACGAGGACACGGAGATCGTCCTGTGGAACGGCGCCGACGCGCAGGTGACGCCGACGTTCGAACTCGGCGATCACCGCGAGGCCGGCGACGAGATCGGCACGGTCACGAGCGTCGGCCCCCTGAACACCGTGACGATCCCTCTGGCACTGGCGGAGGACGTCGACGGACCCAGCCCGTGGTGGCGCCTGACGCACCCGCTGGAACTGTTCGGGGTGACGGACGCCCAGCGCTGACCGAGCGCTCCCTGCCAGCGGCACCCGTCGCCGCGCGCGCCGATCATGCGCGCCGACCGCGCCCGCCGGACCCAGGCCGCCGTCCGCGCCGATCGCGCCCACCGACGACGATGCCCCGTCCCGAACTCTGTCGGGGCGGGGCATCGTGTCGTCCGGCGGAGCGGAGCGTCTCAGCTGCGGTCGCCGGGAGTCGGCCTCTCGACCACCGCTTCGGCGGCAGCCGCCTCCGCGGTGGGGATCTGCGGGCCGACCGCGGCGCCCACCTGTGCCGTCGCCGCCTCGTCCGCTTCTCCGCTGACGACCACCGGCGTGGAGTCGGTGAGCGCGTCCTCGGCGTCGATGTCGGTCGCGGCCTGCTCGAACTGCGACTGGTACAGCCGCCAGTACGCGCCCTGCGCGGCGATGAGCTCGTCGTGCGTGCCCTTCTCGACGATGTCGCCGTGCTCCATGACGAGGATGAGGTCCGCGTCGCGGATGGTCGACAGCCGGTGCGCGATCACGAACGACGTGCGCCCCTGTCGCAGGGCCGCCATCGCGTGCTGCAGCAGCAGCTCGGTGCGCGTGTCGACCGCCGACGTCGCCTCGTCGAGGATGAGGATCGACGGCTGGGCCACGAAGGCGCGGGCGATCGTGATGAGCTGGCGCTCCCCGGCCGAGACGTTCGAGGCGTCCTCGTCGAGGACGGTGTCGTACCCTTCGGGCAGTGCGTGCACGAATCGGTCGACGTACGTCGCCTTGGCCGCCTCGAGGACGTCCTCGTCGGTGGCCGTCGATCGGCCGTAGCGGATGTTCTCGCGGATCGTGCCGGCGAACAGCCACGGGTCCTGCAGCACCATGCCGGTGCGCGAGCGCAGGTCGTCGCGGGTGATCTCCGAGATGTCCTGCCCGTCGAGGGTGATGCGTCCGCCGCTGAGCTCGTAGAAGCGCATGATCAGGTTGACGAGGGTCGTCTTGCCGGCGCCGGTCGGACCGACGATCGCGACCGTCTGTCCGGGCTCGACTCGGAACGACAGGTCCGTGATGAGCGGTCGCTCCGGGGTGTAGGAGAACTGCACGTTCTCGAACTCGATCACGCCCTTGCCGTCTTCGAGCGCCGGAGCGTCGGTCGTGTCGACCTCCTGCTCGTCGGCGTCGAGGAGGTCGAACACCCGCTCGGCCGAAGCGGTGCCGGACTGCACGACCGCGGCCATGCCGCCCAGCTCCGACAGCGGCTGCGTGAACTGCTGCGAGTACTGGATGAACGCCTGGACGTCTCCGAGCCGGAGCTGGCCGCTCGCGACCATGAGCCCTCCGAGCACGGCGATGCCCACGTAGGTGAGGCTTCCGACGAAGGTCATCGCGGGCATGATGATGCCGGAGAGGAACTGCGCCTTGAAGCTCGCCTGGTAGAGCTCCTCGTTCTCGTCCTTGAACCGATCGAGGGCGTCCTGCTCGCGACCGAAGACCTTGACGAGCGCGTGGCCGGAGAAGGCCTCCTCGACGCGGGCGTTGAGCCGGCCCACCTTGCGCCACTGGGTTCCGAACGCCTTCTGCGACCGCGGGCCGATCACGCCGAAGATGACCGCCATGAGCGGGAGCGCGACGAGTGCGACCAGGGCCAGCTGCCAGGAGATGGAGAACATCAGCACGAGCACGCCGACGACGGTCAGCACCGCGGTCAGAGCGCCCGACAGCGACTGCTGCATGGTCTGGGTGATGTTGTCGATGTCGTTGGTGACGCGCGAGATCAGCTCTCCGCGCTGCACCTTGTCGAAGTACGACAGCGGCAGCCGGTTGATCTTCGCCTCGACCTGCTCGCGCAGCCGCCACATGGTGCGCACCATGATGACGTTGATGACGTAGCCCTGCAGCCAGCTGAGGAAGGCCGCGACGACGTAGATCGCGAGCACTGCGGCGATGATCCAGCGCAGCGCGTCGAAGTCGATGCCGTCGCCGACGCGGAAGTCGCCCAGCGCACCGACCTGGTTGGCGAAGTCGTCCTGTCCGGCCGCCCGGAGCTGGTCGACGATCTGGTCCTGGGGAGTGCCTTCCGGGAAGCCGGGGAAGTCGCCCTGCGGCTGTCCGAGCTGGTTCGAGATGAAGCCCTTGTAGATGAGGTTGGTCGCCTCGCCGAGCACCTTGGGGGCTGCCACGGTGAGGACGACGCCGATCGCGCCCATGATCGACACGAACACGAACCAGACGGCCGAGGGCTTGAGCAGCCCGATCATCCGCGCGAAGCTCTTGCCGAAGTCGTCGGCCTTGCCCGGGGCGACGCTGTCCCAGCCGCCGCCGTTCTGACGCGCCTGCTCGGCCAGCTCGGCCTCGTACTTCTCCTCCTCGGTCAGCTCCGGCTCGACGGCCGGCGCGGCCGTGGCCGATGCTCCCCGCCGACGACGGCTCTGCGGTGCGTTCTGCTCGCTCATGCGTCCACCCCCAGCTGCGACTCGACGATCTCCCGATAGGTGGTGCTCGTCTCGAGCAGCTCCTCGTGCGTGCCGACGCCCACCATCGTGCCGCCCTCGAGCACGACGATGCGGTCGGCATCCGTGATCGTGGAGACGCGCTGCGCGACGACGATCTTCGTGACGTGCGGCAGCTCGCGCCACAGCGCCTGACGCAGTCGGGCGTCGGTCGTGAGGTCGAGCGCCGAGAAGGAGTCGTCGAACACCAGCACCTGCGGCTGGCGGACGATCGCCCGGGCGATGGCCAGGCGCTGACGCTGCCCGCCGGACACGTTCGTGCCGCCCTGCGCGATGCGCGACTCGAGGCCCTCGGGCATCTCCTCGACGAAGTCGCGGCCCTGGGCGATCTCCAGCGCGTGCCAGAGCTCCTCGTCCGTCGCGTCCTCCCTGCCGTAGCGCAGGTTGGACGCGACCGTCCCGGTGAACAGGAACGGACGCTGCGGCACGAGGCCGATCGACGCCCAGAGCGACTCGACATCCGCCTCGCGGACGTCGGTGCCTCCGACGAGGACGCGGCCTCCGGAGACGTCGAACAGGCGCGGGATCAGCGACACCAGGGTCGTCTTGCCCGCTCCGGTCGATCCGACGATGGCGACGGTCTCGCCGGGCTGCGCGGCGAAGCTGATGCCCTGGAGCACGGGCGAGTCCGCACCCGGGTAGGTGAACTCGACGTCGTCGAAGGCGACGGCGCCGGGGGCCGCGAACGCGGTCACGCCGTTCGCCGGACGCTCCATGCTCGACGCGGTGTCGAGCACCTCGCCGATGCGCTCGGCCGAGACCGCGGCGCGCGGGATCATCATCGCCATGAAGCTGGCCATGATGACGCCGCCCATGATCTGCCCGATGTACTGCATGAAGGCGAACAGGGTGCCCACCTGCACGGTGCCGTTGTTGACCTCGATGCCGCCGAACCAGATGACGGCGACGACGGTGACGTTGAGGATGAGCATGAACAGCGGGAACAGCAGCACGAAGAGCGAGCCCACCTTGCGGCCGACGACCATGATGTCGGTGTTGGCTCCGCGGAAGCGCTCCTCCTCGATGCGCTCGCGCACGAACGCGCGCACCACGCGCACGCCGGTGAGCTGCTCGCGCATGATGCGGTTCACGTTGTCGAGCCTGCTCTGATAGCTGCGGAACAGCGGCACCATGCGGCCGATCACGAGCGCGGCGAGCAGCAGCAGCACCGGCACCGAGACGGCGATGAGCCAGCTGAGGCCGGCGTTGGTCTGGACCGCGAAGATGATGCCGCCGATGGCGAGGAGCGGCGCGGTGACGAGCATCGTGGCGCCCATCATCGCGAGCATCTGCACCTGCTGCACGTCGTTGGTGTTGCGGGTGATGAGCGAGCCGGCGCCGAACTGCGACACCTCGCGCTCGGAGAAGCCGCTCACCTTGCCGAAGACGTCGGCGCGGATGTCGCGCCCGGCGCCCATCGCGGCGCGTGCGGCGAAGTAGGTGGCGATGACGGAGGCGACGATCTGCCCCAGCGACACCGCGAGCATGAACACCCCGGTGCGCCAGATGTAGTCGGTGTCGCCCTGCGCGACGCCTTCGTCGATGATGTCGGCGTTGAGGCGCGGCAGGTAGAGGGTCGCAGCAGCGCTGGCGAACTGGAAGATCAGGACTCCGACGAGCAACCACTTATATCGGGAGAGATAGCGGAAGAGGATTTTTCCCAGCACAGGCGGACTTTCTAGGAAGGATGGAGCGGCGGATCTCCCGACAGGCGAATGCGGGCCGACGATCACGCACAAGCAAGAGTGCCACGATCCGCCGACATTCGTATCCCCCTGTGGGTGGACCTTCGCTCACAGCGAAACGAAAGCGTTCCCACCAGCGCTTTCTGCACTTCGGCGAACAACCGGGCACGGCGTCCGGGGGTCAGAAGAGGGGGCGCTCCGGAACGAACGCCCGCGCCGGTCCGCCGGCGTCCGGCCCCAGCTCGGCGATGGTCGGCGGATCCCAGTGCGGGGTGCGGTCCTTGTCGACCAGCTGCGCCCGGATGCCCTCGACGAGATCCGGATGCTGCATCACGAACCACATCACGCGGCGGTACTCCCCCTCCAGGGCGGCGCGGAGATGCGGCATCCCGCGGGCTTCGCGCACGGCGTCGAGGGTGACCGCGAGCGCCGTGGGTCCGAGGCTCTCGAGCAGGTCGGCCGTCGCCACGGCATCCGTCGACCCGTCCGCCCGCAGCCGGTCCACGATCTCCCCGACGGTCTCCGCCGAGAACGCCGCATCGATCCAGGCGCGGGACTGCGGCAGCGCGGACGGCTCCGGCGTCTCGTCGAAGAGGAGCACGATCTCGGCGGGCCCCGTCGGATCCGCCCGGTACGCGAGCGCCTCGCGCAGCGCCTCGAGGCGGTCGGAGGGGACGAAGTGGTCGGCGAAGCCGAGCAGCACGGCATCCGCACCGCTCATGGTGCCTCCGGTGAGTCCGAAGTACTCGCCGAGACGACCCGGCGCGCGGCCGAGCAGCCAGGTGCCGCCGACGTCGGGGGTGAAGCCGATGCGGGTCTCCGGCATCGCGAGCTTCGAGCGCTCGGTGACGATGCGGATGTGCGCATGCCCGGCGAGCCCGATGCCGCCGCCCATCGTGATGCCGTCCGCCACGGCCACGACGGGCTTCGGGAACTCGGCGATCAGGGCGTTCAGCGCGTACTCGGCACGGAAGAACTCCGCGGTCTCCTCTGCGCGGCCCGACACGATCTGCGCGTGCAGCGCCCGGACGTCGCCTCCTGCGCACATGCCGCGGTCGCCCGCACCGTCGATGAGCACGATCTGCACGTCGCTGTCGTGGCGCCAGGACTCGAACACCTCGGTGAGGCGCCGGATCATGTCGACGTCGAGGGCGTTGATCGCCTCCGGCCGATTCAGCGTCACCCGACCGAGGGCTCCCTCGGTGCGGGCGAGGATGCGGTCAGCGGTCGCGGAATCGGTCACGCGTGCCAGGCTACCCCGTCGTCCGCCTCTTGCCTTCGAGTGGGTTTGTGCGATAAATACGCGATTACAGGGCTTTTCCGGCAGGATAGGAAGAACTGCCCACTGCAATGAGAGGTCGCAGATGCCCGACGGACAGGTGCTCGAGTTCACGCGCGTGACGAAGCGCTTCAATGACGTGACGGCGGTTTCCGACCTCACCGCCCGGATCGAGCCGGGAGCCGTGACCGCCTTCCTCGGCCCCAACGGCGCCGGGAAGACGACCACGCTGCGCATCCTGCTCGGGCAGGTGCGCGCGACGAGCGGCACGGCGACGATCGGCGGCGTCGCCTACTCCGAGCTGCGGAACCCGCTGCGGACGATCGGCTCCGTGCTCGAGGAGACCGTGTACCGGCCGCGTCGCACCGCCGCCCGCCAGCTCACGATCGCCGCCAAGGCGAACGGCATCCCCCTCGCCCGCGTCGACGAGGTCCTGGCGCTCGTCGGCCTCGAGCACGAGAGCGAAGGACGCATCGGCAGCTTCTCGCTCGGGATGCGTCAGCGGCTGAGCGTCGCGCACGCCCTGCTCGGCGACCCCGGCGCGCTCGTGTTCGACGAGCCGGCGAACGGGCTCGACCCCGAGGGCATCCGCTGGATGCGCCTCCTGATGCGCCGTCTCGCCGACGAGGGGCGCACCGTGCTGGTGTCCTCGCACGTCCTGAGCGAGATCGAGCAGGTCGCCGACAACGTGCTGGTGCTGTCGAAGGGACAGCTCGTCCTCTCCAGCGGCATCGAGACGCTCGCCGATCCGGCGTCGGGCTCGGTCGTGGTCGACGCGGCCGACAGGGCCGCCCTCACGGCCGCGCTCTCGGCGGCAGGCTTCGAGATCGAGGTGCTGCGATCGGGCCTCACCGTCCGCGGCGGCGACGCCGGCAGGGTGGGAGCCATCGCGGCATCCGCAGGCATCGCGCTGAGCACGCTGGTGCAGCGCGGCCCCACGCTCGAGGACGTCTTCATCGAACTCGTCCGCAGCGGCAGGCGCGGCACCCCGGCGGTCGAGGCGGCGCCCGAGACGGCGGCGATCGAGGCACCCGAGGCCGCGGCTTCCGTCGAAGCGGCGCCCGAGACGGCGGTCGAAGCGGATGCGGTCGCCGACGCCCCTACGGATGCGGCTGCGGATGCTGATGCTGATGCTGATGCTGATGCTGATGCTGAGGCTGACGACGTCTCCGACGCCGCGGCGGCGTCGGATGCCGCTTCCGCTGCGGAGGGGTCCGACGGACAGGATCAGGACGCCGATCCGTCGCCGGAGGCCGACCGGTCGCCGGATGCTGCGGCCGCGGCATCCTTCGACGACATCCTGTTCGGCACCGGGGCCGCTGCGACGGACTCGGACGAGGAATCCGCGGACGATGAGCGCGAGGGGGCGTCGGGTGTCGACATCTTCTTCGGCCTGCGCGCGGGCGACGAGTCGTCCGGAGCATCGACGACGGACGACTCGCACGAGGGCGAGGACGCAGGCCGGAGCGAGGGCGAAGACGCCGGCGCGGGCGAAGACGCCGGCGAGAGCGCGGACGAGGATCCCCGATCCGCTGCCGTCAGCTCCATGCTCGCCGCCGCGGCGCGCGCCTACTACGACGACGAGCCGAGGGACTACCCGCTCGGCGAGGCGCCGGCGGAGAGCACTGGGCAGAACGACGAGGACGGTGCGCACTTCGCCGTCGCGAGCACGGGCGTCATCGACCAGGTCGAACAGCACGGCGAGCACCGGGACGACGAGCATCGCGAGGGCGAGCACCGGGACGACGACCACCACGACGGCGACCACCACGACGGCGACCACCAGGACGGCCACCACCACTGACCGATCCGTCCTCCTGCGGACGAACGCCCTCCGCGCCGAAAGGCGATGGAGGGCGTTGTCGTCCGGGGGTGCGCTCAGGCCGGGCGCGGGCGGATGACCGGCCGTCGGCTCCCCTTCGACACAGGGGTCGGAGCGGTCGCGACGATCTCCTCGACGTCGGCCGGCTCCTCCGACACGTCGAGGCGGAGCGCCTGCGTCAGCGCGAGGCCGTGCCGGGTCGTCAGGATCAGGCGGCGGTACTGCTCGTCGCCCTCGAGGTCGATGACGACACTCGGGCGGCGACGACGGATCAGCACGAAATCGACGCTGCCCGCGGCCTTCCACGTTCCCGCCGCGAGGACTCCGGGGATGTGCGTGCCGGGATTCGGGACGCCGCGGAGCCAGGTCCATGCGTCCTCGATGAGCTGCACCTTGGTGATGGTCTCCCGCGTGAGGCGGAGATTCTGCCGGTGGAAGCTCGCGGCACGCTCGATCGGCGAGAGCACGACCTCCAGTTGCGTCTGGTCCAGCAGCAACGTCACCATGCGACCAGTCTGCCAGCGGCGCCCTGCCAGTTGTCTGCGTCTTGCTCACAGGACGGCAACGATCCGTTGTCGGGTCTCTCCATCGCGCGTCCTCCATATCGATGTTCCGCTCGAGTTTCGAACAAATCTACTAGACTCGGAGTATGACATCGACCATCGACACCGACCTCGAGCAGCGTCGCGCACTGCTCGAATCGTGGGTGGAGACCCGCCGGCGCATCGCTCAGCTGGAGGCTGAAGCGAGCGATCTGCTGGCCGAGCGGATGGAACTCGGTCAGGCGGATGCGGCCGAGCACGCGTACCACCGCGACTCGATCCACCGGTCGATGGTCGCCGAGTACGCGGCAGCAGGGCGCGTCTCGCAGGGCAGCATGGAGTACGCGTTCACCGACGCCGCTTTCCTCGCGAGGCACCACCCGCAGGTGCGCGCGGCGTTCCGCGAGGGCGCGATCACGGTCGCGCATGTCCGCGAGATCGTGCGGGCCGCCGGGGTCGTCCGCGAGGCGATCGACGACGGCACGGCGGATGCCGACGTGCTGCCGCTCTACGACACGGTCGCCGTCATCGTCGCGCAGAACGAGACGCCGGCGCGCACCCGCACGCATCTGCGCGAGCTGGCCGCGACCCTCGCCGGGGCGACGATCGAGCAACGGCATGCGCGTGCGGCATCCGAGCGCACGGTGACGATGCGTCCCGCCGGAGACGGTCTCGCGGTGATCACGATCGTGCTCCCCGAGCACCTGGCCGCTGCGATCATGGACCGCCTGACTCAGCTCGCGCGCGCCGTCATCGGCGGCCGCGGTGACCGCGAGCCCGTCCTCGAGCCGATCGATGACGGCGAGAACCCCGTCTATCCCGAAGACATCGCGCAGGACGACCCGGCTCGCGATGACTACGCCATCTTCGGCGACGGCACCTTCACGACCGACCCTTCTGGCGACCCTCTCCTCGACTCACTCCTCGATCCTCTCCTCGATCCCGAGCACAGCCCCGACGTCGAGCATGTGCCGGCAGACACGCGCACGATCGATCAGGTGCGCACCGACCTCCTGATCGATCTGCTGCTCGCCTCCGATCCGAGCGCGGCGAACGGCTCAGGGCTCGACAACATCCGGGCGCGGATCCAGGTCACGGTCGCCGGCACGACGCTCGCGGAATGCGACGAGCGGCCGGCGCAGCTCGACGGGCACGGCCCTCTGCACCCTGACATCGCGCGGGACCTCGCCGGCCGCAACAGCGGATGGTCGCGACTCTTCCTCGATCCGACGGGGCTCGTCAGAGAGACCGATACGTACACCCCGTCCGAGCCGATGCGCCGCTTCCTACGGGCGCGCGATCAGCACTGCCGCTTCCCCGGATGCCGGATGCCGGTTCATCGGAGTCAGCTCGACCACACGTTCGACCACGCGAAGGGCGGGAGGACCGAGACCGGGAACCTCGCTCACCTGTGTGCGACGCACCATGCGCTCAAGCATCCCGACGTCGCCGACGAGCACCGCTGGACCGCTCAGCAGCGGCCCGACGGCACCATCGACTGGTTCAGTCCGTTGGGGCGGACATATCGAGACTCGCCTCGCCGCCGGGTGATGTTCGTCGAGCACCCCCTTGCGACGGCGTCAGCGCAGGAGCCGGCGGCCTTCTGAGACACAGCTCGCGCGTGTCGGGAGAACCCCGTGCCTACAGCGCAGGTGAGGCGGAAGCTGCGGCAGCCGCGGCGGCGGGCAGGGCGGCCTCGATCCGCTCCAGCTCGTCCTCGCCGTGTGCGGCGGTGAGGAACCACGCTTCGAAGACGCTCGGGGGCAGGGCCACCCCCTGCTCGCGCATCGAGTGGAAGAAGGGCGCGTAGCGGAAGGTCTCCTGCGCCTGAGCCTCGATGTAGTCACGGGGAGCGGAGGCACGGAACGACGGGTTGAAGAGGCTCCCGGCATTCGCCACGGCGTGGGTGACGCCGGCCTCCGTCAGAGCACGGTCGAGAGCGCCCGCGAGGCGCGCCGCCGACGCGTCCACCGTCGCGTAGACCTCGGGGGTCGCCAGGCGCAGAGTCGCGAGTCCCGCGGCGACCGAGAGCGGGTTCCCCGACAGTGTGCCGGCCTGGTAGACGGGACCCACCGGTGCCAGCAGGTCCATGACCTCAGCACGACCGCCGAGCGCGGCCAGCGGCATCCCCCCGCCGACGACCTTGCCGAACGTGATGATGTCGGGCAGGTACTCCTCGCCCGCATCGGCCTGCAGCCCCCAGAAGCCGGCGGGATGCACGCGGAAGCCCGTGAGCACCTCGTCGAGGATCATCAGGGCACCGTGCGCGTGCGCCGTGTCCGCGATGAAGCGATTGAATCCCGGAAGCGGCGCGACGACACCCATGTTCGCCGCCGCGGCCTCGACGATGACCGCGGCGATCCGGTCGCCATGCTCGGCGAAGACCGCCTCGAGGGCATCCCGGTCGTTGTAGTCGATCACGAGGGTCTGCGCCGCGATGGGCGCCGGAACTCCCGCCGAGCCCGGCAGCGCGAGGGTCGCGACGCCCGAACCCGCAGCGGCCAGCAGGCCGTCGGAGTGCCCGTGATAGTGGCCGGCGAACTTCACCAGCAGATCGCGGCCCGTGGCGCCGCGCGCCAGGCGGATGGCGGTCATGGTCGCCTCGGTGCCGGTCGACACGAGGCGCACGCGCTCGACGGGTCGCGCATCGCCGACCCGCACCCGATCCGCGATGAGCGCGGCGAGCTCGATCTCGCCCTCCGTCGGCGCCCCGAACGACAGACCTCGGGTCGCCGCCTCCTGCACGGCCGCGACGACCTCCGGGTGCGCGTGCCCGAGCAGCGCCGGGCCCCAGGACGCGACCAGGTCGACGTACTCGCCGCCCGCCGCATCCGTCACCGTCGCACCCCGTGCGGAGGCGAGGAACCGCGGCGTGCCGCCCACGGATCCATAGGCGCGCACCGGCGAGTTCACCCCGCCGGGGATCACCGTGCGTGCGACGGAGAACAGGTCGTCGTTGCGGTCGGTCACAGCATCCATCAACAGATCAGGGGTCCTTCCAGAGTCTTCGTGTCAGCCGCGCAGCCAGCGAGCGGCCTCGGTCGCCCAGTACGTGAGCACGACGTCGGCACCCGCACGACGGATCGAGAGCAGCGATTCGAGGATCGACGCGCGGCGATCGATCCAGCCGTTCGCGGCGGCGGCCTCGATCATCGCGTACTCGCCGGACACCTGGTACGCCCATACTGGGATGTCGACGGTGTCGCGCACCTCGCGCAGCACGTCGAGGAAAGCCATCGCCGGCTTGACCATCACGATGTCGGCGCCCTCCTGCTCGTCGACGACGGCCTCGCGCACGCCCTCCCGCCGGTTGCCCGGATCGAGCTGGTACGTGCGGCGGTCGCCCTTCAACTGAGAGTCGACGGCCTCGCGGAACGGACCGTAGAAAGCGCTCGCGTACTTCGCCGCATACGCGAGCAGCAGCGTGTCGGTGAAGCCCTCGGCATCCAGCGCCTGACGGATGACGGCGACCTGGCCGTCCATCATGCCCGACAGCCCCAGCAGCTGCGATCCCGCGCGCGCCTGGGCGAGAGCCATCGAGGCGTAGCGCACGAGCGTCGCGTCGTTGTCGACCGAGCCGTCGGCGGCGAGGACGCCGCAGTGACCGTGATCCGTGAACTCGTCGAGGCACAGGTCGGTCTGCACGACGAGAGCGTCGCCGACCTCGGCCGCGAGAGCCTCGGTGGCGACGTTGAGAATGCCCTTCGGGTCGTCGGCTCCCGAGCCCTGCGCGTCGCGCACCGCGGGGACGCCGAACAGCATCACGCCGCCCACTCCGGCCTCCGCCGCCTCCGTCGCGACGGCGCGCAGCGAGTCCAGCGAATGCTGCGCGACCCCGGGCATCGAGCCGATCGGAGCGGACTCGGTGATGCCCTCGCGCACGAACAGCGGGAGGACGAGCTGCCGCGGTTCGAGCGAGGTCTCGCGCACCAGGCCGCGCACGGCCGGGGACTGACGCAGCCGGCGCAGCCGGGTCTCGGGGAAGCTCACGGCGCCAGCTCGTCCGCCGCGTGCGGGAGCGTGAAGCTCGACACCGCCTCGATGAGCGCGTCGACGGTCTGCCGGTCGGCGATGACCGTGATCGGGAGACCGGCCTTGCCGGCATCCTTCGCCGTGCGCGGACCGATCGCCGCGAGCAGGGTGTCGTCGGGGATCTCCGGGAACTGCTCGCGCACCTGGGCCGCGACCGATCCGCTCGTGATGAGGATCGCATTGATGCGGCCGTTCTCGACGTCGCGCTTGATGCGCTCGGTCACGGGGACACCCACGGTGCGATATGCCACGACGCTGTCGACGTCGTGGCCGGCCTCCTGCAGGAGCACGCTGAGCACCGGCTTCGCGATCTCGCTGCGCAGGGCCAGGATGCGGCGAGGCTCGGTCTCGAGCGCGATGAGCTGCTCCGCCATGCCCTCGGCGGAGTTGTCCTCGTCGGGCACGAGGGCGACCTCGTACCCGACCGCCTGCAGTGCGGCGGCGGTGGTCTCGCCGACGGCGGCGATCTTCGTCGTGCGCGGCACGACGGCACGGTGCGCGAACATCACGTCGACCGTGGTCGCGCTCGTCACGGTCAGCCAGTCGAACGCGCCGTCGGCCAGCTGGGCCAGCGCGACGTCGAGCGCGGCCTGGTCGGTGGTCGGCGCGAAGTTGATCAGCGGTGCCACCACGGGAACCGCGCCCTGGGCGCGCAGGCTCGCCGCGACACCGTCGCCCCACGGCCCGCCACGGGGCACGAGGATACGCCAGCCGTCCAGCGGCCGGTCCTGCTTCGAATTCGTCATGAGGAATGCTCTCGGGAAACAAGGTCAGCCGCCCCTTGTTCGAGCAGCCGACGGGCAACACTCAACCCGAGCTCGCGTGCTGCGTGCATCGGGTCCGCACCATCGGCAGCATCCGCTCCATTGCCACTGCCGTTCCGACGAATATACTCCCCGTTCAGGGCTTCGGTGACGTCGAGGCCGATCCGCCGCTCCCCGTCAGGGGCGTAGACGACCGATCTGACGCGGATGTCGTCGCCCTCGAGCGCGGCATGCGACGCCATCGGCGCCTGGCATCCGGCATCCAGCCCCTCGAGCACCGCGCGCTCGACCGTCACCGCCAGGCGGGTGTCCGCGTCGTCGAGCTCGGCGAGGGCAGCGAGCAGCTCCTCCGGGGCATCCGCGCGCGTCTCGACGGCGAGCGATCCCTGCCCCGGAGCGGTCGGCCACTCGGCGAGACCGAGCTCTTCCCGTCGGAGCGGGGAGTCGGAGCCGAGGCGCGACAGCCCGGCGGCCGCGAGGATCACGGCATCCAGCTCGCCCGATGCGACGCGCTGCAGTCGTGAGTCGACGTTGCCGCGGAGATCGACGACCTCCGCATGCGGCGCCCGGCGACGCACCTGCGCGATGCGCCGGGGGGATCCCGTGCCCACCTTGCTGCCGGAGCGCAGCTGGTGCAGCGGAGTGCCGCCGCGCGTGATGACCACGTCGCGGGCATCCTCGCGCACCGGCGTCGCCGCGATCACGAGCCCCTCGGGGATCGCCGTCGGGAGGTCCTTGAGCGAGTGGACGAGGAAGTCGCACTCACCGGCGAGCAGAGCGTCTCGCAGCCGGGTCGCGAAGATCCCCTGACCGCCGATCTCCGACAGGGAGGCGCGGTTCGTGTCGCCCTCGCTCGTGATCGGCACGAGCTCGACCCTGCGCCCGGAGATCTTCTCGAGGGCGGCGGCGACATGGCCCGACTGCGCCTGGGCGAGTGCGCTGCGCCTCGTGCCCAGTCGGATCGGGGTGGACCGGTTGATGGAAGAGCTCATGACGGGCCTACTGCAGCACGTCCGCGATCTCGTCGAACCGCAGCCGGCGTCCCGTGTAGAACGGGACCTCCTCCTGCACGAACAGCCGCGCCTCGGTGTAGCGGAGGTCGCGCATCATGTCGACGAGATCCGTGACGTCGTCGGCCTCGAGGGGCAGCAGCCACTCGTAGTCGCCGAGCGCGAACGCGGCGACCGTGTTGGCGGTCACTCCCGTGAACGCCGCGCCCTTGCGTCCGTGGTCGGCGAGCATCGCACGACGGTCCGCCTCGGGGGCGAGGTACCACTCGGGCGTGCGGACGAACGGATACAGGCAGAGCCAGTCCTTCGGCGCGACGCCGCGGAGGAAGCCGGGGACGTGCGAGCGGTTGAACTCCGCGTCGCGGTGGACGCCCATGACGTTCCACACGGGCAGCAGTGAGCGCAGCAGCTCGGTGCGGCGCAGACGACGCAGCGCCTTCTGCAGCTCCTCCGCCGTGTCGCCGTGCAGCCAGACCATCAGGTCGGCGTCGGCCTTGAGGCCCGAGACGTCGTAGAAGCCGCGCACCGTGACGCCGGAGTCCTCGATGTACGACACGATCGTCTCGAGCTCCGTGGAGTCCGACTCCGTGACGGGGACGTCGGGGTTGCGTCGCCAGACGGCCCAGAGGGTGAAGCCGGACGGGTTCTCTTCGCGCTCATCGGACATGAGTCCAGTCTGCCCCCTTTGCCGAGTGGTCGCGAACGCGCGCGATCAGCGCGAGAGGGCGCGGGCGATCACCCAGACCGCACCGCCGATCGTGGCGGCGACGGCCACCGCCGCGGCGGTCGCGGCGACCGGGTTGCGGTCTGCGAAGACGCGCGCGCGGGCGGCCGCGCGCTTGGACGCCTTGTCGATCCGTCGCGGGAAGTTGCCCTTCACCTCGATCGCGGCGAGCGCCGCCTTCAGCTCCGCACGAGCGGAGTCTCTGGCGTCGACGATCCCGGCCGGGACCGCCGTCTTCGGCAGCGACCTCGTGATGTCAGAACTGGTCATCGCCGGCCTCCTTCACGATGCGGATGTCGTCGCCCACGGCCTGCGCCGGATTCTCGCGGGCGAGCACCTTGCGGAACTTCAGGATGCCGAGCAGTGCGAACAGCAGCACGGCGAGGATCAGGATGCCGAGCACGGCGAGCGCCGACAGCCAGACGGGCCACCACGAGGAGAGTCCTGCGATCGCGAAGACGAGGATCACCGGGACGGCCCAGAACAGGAAGAACAGGGCGACCAGGAACCACACCGAGCCGATGCCGGCATCCTTGGCGGTCTTGGACACCCACTTCTTGGCGTGGTCGATCTCCGCCTTGACGAGGTTCCCGATCAGCTCCGGGAGGTCGCCGATGAGGGACAGCAGGCTGTCCTCGGCGCGATCGCGGTATCCGCGGGGCATGTCAGTCGCCAGTCTTCGCGGTGCCGGAGCCGTTCGAGGCGCCGGAGCCGTTCGATGCCGCCGAGCCGGAGGCCGAGCTCGAGGAGGTCGAGCCCGAGGAGGTCGACTTCTTGGCGTCGCTCTTCTTCGCGGCTTCCTTCTTCGCGGCATCCTTCGCCTCGTCGACCGCATCCTCGGTCGCGTCGACGACGTCCTCGGCGGCCTTCCTGCCCGCGGCGACCGCGGAGTCGAGGCGCTGTCCGGCGGTGCCGCTGCCCGTCGCCGACTTCACGACCTTCTGCACGCCGGTCCACACCGCGCCGGGGACGGCCGCGGCCTTGTCGCCGATGAAGCCCTTGGCCTTCTCGACCTGCTCCTGCACGGGGTCGAGGTTCCAGACCTTCAACCACTGCGTCTTGATCTGCTCGTATCGCGCGCGACCCGCGCGTGATCCGAGGACGTATCCCACGCCGAGTCCTACGACGAGTCCGATCTTCCCTTTCATGGGGTCTCCTCACGTTGTTCCGGTGTGAACGCCCGAGGGCGAACCGGCGGCTCGGCACCGCCTCTCCAGGTGTCCAGCGTAGCCCTGTATGCCGATTTCGGCATCTGATCCGCAGAGGGTTGACAGGAGAAGGAGTTTGGGGTTCCGTCGCGGTCCGCCGCTCACTCCCAGAGGAGCGCTCGGCGCAGCCGATCCGCCTCCTCGCGGGCGTCGGGCACGACCTGCGCGAGACCGGTGCCCGCGAGCCAGGCGCCGACGACCGCGAGCCCGGGGACGGCCTGCACCGCGGCCCTCGCCGCGGCCCGTCTCTCGCCGGAGCCGATGATCGACGCGGGCTGCGACTGCACGAAGCGCGACCGGTGCGACGCGACGAGATCGTCCTCGCCCAGCGGCACGCCGAGAAGGGCGGATGCCTCGCGCAGAGCGAGCTGCGCGGCCGTGGCGTCGTCCATCCCCGCCGTCGCAGCGGGCTCGCCCTGGGCGCCGAACGAGACGCGCACCACATGGCGGCCTCCGGCGGCGGCGCGCACCCACTCCCACTTCGCGGTCGAGTGGGTCAGCGCCTTGGCGGCGTGGCTGCCCGGCACGGTGAGCACGCCCGTCCCGCGCGGGGCTCCGGACAGCGCCGAGGACGTCAGCAGCAGGGTGACGATCTCGATCTCCGGGGCGTCCGCCCGCTCGGTGCGCGCGAGTGCGGGGACCGCCGAGGCGAGCAGCTCCCTGGCGACGTCCTCGGACGTCGCGAGCACGACGCCGTCCGCCGCGAGGTCCTCATCCTCCGTCCGCGGCTCGCTCCGGTCGTCCCCGTCGTCCTCCGCGACGTGGTCGGACGACAGGGCATCCGTCGTGACGCTCCATCCGGATCCGGCCGTCGCCAGCGCGCTGACGGCGACCCCGGTGCGCACCACGCCGCCGAGCTTCTCGATGTCGGCGACGAGCGCCTCCACGAGCACCGCCATGCCGCCGTCGAGGCCCTCGACCGCCGCGCCCGGGGACAGCGCCTTCGCCTTGGCCTCGGCGGCGCGGGCCGCGCCCTCCTCGCGCAGGGCCTGCACGGCACCCGACAGCGAGCCGACGCTGGTCAGCGCGGAGTTCAGCCCCGGCGCGGCGACGTCCACGTCGACGTCGTCCGGGGAGGCGGAGTAGACGCCCGTCGTCACCGGAGCCACCAGGCGGTCCCGCACCTTCGGCCCCATGCGCGACGCGACGAGCCTGCCCAGACTGTGGCTGTGGCCGATGGTGAGCGGCGGGCGGATGCGGTCGAGATACGCGCGCCACACGCCCGACCACCCGATGATGCGGCGGACGTCCTCCTGGAACGGATTGCCCGGGATGCCGAGGATGCCGCCGACGGGCAGCGGCGCCGCCCCCACTCCCGGGATGCCGGCCAGCCACGCCCCGCCCGCGGCCGGGGCCACGATCCGGTCGCCGAGGCCGAGCTCGTGCACGAGCGCGCGGACGTGCCCGCCGCGCGTGGCGTAGCTCTCGGCCCCCGCGTCGACGACGACGCCGTCGAGCTCCGCCCGGCGGATCGCTCCGCCTGCGGCATCCGTCGCCTCGAGGACCGTCACCCGCATGCCGACCTTCGCGCACTCACGGGCGGCGATGAGTCCTCCGACGCCGGCGCCGACGACGACGATGTGGCGTCGTGCGGCGCGTGCGGCGAGTTCGGCGGCGTCGGCCGGATCGTTCGCGATCGGAACGGAGGCCGGCGCGGATCCGGGGAGTGCGGACTCAGACGTCATGCTCCCGATTCTCCCATCCGTCGTCGGGCGTCGCCTCGACGCGGGCAGGGAGAAAGCCGGTGAGTCAGAGCGAGTGGACGAGCTCGACGATCCGCGTGAGCTGATCGGGGTCGGTCTCGGGCGGGACGCCGTGTCCGAGGTTCACGATGTGGCCGCGCGCCGCGCGACCGCGCTCGACGACGTCGCGCACGTGCGCCTCGAGCACCGGCCAGGGCGCCGAGAGCAGGGCGGGATCGATGTTGCCCTGCACGGTGACGTCGGGACCCAGGATCCGGGCCGCCTCGTCGAGAGGCAGGCGCCAGTCGACTCCGACGCCGTCGGCGATGCCGTCGAGGCGCATGTCCGCGAGGAACGGCCCGGTGCCGACGCCGAAGTGGATGGTCGGCAGGCCGATGCCCTCGAGCGCCGCGCGCGAGTGGGGCGCGACGAACGAGCGGTAGTCGGCGGTGCTGAGCGACCCCGCCCAGGAGTCGAAGAGCTGGACGACGGATGCTCCCGCATCCCGCTGGGTCTCGAGGAACCGGCGGGAGATCTGCGCGAGCCACCCGGCGAGGCGGTGCCAGGAGTCCGGGTCGGCGTGCATCATCGCGCGAGCACGCAGGTGCTCCTTCGACGGACCGCCCTCGACGAGGTACGCGGCGAGGGTGAACGGCGCTCCCGCGAAGCCGATGAGCGGGACGTCGCCGAGCTCCGCCGTGACGAGGCGGACGGCCTGGGCGATCGCGTCGCCGTCGAGCGAGGCGGGATCGATCGCGGTGACGCGCTCGACGTCGGCGGCGGCGCGCACCGGATCCGCGAACACGGGCCCGCGACCCGGCTCGATCTCGACGTCGACACCGGCGAGCCGCAGCGGGATGACGATGTCGCTGAAGAACACCGCGGCATCGACGCCGTGGCGGCGCACCGGCTGCAGGGTGATCTCGGCCGCGAGGTCGGGGGTCAGGCAGGCGTCCAGCATCCTGGTGCCGACCCGCAGCTCGCGGTACTCGGGCAGCGACCTGCCGGCCTGGCGCATGAACCACACGGGGGCGTGCTCGGGGCGGGAGCCCGCGAGGGCGCGCAGAAGCGGAGCGTCGGAGAGAGCCATGGGTCCATCCTCCCACCCCGCGCTCGGGCCGACCTGTGCGCGAGGAGGGGTAGAATCGATGTGTGCTGCTGTGTGTCACGGCGAGTCACAAGACCGCCTCCTTCGAATTGCTCGAACGCCTGAGCCGCACCCCCGACGACGTCGCCTCCACCATCGTGGACACGGCCTCGTGCGTGCAGGGTGCGGTCGTTCTGGCTACCTGCAACCGGTTCGAGGCGTACGTCGAGATGGACGAGCCGGTCACCGCGGCAGGAGCGATCGGGGTGGAGGCCGTGCTCGAAGCGGTCGAGTCCGCGACCGGCATCGCGACCGCCGAGCTCGACGGCGCCTACGACGTCCACTCCGGCCGCCGCGTGGCCGAGCACCTCTTCTCGGTGGCCTCGGGCCTCGAGTCCGTCGTCTCCGGAGAGGGCGAGATCGCCGGTCAGGTGCGCCGCGCGCTGACGTCCGCGCGCAAGGACGGCACCACGTCCCCCGAGCTCGAGCGCCTCTTCCAGCGCGCCAGCCAGGCGCAGCGCAAGGTCAAGAACGTCACCGCCCTGGGTCGCGCCGGTCGCTCGCTCGTGCGGCTCGCCCTCGAGCTCGCCGACAGCCGGATCGCCGACTGGTCGGCCGAGCGCGTGCTGCTCGTCGGCACCGGCGCGTACGCCGCCGTGACGCTCGCGACCCTGCGCGAGCGCGGTGCCGTGAACATCTCGGTCTACTCCCCCTCCGGCCGCGCCGAGAAGTTCGCGGCGAAGCACGGCATCCGCCCGGTCGACGCGGAGGACTACGCCCGCGTCGCCTCGCGCTCGAGCCTCCTGATCACCTGCACGACCGCCACCGAGCCCGTGCTCACGCCCGATCACCTGCAGGCGCCCACCGGCATCGCCGCGCCCGGCTGCCCGGTCTCCGCCCACAGCCAGCTCGTGGTCGACCTCGGCATGCCGCGCAACGTCGATCCGGCGGTCGCGACGCTCGAGGGCGTCGCCCTGCTCGACCTCGAGACCATCAGCCTGCACGCCCCGCTCGAGGAGCTGCAGGCGACGGATGCCGCACGCAGCGTCGTGCGCGAGGCGGCCGACACGTTCCACGTCGTCGGCAGCCGGCAGAGCGTCGTGCCCTCGGTCGTCGCACTGCGATCGCACATCTTCTCGCTGCTCGATTCGGAGATCGATCGCGCACGTGCGCGCGGAGACGAGGACGGCAAGGTCGAGCAGGCGCTGCGTCACCTCGCCGGCGTGCTGCTGCACACTCCCACCACCCGCGCGCACGAGCTCGCGGCAGCGGGTCAGGCCGACGAGTTCACGGCCGCGCTGTCGACGCTGTACGGCATCGCGCCCGTGGAGCCCGCGCAGCCCGCGATCATGGACGACGCCGCCTCCGCCTGACGCACTCGGCCCGCACATCGGCAGCGACGGCCGGGCCTCTCCCCCGTTCCCGGACATCCACGGTCTCGCGGACCCCGCGCCGCCGTCGTGCTTCATATCGTCGAACCCGTGACACGCGGAGACCGTCCGCGCAGACTGGGGGGATGCTCGTGAATCCGGATGTGATCGGCGTGATCATCGCACTCGCCGCCTTCGCAGCGTCCGTGCTCGGCGTCGTCGGCCGCATGATCGGCCGTCAGACGAAGGCGCTCGAGGTGAGGTTCGACCGGATCGACGCGCGGTTCGAGAAGGTGGACCAGCGCTTCGAGACCATGGAGGCGACGATCGAGCGGCGGTTCGAGAAGGTGGACGAGCGCTTCACGGCGATGGAGGCGAGGTTCGAGCGGCGGTTCGAGAAGATCGAGGCGGAGTTCCAGCGGGTTCACGCGGAGTTCCCGTTCGTTCACGCGGAGATCGCCGACGTGCGCGAACGGGTCGTCCAGGTGGAGATCGGGGTCGCGCGACTCGAAGGTCCGCTCCCCCGCCTGCAGCGCATCTGACGGCGGCCGCGGGAGGGTGTCAGACTGAGAGCATGGCCCTTCACATCACCGGAGACACCGCCGCCGACGCGCTCCTGACCGACAACCCGCTCGCACTCCTGGTGGGCATGCTGCTCGACCAGCAGGTGCCGATGGAGACCGCCTTCGCGGGGCCGCTCAAGATCGAGCAGCGCACAGGGGCGGCCGATGCAGCGGCGATCGCGGGTATGGATCCGGACGAGTTCCTCACCGCGTTCAAGGAGACGCCCGCCGTCCATCGGTTCCCCGGGTCGATGGCCGCCCGCGTCCAGACGCTGTGCCAGGAGATCGTCGACCGGTGGGACGGCGACGCCGCCACCCTCTGGACCGAGGGCGACCCCTCCGGTGCAGAGGTGCTGAAGCGCCTGAAGGCACTGCCGGGCTTCGGCGAGCAGAAGGCGAAGATCTTCCTCGCACTGCTCGGCAAGCAGTACGGCTTCACGGGTGCGGGCTGGCGCGAGGCCGCGGGCGACTACGGCGACGAGGGGTCGTTCCGCAGCGTGGCCGACATCGTGTCGCCCGAGTCGCTCACCAAGGTCCGCGAGCACAAGAGGGCCATGAAGGCGGCGGCGAAGGCGGGCGCGTCGTGAAGCCCACGGGCGACGACGTCGCCGGCCTGATCGCGCGCTCCGCGCCGGCGGTCAGACGGCGGGACGCAGAGACCCTCACCGCGCTGATGCAGGAGATCACCGGCCGCGAGCCGCAGACCTGGGGGACGATCATCGGCTTCGGATCGTGCCACTACCGCTACCCGACGGGGACAGAGGGCGACAGCGGTCTGCTCGGCTTCGCGCCGCGCAAGGCCGCGACGACGATATACCTGTTCGAGGGGACCGACGCGCACGCCGACGACCTCGCCCGACTCGGGCCGCACACCACGGGCGTCGGATGCCTCTACATCAAGGATCTGGAGCAGGTGGACCTCGACGTTCTCCGCGGCATCCTCGAGCGATCGCTCGCCTGGGTCGAGGCGGGCGGGACGGATCAGGTGCGGCTCACCGTCACCGGCTGAGCGGTCGCGCCCTCGCCTGTGCGCTCAGCGCAACACCTCGACGAGCGCGACCCACGAGACCACGATGGCCGACACGATCGCCAGCACGCATCCGACCGCCGCGAAGTACATCCCCGACGGATGCTGCAGAGCGACCAGCACACCCGCGGCGGCATAGGCGGCGAGCGGCAGGAACCCGACCAGGTACTTCAGCATCCGCGCGCGATCGGCCGGATCCGGATCGCGAGCGATGAGTCGTGCCACGTTCACCTGCAGAACCGTGACCGACGCCGTCACCGCGAGCGTCAGCACCCCGAACCACACGGCATCGATGTCGGGCACGAGACCGAGCGCCGACACCGTCAGGGCGAGCACGAGCGCAGCGATGCCGGCGAGCAGCCGTGCGGTGAGGGTCTTCGAATCGACGATCTCGCGGATGTTCACGCTCGCCGCGACGATGACGAGGCCCGCCAGCGCTGCGGTCGCTCCGGCCATGGCCACGTTGAACTCGCTCCAGTCGGCGATCATGCCGTCAGCATAGGACTGCCGCGCCCCGAGGTCGACGCCCGGCGGGCCGACACCGCTAGCGGGCGTCCGCCCGGGTCCGCAGGCGCGCCGCGAGCGCGGGGACGGCGAAGGTCGCGACGATCACCGCGACGATCGCGCGCACGATCCACAGGCCCGGTTCCCAGATGACGTCGTAGGTGCCGGGGAGGCCGAAGAACGCCGCGATGATCTGCGTCTCGGCCCGTCGCCCGATCTCGCCGGTCGACACCGACAGACCGCCGACCACGCACACCACGCCGAGCGTGAGCAGCACGAGCGGCATGATGAGCGCTGCCGGCTTCGCCTCACCCCGCGAGAGCAGGCGGATCACCCTCATGAGCGACGCGAGGGGGAAGACGAGGAAGAACCAGACCACCGCGCCGAGCATGACCCCCACGCAGATGAGGATCGGCACCCAGACCAGCATCCAGGGGCTCTCTTCGCCGATGAAGTACTCCGGCTCGCGCGCGATCGCGACGACGAAGCCGAGAAGGGTTCCGAAGGGGAGCACCGCGAGCATGAGCCACAGGACCGGCGCGGGCACCCGCCGCCGCTCGCTCAGCCGCGACATGATGATCTGGATCACCAGAGCGGAGGCCAGGGCGGGCACGCCGAACATCGCGATGATCGGCGCCGCGCCGTCGTCGTCCTTCAGATCGAGGACGGCGAGCAGCAGGCCATTGATCGCCAGGGCGACCACGACGATCGCCGCCACGCTCCGGATCGCCGCCCGGCGCTCCTCCTGCACGGTTCCCCCCGGACCGCTCACCTCACGCGCCCTTGAGTCGCTCCGCGAGGTAGTCGTGCAGGGTGTCTATCGACACGCGCTCCTGCGCCATGGTGTCGCGGTCGCGCACCGTGACCGCGCGGTCGTCGAGGGAGTCGAAGTCGACCGTGACGCAGAACGGCGTGCCGATCTCGTCCTGGCGGCGGTAGCGGCGGCCGATGGCGCCGGCGTCGTCGAAGTCGACCGCCCACGAGCTGCGCAGGGTGTCGGCCACCTCTCGCGCCAGCGGCGACAGCCGCTCGTTGCGGGAGAGCGGCAGCACCGCGGCCTTGACCGGCGCCAGACGCGGGTCGAGCTTCAGGACGGTGCGCACGTCGGTTCCGCCCTTGGCGTTGGGCACCTGCTCTTCGCGGTAGGCATCGACGAGGAAGGCCATCATGGCGCGAGTCAGTCCGAACGACGGCTCGATGACGTACGGCGTGTAGCGCTCGCCCGATGCCTGATCGAAGTACGTGAGGCTCTGCCCCGAAGCCTCGCTGTGGCTGGACAGGTCGTAGTCGGTGCGGTTGGCGACACCCATGAGCTCGCCCCACTCCTTGCCGGCGAAGCCGAAGCGGTACTCGACGTCGATCGTGCCGGCGGAGTAGTGCGCCCGGTCGTCCTCGGGGACGTCGAACTGGCGCATGTTCTCGGGATCGATGCCCAGATCGATGAACCAGTTCCAGCACGCCTCGACCCAGTGCTCGAACCACTCCTGCGCATCGGCCGGCGGAGTGAAGAACTCGATCTCCATCTGCTCGAACTCGCGCGTGCGGAAGATGAAGTTGCCGGGGGTGATCTCATTGCGGAATGCCTTGCCGACCTGGCCGATGCCGAACGGCGGCTTCTTGCGGCTGGCGGTGAGCACGTTCGAGAAGTTCACGAAGATGCCCTGCGCGGTCTCCGGGCGCAGGTAGTGCAGGCCCGACTCGTCGTCGACGACGCCCAGGTAGGTCTTGACGAGACCCGAGAACGACTTCGGCTCGGTGTACTGGCCCTTGGTGCCGCAGTTCGGGCAGGGCACGTCCGCGAGGCCGTTCTCGGCCTTGCGACCCTTGCGCGCCTCGAAGTCCTCGATGAGGTTGTCGGCGCGGAAGCGCTTGTGGCAGCTCAGGCACTCGACCAGCGGGTCGGTGAAGGTGGCGACGTGGCCCGACGCCTCCCAGACGCGCTTGGGCAGGATGATGCTGGAATCGAGACCGACCATGTCGCCGCGTCCGCGCACGAACGTCTGCCACCACTGACGCCGGATGTTCTCCTTGAGCTCCGTCCCGAGGGGACCGTAGTCCCACGCCGACCTCGAGCCGCCGTAGATCTCACCCGCCTGGAAGACGAACCCGCGGTGGCGGGCAAGGGCGATGACCTTGTCGAGACGGGACTGTTCGGCCACGGTGGCTCCAATGGTCGGATGCGGAGAACGCCCGTGATCACGGGCACCTCAATCTTATCCGCGCCCGGTGGAGCGCAACTCTCACGCCCGGGTGAAGAGATAGCCCTTCCGGGCGTCGAAGCCGGCGATCTGCAGGCCGCTGCCGAGCAGCCCCTCCATCTGGGCCCGCAGCCGCATGCGCCACTCGTGCGCTGCATCCGGGTCGGACTCTCGCATCGCCTCGATGTCGGCGGGGATCTCGAGCGTCTCGACGACGGTCTCGGATGCCGGCGCCTTCGCGATGTCGGCCAGCGCCCACTCGACGTCGAGCCGGTCGCTCTCGTCTCCGGCATCCCCTCCGCCGAAGATGCCGTAGCGGTTGATCGAGTAGCCGGTCACCCTGGCCCCGAGCACGGAGAGGAAGAAGTGCGCGTTGCGGGCGACCAGCGGGTCGAAGGTCCAGGTGATGCGGCCCACGTCGCGCGAGAACGCCCACTGGCGCTGGTGCTCCTTGAGCTCGCGGCCCCACCCGCGGCCTCGGTACTCGGGCAGCAGAGCCGTGATGTGGGAGTGCATGGCGCGGCGCCCGGGAGCGCCGAAGAACGCGATCGACGCCCCGACCATGCGCTCCTCGCCGCCGTCGGCATCGGCGTCGAAGAGTCCGACGACGTAATTGCCCGACTGCTGCAGCGCGCGCAGCGTGCCGGCGTCGATGACGCGCTCGGGGCCGCGGATCGAGTCCAGCAGGCCCTGCGCGTCGATGATCAGTTCAACGGTGTCGAGGTCACGGATGGTTCGCACGCCCCCAGTCTGCCCCTCTCGGCGGCGATCGCGGAATCGCGGGACGCAGAACGACCGTGATCGACGCGCCGCGAGGGGCGTACCGTGGAGGGATGGCATCCAGCGATACCGCGGCCACCGCGCGCGACACCCGGTTCTTCGGGCAGCCCTGGGCGCTCGTCCACATCTTCGGCGTCGAGATGTGGGAGCGCTTCAGCTTCTACGGCATGCAGGGCATCCTGCTCATCTACCTGTACTTCTCGGTGACCGAGGGCGGCCTGGGGCTCCCTCAGGCCGTGGCCGGCGGGATCGTCGGCGCGTACGGCGGGTCCGTCTACCTCTCCACGATCCTCGGCGCCTGGATCGCGGACCGGATGCTGGGCTCCGAGCGCGTGCTGTTCCTCAGCGCGATCGTGATCGTGGCCGGGCACGTCGCCCTCGCGCTGCTCCCCGGATTCCTCGGGGTCGGCGTCGGCCTCGTGCTGGTCGCCCTCGGCTCCGGCGGCCTCAAGGCGAACGCGACCGCGGTCGTCGGCACGCTCTACAGCCCGGAGGACACCCGGCGCGACGCCGGCTTCTCGCTGTTCTACCTGGGGATCAACCTCGGCGCCTTCCTGGGTCCGATCCTCACCGGCATCCTGCAGTCGACCCTCGGCTTCCACTACGGCTTCGGCCTCGCCGCCATCGGCATGATGCTCGGGCTCGTGCAGTACTCGTTCGGACGCCGTGCGCTGCCCGACGAGGCGCGGCGCGTGCCGAACCCGCTGCCGCGCTCGCGCTATCCGCTGGTCGGGATCATCGCCGCCGCCGCGATCGCGCTCATCGTCGTGCTGGTGCTGGTCGGGGTCATCCAGGCCGACAACCTCTCGACGATCGTGATCATCGGCACGGTCGTGGCCGCGGTCGCCTACTTCGCCGTCATCCTCACGAGTCGCCGCATCGACGCCTCCGAGCGGTCGCGCGTCTGGGGCTTCCTGCCGCTGTTCGTCACCAGCGTCGCGTTCTGGTCGCTGTATCAGCAGCAGTTCACGGTGCTGACGGTCTACTCCGACGAGCGCCTCGACCGGAACATCCTCGGCTTCGAGATGCCCGTGTCGTGGGTGCAGTCGATCAACCCCGTGTTCATCATCATCCTGTCCGGCGTCTTCGCGGCGATCTGGACGCGCCTGGGCACCCGTCAGCCGTCCACGCCCGTCAAGTTCGCCTTCGGCGCCATCATCATGGGCGCGGCGTTCCTGCTCTTCCTCCCGTTCGCGGGCGGCGGCGCGAACTCGACCCCGCTCCTCGCGATCGTCGGCATCCTCCTCGTCTTCACGATCGCCGAGCTGCTGATCTCCCCGGTGGGGCTCTCGGTCACCACGAAGCTCGCCCCGGCCGTGTTCCACACCCAGATGGTGGCGCTGTTCTTCCTCTCGATCGCGCTCGGCACGGCCATCTCCGGATGGCTCGTGCAGTTCTACGATCCCGAGAACGAGATCCCGTACTTCTCGATTCTCGGCGGCATCGCGATCATCGTCGGCATCGGCCTGCTGCTGGCGGTCAAGCCCGTGCTGCGTCTCATGAAGGGCGTCAGCTGAGCGGAGGAGCAACGCCCCGGACGTGCCAGGCGCGCGTCCCGGTGTCGGGATCGCCGATAGCCTGAGGGGATGGGAGAGAACGACGATCGCGCACGCCGACGGCTCTCCCGGACACCTCCCCGCTGGGCGATCGTCGCCGTGCTCGCCTTCGCCGGGCTCTGCTCCTCCTTCATGTTCACGCTCGTCGTGCCGCTGCAGGCCGAGCTCCCCCGTCTGCTGAACGCCTCGCGCGAGGACACGACGTGGGTGGTCACCATCACCCTGCTCGTCGCCGCGGTCGCGACGCCGATCTCGGGGCGCCTCGGCGACATGTACGGCAAGCGACGCGTCGTCATCGCCCTGCTCGGACTGCTGATCGTCGGCTCGCTGATCGCCGCGCTGTCGGGCTCGATCGTCGGGGTCATCATCGGCCGGGCCCTGCAGGGCGCGGTGACGGGCGTGGTGCCTCTCGGCATCGCGATCATGCGCGACGTGCTCCCTCCCGAGCGCCTCGGCACGGCGGTCGCGCTGATGAGCGCGACGATGGGCGTGGGCGGGGCGATCGGGATGCCGGTCGCGGCGCTCCTCGCCGAGAACGCCGACTGGCACTGGCTGTTCTGGCTGGCCGCCGGACTCGGCGTCGTCGGTCTCGCCCTCGTGCTCGCCCTCGTGCCCGAGGACGTGCTCCGCTTCCCCGGCCGCCTCGATGTGGTCGGCGCGATCGGGCTGGCGATCGGGCTCACCGGCATCCTGCTGTTCGTCTCCCGCGGCGCCGAGTGGGGCTGGACGGCCCCGCTCACCCTCGCGTGCATCATCGGCGGTGTCGGCGTGCTGCTGGTCTGGGGCTGGTATCAGCTGCGCACGAAGGACCCTCTGCTCGACCTCCGGGTCGCGGCCCGGCCTGCGGTGCTGTTCACCAACATCGCGGCGATCGGCATGGGCTTCGCGCTCTTCGCCTCGAACGTCACGTTCCCGCAGCTGCTCGAGATGCCCGTGGCGACCGGTTCCGGATTCGGCCTCGATATGGTGGCGGCCTCCCTCGTGATCATGCCCGCGGGTCTCGTCATGATGGTCATCTCGCCGCTCTCCGGCTGGCTCGAGCGCACGGTCGGTCCGCGCCCGCTCTTCACCGTGGGGGCCGGCGCCATCGTGCTCGCGTACGTGTTCGTGCTGCTGTGGTCGAGCGAGGTGTGGCACATCCTCGTCGGCAACCTGCTGATCGGCGTCGGCATCGGGTTCACGTTCGCCGCCATGCCCATGATCATCATGCGGTCGGTGCCCGCGAACGAGACAGGGGCGTCGAACGGACTGAACGCGCTGTTCCGCTCGGTCGGCACGTCCAGCGCCTCCGCGGTCATGGGCGGAGTGCTCGCGGCGATGAGCGTCGACGTCGGCGGGGTCTCCGTGCCGACTCGCGCGGCATTCGACGTGTGCTTCTGGCTGGCGATCGCTGCCGGGATCGTGGCACTCGTGCTGTCGCTGTTCATCCCCCGCCAGCGTGCCGCCGAGCAGCACCCGTCGCTGCCGGGGTAGCCGGTCCGCGAGTCAGTGCGTGTACTCCATGAGCTCGACGCCCAGCACCCGGAACACGTCGTGCGCGCGCAGTCGATGCGTGATGGAGAGGTCGTCGAAGCACACGATCAGCGAGTAGGCGACGCCGGCGCGCGGACCGCCCAGCACTCCCGCCTCTGCGCGGACGCCGCGGTCGCGACCGGTCTTGTTGATGAAGAGCAGACCGTGCGCGTCGTGATCGTGTGCGAACGGGTCGAGTCCGGTGGCGGCGGCCACGAGACTGAGGTCCTGGTTGAGGCTCAGCCACTCGGCCACCTGCGCGCTGACCGGCGCACTGACCACCTGGGAGTTCACGAGCGCCGAGAACAGGCCGGCGAGCTCGCGCGCGGACCCGACCGCCACCTGCGGGGCGTCGTCCGGACCCCGCTCGTCGCGGAACCGATCGAGGAGCGCCGTGCGGCGCAGCCCGAGCGTCTCGATGCGCTCGCGCACCCGATCGTGTCCGACCTTCTGCAGCAGCGCGTTCACGGCGATCGGATCACCGGAGGTCGCGGCGAGCACCGCGAGGTCCTCGAGCGGCAGGGCGGGTGCATGCAGGTGACGCCACACGCCCGACGTGGACACCGGATCGACCGCGCCGCGCTCGACGATCTCGAGCGGATCGAGGGACCCGTCGTCGAATCCGCGCGCCACCTCGATCAGGAGAGGGACGACCCCCAGCCCGGCGACGGGCATGGTGACGTGGTCGTCACCCGCGAGGACGTGGACATGGGAGTCGAGGTCGACGACGTGGACCGAGACCTGCGCCCCGGCGTCGGCCAGCTCCTCGAGCGCACGCAGCGTCGAGGTGAAGGAGCGGCGGCCTGCGGCGGCACGCCGCGGCAGGCGCCGGCTGGTCCGCTGAGAGCGGCGCAGCGAGGCCAGGGACGGCCCGTCGACAGGCTCGGGAGCACCCACGCGTGATCCTTAACAGGGGGGTTGGATGGGCGGGATGCTGCGGGGTCCAGCCCCCGCAGCACGGATATCGTAACCCCCTCAGGTGAGGATGCCCTACATACGCCGGAGATCGGTCATCTGATGGTCACGCGGCGGTAAGCAGGGCACCCCGACGAGGCGGAGGCCGTCAGGACCGACGTGTCACCAGATCGTCACTCGCGAGTCCTGCGGCAGCCACAGAGCATCCGACTCGGACACGTCGAAGGCCTCGTAGAAGGCGTCGATGTTGCGGACGATCTGGTTGCACCGGAACTCGTTCGGCGAATGCGGGTCGATCGTGAGCAGGCGCAGGGTCTCGGCCTCGCGGCTCTTCTGCTGCCACACCTGAGCCCACGACAGCAGGAGGCGCTGCACCCCCGTGTAGCCGTCGACCACCGGCGCCTCGGCGCCCGCCAGCGAGAGCTCGTACGCCTTGAGCGCGATGCCCAGGCCGCCGAGGTCGCCGATGTTCTCGCCGATCGTCAGGGCGCCGTTCACGTGGTGCTCGGCGTCGAGACCCTCGGGCACGAGCTCGTCGTACTGCGCGATGAGAGCCCTGGTGCGCTGCTCGAACGCCGAGCGATCGGCATCAGTCCACCAGTCCTCGAGCTTGCCGTCGCCGTCGTAGCGGCTGCCCTGGTCGTCGAAGCCGTGACCGATCTCATGGCCGATCACCGCGCCGATGCCGCCGTAGTTGGCGGCCGCATCGCGGGAGGCGTCGAAGAACGGATACTGCAGGATCGCCGCCGGGAACACGATCTCGTTCATCGAGGGGTTGTAGTACGCGTTCACCATCTGCGGCGGCATGTGCCACTCGTCGCGGTCGATGGGGGCGCCGATCTTCGCGACGTTGCGGTCGTGCTCGAAGATCGCCGCCCGGCGCACATTGCCGAACAGGTCGGACCGGTCGATGGCGAGCGACGAGTAGTCGCGCCACACCATGGGGTGGCCGATCTTCGGGGTGAAGGAGTCGAGCTTCGCGAGGGCGCGCTCACGCGTCTCGGCGGTCATCCACTCGAGGTCGGCGATGCTCTGCCGGTACGCCTCGATGAGGTTCGCGACGAGCTCGTCCATCGCGGCTTTCGCGGTCGGCGGGTAGTGGCGCTCGACGTACACCTTGCCGATGGCCTCGCTCAGCGCGCCCTCCGTCACCGAGACGCCGCGCTTCCACCTCTCGCGGATCGTGGGCACGCCGGTGAGCTCGGTGCCGTAGAACGAGAAGTTCTCCTGCACGAAGTCGTCGGTCAGGTAGGGCGCTGCGGCGTGCACCACCTGCGCGCGCAGCCAGGCCTTCCAGTCGTCGAGACGTGCGTCGACGAGGAGGCCGCCGAGCCCCTCGAGGAAGCTGGGCTGCGAGACGACCATCTCGGCGAAGGCCTCGGGGCGCTCGGGCGCGACGGCGTCGCGCCAGGGCGTGAGGTCGACGCCGGCGAGCTCCTGCACCTCGTCCCACGTCCGGAGGTTGTAGGTGGCGACCGCGTCGCGACTGCGCACGTTGTCCCAGTGGTGCCCGGCGAGCTCGGTCTCGAGCGCGATGGCGCTGTCCGCCGTCGCCGCCGGGTCCTGGACGCCGGCGAGGGTCAGCAGACGCTCGAGATGGGCGTGATACGCCGCGCGCGTGTCGGAGAACGTGTCGAGCCGGAAGTAGCTCTCATCGGGGAGCGAGAGGCCCGACTGCACGATGACGGGCAGGTAGCGCTCGGGATCGCCGGGATCGCCGTCGACGTAGAACCCGATGAGGTGGGCGCGGCCGTCGCGGTCGTAGGCGCCGGCGACGCGCAGCAGCTCGGGGATGCCGTCGATCGCGTCGATCTCGGCCAGGGTCGAGACGAGCGGGGTGGCGCCGGCCGCGGCGATGCGCTCGGTGTCCATGAAGCTCGCGAAGAGGTCGCCGATCTTGCGTGCCAGGGTGCCCTCCTCGGCATCCTGCGATTCCTCGATGATGGCGCGCACGTCCTTCTCGGCCTGCTCGGCGAGGAGATGGAACGACCCCCACCGCGCCTTGTCGCCGGGGATCTCGGTGCGCTCGAGCCAGGATCCGTTGACGTGCCTGTACAGGTCGTCCTGCGGGCGGATGTCGGAGCTGAACTCGGAGGTCTCCAGGCCGGAGGGAAGCACATCTGTCATGCGAACAGCCTAGGCGGCGGTCGGACATTCGCGGCAGGGCGAGCTGCGTGCGTGGTCAGGACCGGCGACGGATGCCGAAGCGGCGACGTCGCCCCGGGGCCGGAGCCTCCGCGGCGGCGGAAGGCTCCGCGGCGCGGGCCGCGCGTCGTGCCGCCCACGCCTCGATCTCGACGTCGACCTCGCGGAGGGCCGTCACGACCGGCGGTCCGCCCTGCAGCTGCCGACGCGCCTCGACGACACGGCGATTGAAGTCCTCCAGCGCCTCACGCACCTCGGCCTCGTGCCGGAGGTGATCGAGGCGCTCGTCGAGGGCCCGGTCCTCGGCCCGCAGCATGATCGCGGGCGGTCCGAGCCCGGTGAGGTTCTCGGTCTGGATCTTGCGCCGGATCCACCAGTCCGGGTCGTGGTGGGTGCCGAGACCCGGGATGGGCTTGCCCGCCCCGGGCAGATCGTCGAAATCTCCTCGGCGCATCGCGATCTGGATCGCCGTCTCGATGTATGCGGCGCGGTCGACGGCCGCGGCGGCACCGGGCGGGGAACCGGCGTCGGCATCGCTCGCCTCGTCCGGGAGGTCGCCCTGCCGGCGCGCGCGGTACCTCGCTGCAGCCTCGCGCGGATCGCTCATGTCGCACCTCCGTGGCATCCGGTCGGTCCCTCCAGCGTACGACCGCGCGGGCACGGACGGGCCGGAGGACCGGGAGGCCTCCGGACGTCGGCGCCAGCCCATAGGCTCGGAGGATGACCGGGCGCACCCTCAACCGCGAGATCCTGCGCCTCGCCGTCCCCGCGCTCGGCGCCCTGATCGCCGAGCCCGCGTTCCTCATCGTCGACGCGGCCCTCGTCGGGCATCTCGGCACGACGCCCCTCGCCGGCCTCGGCATCGCCGGCGCCGTGCTGCAGACCATCGTCGGCCTCATGGTGTTCCTCGCCTACGCGACGACCCCCGCCGTCGCCCGGCTGTTCGGTGCCGGGCGGCCCGGCGAGGCCGTGTCTGTCGGCATCAACGGGATGTGGCTGGCTCTCTCGATCGGCGCCGTGCTGGCCGCCGCCGGCGCCGCCTCCTCCCCCTGGCTCGTCTCCCTGTTCGGTGCGAGCGACGCGGTGGCGGCCGACGCGAACGCGTATCTCGTGGTGTCGATGTGGGGGCTCCCCGCGATGCTCATCGTGTTCGCCGCCACGGGCCTGCTGCGCGGCATGCAGGACACCGTCACGCCGCTGTGGATCGCCGGGCTCGGCTTCGGCGCGAACGGCCTGCTCAACGTGCTCTTCATCTACGGTCTCGGCTGGGGGATCGCCGGCTCCGCCGCGGGCACGGTCGTCGCGCAGTGGGGCATGGTCGGCGCGTACGTCCTCGTGGTGCGGCGACTCGCCGCCCGCCACGACGCCTCGCTGCGCGCCCGGCGCGACGGACTCGGCAGCACGGCGCGGTCGGGCGGCTGGCTGTTCCTGCGCACCGTGAGCCTGCGGGCCGCACTGCTCGTGACCGTGGCGGTGGCCACCGGGATCGGCACCGGCGAGCTCGCGGGCTGGCAGATCGTGTTCACGATCTTCTCGGCCGCCGCCTTCGCCCTCGACGCCCTCGCGATCGCTGCTCAGGCGCTGATCGGGAAGGAGCTGGGCGCCGGCGACGAGCAGCAGGTGCACCGCGTCCTCGGCCGCACCGTCGCGTGGGGCGCGTGGTTCGGCGTCGCCGTGGGCGCGCTCATCGCCGCGGCATCCGGCGTGCTCGGCATCGTCTTCACGGGCGACGCGGAGGTCGCGGCGCTCGTGCAGCCCGCACTCCTCGTCCTCGCGATCGCGCAGCCGGTCGCCGGGGTGGTGTTCGTCCTCGACGGCGTGCTGATGGGCGCGGGCGACGCCCGCTACCTCGCGATCGCGGGAGGTCTGAACCTCGTCCCCTTCCTGCCGGCGCTCTGGCTCATCGCGGCCACGGGCGTCGACGGATGGGCGGGGCTGGTCTGGCTCGCCGTCGCGTTCTTCGGGATCTATCTGCTCGCCCGCCTGGCGACCCTCGGGTGGCGGGTCCGGTCGGGGCGATGGCTCAGCGCCGGCGGGTGACGGGACTCCCGCTCACGCGCTCTCGAGCTCGGCGATCACGATCTTCTTCATGTGCATGAGCGCCTGGATCTGCTCCGGCCGTTGCTGCAGCAGATCCAGTCCGGCGGGGACGATCTGCCAGCTGACGCCGAAGCGGTCCTTGCACCAGCCGCAGGCCTCCGACTCCGGAACGGCCGACAGCGCCGCCCAGTAGTGATCGATCTCGGCCTGGTCCTCGCACGCGATGAGAACGAGACCGACTCGTTGAAGGTGAACTCCGGCCCGCCGTCGAGGCAGCCGAAGGGCATCCCGTTCAGCGTGAACTCGCCGTTGATGACCTTGCCGCCCATGCCCCGGAAGTGGCGGTCGAGCGATTCGTCGGGATAGTGGGCCACGGCATCGACGGACGAGTTCGGGAAGACGGAGACGTAGTAGTCCATCGCCTCCTGTGCGCGACCGTCGAACCAGAGGAACGGACGGATGGGGGTCAGATCTGCCATGGCGGCCTCCTCGATCGGCACTCACGCTACGCGCGTCGCCGAACCGTGTCGAGGGCTCAGTCCGCGTACCTGCGGCACCACTCGTACATGATGACGGCCGCGGCGGCGCTCGCGTTGATCGACCGCGTGGAGCCGTACTGGGTGATCTCCACGTGCGCGGATGCCGCGGCGAGCGCCGCATCCGAGAGGCCGGGCCCCTCCTGACCGAAGAGCAGCACGCAGCTCTGCGGCAGGTCGGCGCGATCGACGCGCACGGCGCCCTCGACGTTGTCGACCGCGATGATCGGGATGCCCTCGGCCTCCGCCCACGCGGCGAACGACTCGACGTCGTCGTGGTGCACGACGTGCTGGTACCGGTCGGTGACCATGGCGCCGCGCTTGTTCCAGCGTCGCCGGCCGATGATGTGCACGGTGTCCGCGAGGAAGGCGTTGGCGCTGCGCACGATCGAGCCGATGTTCATGTCGTGCTGCCAGTTCTCGATGGCGACGTGGAACGGATGCCGCCGCGTGTCGAGGTCGTCGACGATCGCCTCCATCCGCCAGTAGCGGTAGCGGTCGATCACGTTCCGGGTGTCGCCGCCGGCGAGCAGCTCCCGGTCGTAGCGGTCGTCCTTCGGCCAGGCGGCCTCGCCGCCCGGCCACGGCCCGACGCCGTACCCCGGCTGCGCGGGCGAGCCGCTCGTCTCGGCGTGCGTCGGGGGCTGGTCGTCCATCCGACCAGGCTATCCGGCTCCCTCGCATTCGCCGGCTGCGGATATTTAGGCTCACCGAAAAATCCGCTACGATTTCGGCATGCCGAAAACTGCAGCGATCGACGACACTCCCGTCGCGCGGACCACACCGCCGCGGAGCCTCTGGCTGCTCGGACCCGCACTCGTCGCCGGAGTCGCCTACCTCGACCCCGGCAACGTCGCGAGCAACATGACGGCAGGCGCTCAGTACGGATACCTGCTCGTCTGGGTGGTGATCGCCGGCAACGTGATGGCCTGGCTGATCCAGTACCTGTCCGCCAAGCTCGGCGTGGTCACCGGACAGAGCCTGCCCGAGGTCCTGGGCAGCCGGCTCACGAAGCCCTGGGCGCGACGCGCGTACTGGCTGCAGGCGGAGCTCGTCGCGATGGCCACCGATCTGGCCGAGGTCATCGGCGGGGCCGTCGCGCTGCATCTCCTCTTCGACATCCCGCTGCTCCTCGGCGGTCTCATCACAGGGGCCGTGTCGATGGCGCTCCTCGTGGTGCAGAGCCGGCGGGGTCCTCGCCCGTTCGAGTTCGTCATCATCGCGCTCATGGCGATCATCACCGTCGCCTTCATCGCCGGCCTCTTCGTCGCCCCGCCGGACGCGGCGAGCGTCGTCGGCGGTCTCCTCCCTCGGTTCGAGGGCACCGGGTCGGTGCTGCTCGCAGCCTCCATCCTCGGGGCGACGATCATGCCGCACGCGATCTACGCCCACTCCTCCCTCACTCGCGATCGCTTCGGCGCCGCGGGGACGCACGCGCCGACCGAGGCCGCGCGCACCGACACGTCCCGCATCCGGCGGCTGCTCACGGCCACCCGCTGGGACGTGTCCATCGCCATGCTCATCGCCGGGACGGTGAACCTCGGCATCCTGCTGCTCGCCGCCGCCAACCTCGCCGGCGTGGAGGGCACCGATTCGCTCAAAGGCGCGCACGCGGCGCTCGCCTCCGGCCTGGGCCCCGTCGTCGCGACGTTCTTCGCGGTGGGGCTGCTGGCCTCGGGCCTCGCGTCGACGTCGGTCGGCGCCTACGCGGGTGCGGAGATCATGCACGGCCTCCTGCGGGTGCGCATCCCGCTGCTCGCCCGACGGCTCGTCACCCTCATGCCGGCTCTCGTCATCCTCGGCGTCGGCGTCGATCCGACGCTGGCGCTCGTGCTCAGCCAGGTGGTGCTGTCCTTCGGCATCCCCTTCGCCCTGATCCCCCTCGTCGCCCTGACGGCCCAGCGCCGCACGCTCGGCGAGTGGGCGAACCGCGCGTGGACGACGGTGGCCGGCGTCGTGGCATCCGTGCTTCTCATCGCCCTCAACGCCGCACTGCTCTGGCTCGTGCTCTCCGGCGCCTGAGTGACGGTTCGAGCGGGTCGGGGGCGAGGATTAGGCTCGACACCATGTCTGCCGATTCCGCGCGCCGCTCCGTCCGCATCCTCACCTGGATCGGCATCGCGACCGGCGTGGTCGGAGCACTGCTCGTGGCGTTCCCCTCGGTTCTCCCCGTCGGCGGCCCGTGGGTGCAGCTCGCGCTCGGGATCGCGACGCTCGTCCTCGCCTTCCGCGCGCGCAAGATCGGCATCGCCGACGTCGAGGGGTTCGACGGGCGTCTGTCGCTGTTCGCCGCGCTGCTCGGCTTCCTCGTCGTGTTCTTCGCCGGACAGGTCGCGTTCGGGCTGCTCGTGGAGGTCGCGAACTCCTGATCTAGGCTGGAACGGTGGCATCCCCGGCAGCTGACGACTATCTGAAGACCGTCTACGCGCACACCGAATGGCAGGATGCGCCGATCACGCCGTCGGTGCTCGCCGCGAAGCTGGGCATCGCCCCCTCGTCCGTGACCGAGATGGTCAAGAAGCTCGCCGCGGCGGGCCTCGTCTCGCACGTGCCCTACGGCGCTGTGCGGCTGACGGATGCCGGAACGCGACGCGCACTCGCGATGGTGCGCCGGCACCGTCTCATCGAGACGTGGCTCGTGCAGGAGTTCAGCTACGGCTGGCACGAGGTGCACGACGAGGCCGAGGTGCTGGAGCACACCATCAGCGATCGCCTGCTCGAGGGGATCGACGAGAGGCTCGGCCGCCCGCGGTTCGATCCCCACGGCGACGCCATCCCGGATGCCGCTGGCGTCGTCCACCGCGAGCCGTTCGTGCTGCTCGCGGACGCGCCGACGGGACATTCCGGACGAGTCCTGCGCGTCGACGACCGGGACCCCGAGCTGCTGCGTGCACTCGAGTCGCTCGGCCTCGTGGTCGCCGCCGAGGTCACCACGACGGCCGCAGGCCTCGAGCTCGCGGGTGTCGATCGGGAGCTGCCCGACGGCGCGGCGGACGTGGTCTGGCTCACCGCCTGACCACGCGGTGACCCCGGACCCCGTCCGTCGGCACCGCCCAATAGGCTGTGCACATGGGACACCGTGACGACATCGAATGCTGGCTGACCGACATGGACGGCGTGCTCGTGCATGAGAACACCGCCATCCCCGGCGCGTCCGAGCTGCTCGCCGGCTGGGAGCAGAACGAGATCCCCTACCTGGTGCTCACCAACAACTCGATCTTCACGGCGCGCGATCTCTCGGCTCGGCTGCGAGCGAGCGGACTCGTGGTCCCCGAGGACCGCATCTGGACATCGGCGCTCGCGACGGCGGACTTCCTGCGCCAGCAGCTGCCCGGCGGCTCGGCCTTCGTGATCGGCGAGGCCGGCATCCTCACCGCTCTGCACGAGGCGGGGTTCATCATGACCGAGACGGACCCCGACTTCGTCGTCGTCGGCGAGACGCGCAACTACTCGTTCGAGGCGATCACCAAGGCGATCCGGCACATCAACAAGGGCGCCCGCTTCATCGTCACGAATCCGGACGCGACGGGCCCCTCGGCCGACGGGGTGCTGCCGGCGACCGGCGCGATCGCCGCGCTCATCACCAAGGCCACGGGCAAGGAGCCCTATGTGGTCGGCAAGCCGAATCCGATGATGTTCCGCTCCGCCCTGAACAAGATCGGGGCGCACTCGAAGAAGACCGGCATGATCGGCGACCGCATGGACACCGACATCATCGCGGGCATCGAGGCGGGATTGCACACCGTGCTCGTGATGACGGGCATCAGCGACGAGGCCGAGGTGCAGAAGTACCCGTTCCGCCCGGACGAGATCGTCGACTCGGTCGCCGATCTGCTGCCGACGGTCACCGAGTCGATCCCCACGCTCGACGAGGACTGACAGGCGCGGACATGGGCGCACTCGACGAGGGCGAGCGGGTCTCGGCGGCGGATGCCGCGGCGTGGCGCGCCTGGCTCGAGGAGCACCACGAACGCGGGGCCGGCGTCTGGCTGCTCAGCGTGCGCGGCGGGGGCGCCGCAGGCGTCGGGTACGACGACGCGGTGCGACAGGCGCTGTGCTTCGGCTGGATCGACGGACCGGTGCGCACCTTCGACGACACGACCGTCGGCCAGTGGTTCTCGCCGCGCCGTCGCGGCAGCGGGTGGGCGGCGACGAACAAGGCCAGGCTGGTCGACCTCGAGGCCGCCGGGCTGCTCGCTCCGGCCGGCATCCGGGTGCTGGAGGCGGCCAAGGCCGACGGATCGTGGACGATGCTCGACGGCCCGGAGGCCGGGATCGAGCCCGAGGAGCTGACGGCGGCGCTGGACGCGGTGCCCGCTGCGCGCGCCCACTGGGACGCCTTCCCGAAGTCCGTGAAGAAGTTCGGCCTCACGCACATCGCCATGGCGAAGCGCGCCGAGACCCGATCCGCCCGGATCGCGAAGATCGTGGCGGATGCCGCGGAGGGGAAGCGCCCGTGAACCAGTCCGACCTGCTGTTCCTGGTCCTGTTCGTCATCCTGCTGAGCTCGCTGACGGTGTTCATCGTGCAGTTCATCCGCTCGCGGCGCCGTGGCGGCGGCGCGGACGGCGACGGCCGCGCCGGCTGGTGGGAAGGCCCCTGGGACGACGACGACCGCAAGCGCTGACGCTCAGCTCAGCTCAGCTCAGCTCAGCTCAGCGTCAGGCTGTGGACCCTGTCGATCGGTTCCGGCATCCGGAGCGGACCCGGTCCCGGGGTGATCGTGCCGAGGATGCGCGGCTCCCGTGCACCCGTTCCGCCGGGCGTCACAGCGGCCACGCCGTGCATCGTGCACCAGCCGATCAGCGCGAACAGGATCGCCTCCTTGCTGTCGACGGGGGCTCCGAGCTCGTCCGCGAGCACCACGTCTACGAGCGGCAGGGCCGCACGGAGCCCGTCCATGATCAGCGGGTTGTGGCATCCCCCGCCGGAGACCGCGAGGAACCCGATGCCGGCGGCGTGCACGTCCTGCGCGACCGTGCGGACGGTCAGCTCGGTGAGCGTCCGCACGAGGTCGGCGACCGCGACGTCACGCCCCTCTGTGCGCGAACGCACGTACTCGAGGTGGAAGTGCTCCTTGCCCGTGCTCTTCGGCGCGGGCAGCGCGTAGTACGGGTCGGCGAGCAGCGCCGCGAGGAGGTCGTGATCGACGACCCCGGTGCGCGCGACCGCGGCGTCCGCGTCGTAGCCGAGCTCGTTCAGTCCTTCCGCCACGATGACCGCGTCGACGAGCGCGTTGGCCGGGCCGATGTCGTACGCCGACAGGCCGTCGGGCCCGACCACGGTCATGTTCGCGATGCCGCCGAGATTGACGGCTGCCGAGACGCCCGCGCGGCCGCGCAGGAGGAGCTCGTCGAGGTAGGACACCAGGGGTGCGCCGTGCCCCCCGACCGTGATGTCACGGATACGGACGTCGGACACCACCGGTGCGCCGACACGCTCGGCGATCCACGCGGGCTGGCCGATCTGGAGGGTTCCGCGCGCGTGCCCTCCGTCGACCCAGTGGTAGACGGTCTGGCCGTGCGTGCACACGGCATCCACTCCCCCGACCGCCGCGGATGCGGACGCCGCGACCTCCGCGAACGCCTGGCCGATCAGCGTGTCGAGCTCGCACATCTCGGCGAAGGTGGTCGGCGCGGGCGGCAGCGCCGCGACGAGGCGGGCACGCAGCTCGGGGTCGTACGGGACGCTGTCCTCGTGCAGGACGGTGCCGCGCAGCTCTCCGTCACTCTCCTCGAAGGCCACGACCGTGACATCGATCCCGTCATGAGAGGTGCCTGAGAGCAGTCCGAGTACGCGCATGCGTGATCCTTCCGTCGCCTCCTACGAGCGTATGACGGTTTTGTTAAGGAGGCGAACGGAAGACGGTGACCTGTCCTGCACGACCACCTCTCAGACCGCGTTCTCCCCACTGCCCGATCGATGACCCGCACCGCCGGTCACCCTGGTCGTCGCCTGCGTAGCATTCTGCGAGACCCCACCGTCCACCCGCAGAATGGGAGCATGTTCGTGTCCGCAGAGATCATCGCGATCGTCCTCAGCGCCGTGGGCATCGTGGTCACGCTGGCAGTGGCGATGTTCGCGGGCTTCTCCTGGTGCGTCCGGCGCACCGACGGGCTCGAAACGAAACTCTCCTCGTGCATCGACGGAGTCGAAGCGAAGCTCTCCGCCCGCATCGACGCTGTCGCAAGCGATCTGTCCGAGGTCGAGAAGTCCCTCGTCGCGCGCATCGACGCTGTCGCAAGCGATCTGTCCGAGGTCGAGAGGTCCCTCGTCGCGCGCATCGACGCTGTCGCGGCCGACACGACCGACCTGAAGATCGCGATGGCACGCATCGAGGGCCCGCAGCGCCACCTCGTCGTCGCGTCGCGGTGACCGCGCTTCGGGAAGCGGGCCTCAGCGCAGGACGAGCGCCGCGGCGCCGATGAGCGGACCTTCATCGCCGAGGCCCGAGCGCACCACGCGGGTACGGCGCGAGTATTCATGGGCCGCGCTCGCGGTGAGCGCCTGCTGCACGAGGTCGATGTAGTCGGCCGACACCCGCGAGAATCCGCCGCCGATCGCGACGACATCGAGATCGACGAGCGTCGCGGCATCCGCGAGCGCTTCACCGACCGCCGTCGCCGAGCGCTCGATCGCGGCCCGAGCGATGGGGTCCCCCGCCGCGGAGTCCCGGGCGAGGTCCTCGCCGGTCGATCCGGTCCAGCCCTGCTGCTGAGCCCACGCGGCGCTCGCAGGCCCCGACGCGATCTCCTCGAGAGTGAGCCCGCCCTCACGGCGCACCTGTCCGAGGTGTCCGGCGTTGCCCGTTGCTCCCGGGATGTAGGCGCCGTTCACGACGAAGCCTCCGCCGACGCCGGTCGACACGACGATCGACAGCGAGGCCCCGGCATCCTGCGTGGCACCCAGCCAGGACTCGGCGAGCGCGAGCGCACCGCCGTCGTGACCCAGGATCGTCGGCACATCGCGCCCGAGAACGCCGGATGCCGCGGCGCGGACGGACTCGGCGAGGCCGAAACCCCGGCCGAGCGGCATGTTCACCGGCATGATGGCGCCGGCACCACGGTCGATCGGTCCGGCGCTGCCTGCCCCGGCCCCGACGAGCTCGGCATCCGCCGGCAACGCCGTGAGGGCGTGCCTAACGATCGAGACGACGGCGGCGTCCAACGACTCGAGGGTCGCCTCCCGGCCGGTCGCCTGACGCGAGCGGCTGCCCTCGACCAGTGTGCCGTGCTCATCGACGAGCGCGGCCTCCATCTTGGTGCCGCCGACATCGACGGCCAAGGCGTACCTGGTCACTGCGGGTCGAGTCCGAGGTCGTCGAGGTCGAAGGCTGCGCGCCACTCGAGACCCTCGGCTTCGACGGCGGCCTGTGCCCCGGTCTTGCGGTCGACGATCACGGCGACGGCCACGACCTCCGCGCCCTCCGTGCGCAGAGCCTCGACGGCCTTGAGCGCGGACTGGCCCGTGGTCGAGGTGTCCTCGAGCACGACGACGCGCTTCCCCGCGACATCGGCGCCCTCGATCTGGCGGCCGCGGCCGTGGTCCTTCGGCTCCTTGCGCACGACGAACGCGTCGAGCGGCCGGTCGGTCGCGACCGACGCATGGAGCACCGAGTTCGCGATCGGGTCGGCGCCGAGCGTCAGGCCCCCGACCGCCACGACGTCGAGGTCGCCGATGAGGTCCAGCATGACGCGGCCGATGGCAGGAGCCGCGCGGTGATCGAGTGTGAGCTTGCGCATGTCGACGTAGTACGTCGCCTTCTTGCCGCTCGAGAGGGTGAAGTCGCCGTGGAACACCGCCTCGTCCGTGATGAGGTCGAGGAGCGTCTGGCGATCTGTGTCGAGTGCGGTCACGGCATCCAGTGTAGGAGGCACGGCCTAGGCTTGACGCATGCGCTTGGCCACCTGGAACGTCAACTCCATCCGCACCCGCGTGACCCGCACCGTCGAGTTCGCCGTCCGAGAGGACATCGACGTGCTGGCGATGCAGGAGATCAAGTGCAAGCCCGAGCAGTTCCCCTACGCGCCGTTCGAAGAGGCGGGCTATCACGTCGAGGTCCACGGCCTGAACCAGTGGAACGGCGTCGCGATCGCCAGCCGACTGCCCGTCACCGACGTCCGCACCGCGTTCGACGGCATGCCGGGCTTCGCGAAGGGGCATGAAGGTCCTGACGCGCCGCTCGAGGCCCGCGCGCTCGGCGTGATGGTCGACGGCGTCCGCGTCTGGAGCCTCTACGTGCCGAACGGCCGCTCGCTCGACGACCCGCACTACCGGTACAAGCTGCACTGGCTCGAGGAACTCAAGAAGGCGACGGCCGCCGAGCTGTCGGCGAACCCCGACCTCCCCCTCGCCCTGGTCGGCGACTTCAACATCATCCCGTTCGCCCATGACAACGGAGACCCCGCGATCGTCGAGGGCGTCTCCACGCACGTGTCCCCTCCCGAGCGCGACGCGTTCTTCGCACTCGCCGACGCCGGGGTCACCGACGTCGTGCGGCCGCTGCTCCCCGAGGGGTACACCTACTGGGACTACCAGCGGCTGAAGTTCCCCCGCAACGAGGGCATCCGCATCGATTTCATCCTCGGCTCGCGCACCTTCGCCGACGCGGTGACGGGCGCCTCGATCCACCGCGAGGAGCGCAAGGGCGAGCAGCCGAGCGATCACGTGCCGGTGGTGGCGGAGCTCGATCTCGGCGGAGAGGACGATGCCGACGACGACCTTCCGATGATCTTCTCCTGACGCAGGCTCCGACGCCATGGCGCTGCGCCTGATCGCGACCGACCTCGACGGCACGCTGCTGACGTCCGCCGTCGAGGTCAGCCCGCGCACCCGCGCAGCACTCGACGCGGCACGAGCCCGCGGCATCCATGTCGTCCCGGTCACCGCGCGGCAGCCGATCGGCCTGCGCGCGATCGCCGGCGGCGCGGGCTTCGACGACTGGGCGCTGTACAGCAACGGCGCCTACGCCACGCACCTCACCGATGGGCGGATGCTGTTCGCCGAGGAGCTCCCCTCCGCGACGATCCGCACCCTGGCCGAGGCGCTGCGCGCCAGCATCCCCGGACTCCTGTTCGCCAGCGTGCGCGACGGCGGTGAGGGCTTCGTCGCGCAGCACGGCTACGCCGAGATCGCCGACCTCTCCGACCACAAGCGCGACCCGAAGACGATGGGCGGCGTGCCGCTCGACCAGGTGCTGGCGGCGCCGAGCCTGAAGTTCGTGATCCGGCATCCGGAGCTCGCGCCGGCCGCGCTCTTCGACGCCCTGCGCGACCTCGGGCTCACCGGCTTCGAGGCGACGCTGTCGGGGGCTCCGTTCGTCGAGGTCATGGCCGAAGGGGTGACGAAGGCGACGGGTCTCGCACGCCTGTGCGCGCACGTCGGCATCGATCGCGCCGACGTGGTCGCCTTCGGCGATGCGCTCAACGACGTCGAGATGCTGCGGTGGGCGGGTCACGGCGTCGCCATGGCCGATGCGGCACCTGTGGTGCAGGAGGCCGCGGACGAGACGACCACCTCGAACGATGACGACGGCGTCGCGCGGGTCATCGAGCGGATGCTCGGCTGACGCCCCCCGACGATCAGTCCTCGAACGTGGATACCTCCGGCACCCGGTCCGTCCGTCCGTAGCGCAGCAGCAGGACACCCTCATCGTCCGGCGTCGGCGGCTCGAGCAGCCTCAGCACCGAGGGCAGGGCGCCATCGTCGAACACCTTCTTGCCCACGCCGAGGAGGATCGGATAGACCCAGAGATTCAGCTCGTCGAACAGCCCCTCGGCGAGCAGCGAGTGCACGAAGTCGATGCTGCCGATCACGTGCACCTCATCATGACGCTCCCGCAGCTCGGCGATCTCCGCCGCGAGGTCGCCTCCGACCCGCACGCTGCCCTGCCACGGCAGGTCGCGGGTCTCATCCCTCGTCGCGACGTACTTCGGCACGCGGTCGAAGAGTCGTCCGATCTCGCCGGACGGTCCCTCGGTGTGGTGGGGCCAGTAGGAGGCGAAGATGTCGTAGGTGCGGCGACCGAGGAGCAGGGCGTCGAGCCGCTGCATCCCCCTCGCCACGCCCTCGCCCATGCCGGACGACGGGTACCCGGCCTGCCAGCCGCTGAACTCGAAGCCGCCGGAGGTGTCCTCACCGACGCCGCCCGGTCCCTGCGCGACGCCGTCGAGGGTCATGAAGAGGTCGATCAGGACGCGTCCGGTCATGGCAGTGCTCCTTCGCACAGATCGTGATCCACTCAGTATGCGCCCGTCGCGCCCGCCGCGCCCGATGCGCCCGTCGCGCCCGTCGCGCCCCAGCGACCGAGGGCGTCGATCGCCTCGCGCAGCGCCTCGCCCCGCTCGGTCAGGGCGTAGGCCCGCGTGTTGTGCCGCAGCGGCAGGCGGCGCAGCACGCCCGCCGCCTCCAGTTCTCGCAGACGCGTCGCGAGCATGTTCGTGGGTGCTCCGAGATCGCGCTGCAGGTCGCCGTAGCGCTGCGGTCCGTCGAGCAGGCGCTCCACGATGAGCAGCGCCCAGCGCGCGCCGACGACCTCGAGCGCCGCCGGAAGGTCGCTCACGACGCCGTGTCGGCGTCCGTCTTCATCCAGAACGGCGAGTAGTGGTACCCGTCGGGGTCGTCGAACTGACGCTGGTACATGAAGGGGTAGTCGTCGGTGTCGCCGATGCGTCCTCCCGCGGCGCTCGCGCGCTCGACGAGCTCGTCGACCGCCTCACGGCTGCCGAGGTCGAACGAGACCGTGACCTTCGAGGGTGTATCAAGAGCGTCCGGTGGGGCCGCGTCAGTCCGACGGGACGGCATCCGCCCGCGGGCGGAGTCCGAGGAGCGCGAGCGCGCCGGCGCCCGCGGTCAGCACCGCCACCGCGGCGAGCCCGACGCCAGGGACGGATGCCGTGGCCACGGCTCCCGCGACGAGCGGGCCGCCGGCGTCACCGAGCTCTCTGCCGAGCTCCGCGCTGCCCATCGTCCGCCCCATGCGCTCGGGCGGGGTCGACGCCGCGAGATGCGAGAACGCCACCGGCGTGGCCGTGCCGACGCCGAGGCCGACGAGCAGTGCGGTCGCGACGAGAGCGGCAGGGTGTCCGGCGACCGCCGCGATCGCGATGCCGACCGCGATGAGCGAGAGTCCGCCGACGGTGCCGAGTCGCACCGACACGCGCCCCCGGTCGTGCGCGGCTCCGACGAACGGCTGGGCGACGCTCGACGCGATGGCGAGCACCGTGACGATCGCCATGCTCCCCACCGTGTCGAGTCCGGCCTGACGACCGAGCAGCGGGAGGAAGCCGACGGCGACGGCGAGCGCGCCGGTGGTCGCGGCGAGCACGAGGGTGGGCACGAGGAAGCCGGGAGCGATGAGCTCGCGGCCGAGGTCGACGAGCGTCACGCGTCTGCGCGGCAGCACCGGCACGTGCGGCACGGCGACTGCGACCCACCCGGCCGCGACGAGTCCGAGCGCGGCGAGCGCCCAGAACAGTGCCGGCATTCCGCCCCACACCACGAGCACGGCGCCGAGCAGCGGTCCGAGCGCGTACCCGAGGCTCTTCCAGGATCCGTAGCGGCCGAAGTAGCGGCCGCGCGTGGCGTCGTCGGTCAGCCGCGCGACGGCCGCGGACGACGACGGCGAGAAGGCGGAGGCCGCGGCTCCCTGGCCGAACCGCCCGAGGACGAGACCGAGCATGCCCGGCACGACGGCACCCACGACCGAGAACGCCGAGAAGGCGAGCAGCCCGCCGATGATGACCGGGCGCACGCCCACCCGGTCGCTCAGAGCACCGAACAGGGGCTTCAGCAGCACCTCGGCGAGGTCGTACAGCGCCAGCGTCAGGCCGAACGCGAGGAGCGTCCAGCCTCGTCGGCCGCCCTGTCCCCCGCACGGGGGATGCCGCCGCATCCGCGCCCCCGTAGGTTGGGGGGATGCCCGCAGCGCCGTTCACCCGCACCCCGAGCGCCCGCGAGAAGCGCAGCGACGTCGTGCTCGCGGCGATCATGTTCGTCGGCGCCGTGCTCAGCGCCGCACTGTCGACGGTCGCCGAGATCTACGGCGAGACGAGAGCCGAGCCGTGGACCGCTCTCGTCTACGCGGTCGCCGTGACGGCGCCGCTCGCGCTCCGGCGGCGCTTCCCCGGCCCCGTCGCCGTGGCCGTGTGCCTGGCGTACTTCCTCGCGATCTCCTTCCAGGTGCCCGAGATCTACGTCGGCAACATCGCGATGTTCGTGTCGCTGTACACGGTGGGCGCCTGGATGGCGAACCGTCGGGCGGCCATGATCGTCCGCGTCGCCATCATCATCGGCATGTTCGTCTGGCTCATCATCTCGATGTACCGCACCGCGATCGAGGAGGCCGACAAGGCGGAGGTCGCCGCGGGACTCCTCTCGCCGTACCTCGCCTTCATGCTCATCCAGATCCTGCTGAACGCCCTGTACTTCGGCGGCGCCTACTACTTCGGCGAGCGCTCGTGGAACGCGGCGCAGGCACGCGAGGTCCTCGAGCAGCGCACGGCTGAGCTCGAGCGCGAACGAGAGGTCACCGCTGCTCAGGCCGTCGCGCTCGATCGGGTGCGCATCGCCAGGGAGCTCCATGACGTGGTCGCGCACCACGTGTCGGTGATGGGCGTGCAGGCGGGTGCCGCGCGGCTCGTGGTCGATCAGGACCGCGAGCGGGCGAAGACCATCCTCAGCGGCATCGAGGGCTCGGCGCGCGACGCCATCCAGGAGCTGCGGCACCTTCTCGAGACGCTGCGGACGCCCGGCGGCGAGACGACGGATGCCGCGTCGACCGTGACCCTCGACGACATCGCGGAGCTCGTCGAGGCCTCGACCGAGGCGGGACTCGCCACCGACTTCGCCGTGATCGGCGACCCCGTCCCCGTCCCGTCCGTGGTCGCGGTGAACCTGTACCGGATCGCCCAGGAGTCGCTCACCAACGCCCGTCGGCACGCGGGCACCGGAGCCACCGCCGACGTGCGGGTGCGGTACGACGCCGACGGGGTCGAGGTCGAGATCGTCAACACCGGACGCACCGTCACCGCCGTGCGGCCGGGCCTCGGGCAGCTCGGCATGCGCGAGCGCGCGGCCGCCTCGGGAGGCACGATCGAGATGACGCCGCGGCCGTCCGGCGGACTGCGCGTCCGAGCGCGGGTCCCCCTCGCCCCCGCATCCGCATCCGCCCCCGAATCCGACCCGGCATCCGCCCCCGAATCCGACCCGACCGAAGCGAGCACCTCCCGATGACCGCACCCTCCGAGCCCGTCCGCGTCCTGCTCGTCGACGATCACGCCATGCTGCGGGCCGGCTTCCGGACGATCCTCGACACGCAGCCCGACATCACGGTCGTCGGCGAGGCCGCGACGGGCGCCGAGGCCGTGGCGCAGGCCTCCGCGCTGCGCCCCGACGTGATCACGATGGACGTCCAGATGCCCGACATGGACGGCATCGAGGCGACACGGCGCATCGTGGCCGACCCCGAGGTGGCGGCCGCGATCGCCATCGTCACGACCTTCGACCGCGACGACTACCTGTACCAGGCGCTGGACGCCGGGGCCAGCGGGTTCCTCCTGAAGAACGCCGGCGCGGACGACCTGATCGCCGCCGTCCGTGCGCTGGCGGCGGGCGACGGGATGCTGGCGCCCGAGGTGACGCGGCGCGTGCTGTCCCGCTTCGCCGCGTCCGCCGGTCCCGCGGCGCCGGATTCCCGGGCATCGGCTCCCGGTGCATCGGATTCCGGCGCATCGGCTCCGCGTCCGGCCGCGACCGCACTCGTCGAGCCGCTCACCGACCGCGAGGCGGAGGTGCTGGCGCTCCTGGCCGACGCCCGAAGCAATGCCGAGATAGCGGCCGCGCTGTACATCGGCGAGGCGACCGTGAAGACGCACGTCTCGCGCATCCTGCAGAAGCTCGGCGCGCGCGACCGCGTGCAGGCCGTGGTGCTCGCGCACCGCATGGGTCTCGCCTGACGCGAACGCAGACGGGGACGCGGGCACGGGGGCAGCCGCAGCCGCAGCCGGTCAGGTCCGACGCCCGATCCCGATACTGTCGGAGGATGCCGACCGCACCCCTGTCCCATCCGATCCTGGCGGGGATCGTCACGGCGCTCGTCGGCTTCACGAGCTCGTTCGCGGTGGTGCTGACAGGGCTCGGCGCCGTCGGGGCCTCGCCCGCCCAGGCCGCGAGCGGTCTGCTGGCGGTGAGTCTCACGATGGGTCTCGCCTGCATCGTGCTCGCCTGGCGCCACCGGATGCCGATCACCGTCGCCTGGTCGACCCCGGGCGCCGCCCTGCTCGCCTCCACCGGGGCGGTGGAGGGCGGGTGGCCCGCCGCGGTCGGCGCCTTCCTCGTCACGGCGGCGCTCATCCTGCTCACCGCGCTCTGGCCCGCGCTCGGCGCGCTGATCGCCCGCATCCCGCCGTCGATCGCCCAGGCCATGCTCGCCGGAGTCCTCCTTCCGCTGTGCCTCGCCCCGATCACCGGACTCGTGGCCAACCCGTGGGGCGTGGTGCCGGTCGTGCTGACCTGGCTCGTGTGCGCGCGGCTGGCTCCGCGGTGGGCGGTGCCGCTCGCCTTCCTCGCGGCCGCCGTCGTCGTCGCCATCTCGCTGATACAGGCGGGCGCCCCGGTCGACGGCGGACTGCTCGTCCCCCGGTTCGAACTCACGGCTCCGACCTTCACGATCGGCGCGCTCGTCGGCATCGCGCTGCCGCTCTTCATCGTGACGATGGCCTCGCAGAACGTCCCCGGCATCGCGATCATGCGCAGCTTCGGGTACGAGGTGCCGTGGCGTCCGGCGATGCTCGTCACCGGTCTCGGCACCGCGGTCGGAGCGACGGCGGGCGGTCACGCGATCAACCTCGCCGCGATCAGCGCGGCTCTCGCGGCGTCTCCCGACGCCGACCCCGACCCACGCCGACGGTGGATCGCCGGGGTATCGACGGGCGGGTCCTACCTCGTCCTCGGAGGGTTCTCGGCCGCCTTCGCCGCTCTCGTGCTGCTCGCGCCGGAGGCCGTCATCCCCGCCGTCGCCGGGCTCGCGCTGTTCGGCGCCTTCGGCTCGTCGGTGCAGCAGGCGATCGACGACCCCGGCGAGCGGATCCCCGCCGTCGTGACGTTCCTGGTCGCCGCGTCCGGCATCGCGGTGCTCGGGGTGAGCGCGGCGTTCTGGGCGCTCGCGGCCGGCCTGCTGGTGCGACTCGTGCTGCACGCCGGACGACGCTGACCCCGCGGAGCGCTCGGACGTCGACCGCACGGGCTAGCGTGGGGACGTGACGACTCCCTCCCCCGCCGCCGGCCCGTCGACGAGCGCGGGGTTCTTCGACGCCCGCGCCCTTCTCGAGCCGGTCGATCGCGCGGAGGTCGACGTGTTCACGCGGGCGCAGAAGGCCGCCACCCCCCGGTCCGGGGCGCAGATCGCGGCATGGATCCTCGCGGTCGTCTGCCTGCTGATGGTGGTGCCGGTGATCGGCATCATGATCCTCGGCCTCGGCTACGCCCTCGGACGCGGCGCCGGCGTCGCCGTGGCCCTCGCCCTCGGACTCCTCCTGCTCTCCGGACTCGTCGTCGGGATCGTGCTGCTCGTCCGGCGCGGCCTCCGCGCCCGCGCCGTCGCCCGCTTCCGGCTCGCCCGCTTCGCCGCGACGAACGCGATGACCTACATCGAGCGGATCGACGCGCCGCCGCTGCCCGGGATGATCTTCTCGAACGGCTCGGGTCGCATGTCGACCGACGTCCTCCGGGGCACGACGCCGCGTTTCGTGGAGTTCGGCAACTACCAGTACACGACGAGCAACGGAAAGCAGTCGCAGACGCACCGCTGGGGCTACGTGGCGGTCAAGCTCGACGTGCCGCTGCCGAACATCGTGCTCGACGCGCTCGGCAACAACACCCTCGGCAGCGCACTGACCCTCGCCTTCCGCGGCGACCAGCGGCTGTCGCTCGAGGGCGACTTCGATCGCTACTTCTCGCTCTACTGCCCCGCCGGGTACGAGGTCGACGCCCTCTACCTCTTCACCCCCGACGTCATGGCGCGGTTCATCGACCACGCCGCTCAGCTCGACGTCGAGATCGTCGACGACTGGCTCTTCCTGTACGCCCGGCGCGAGGTGTCGACCCTGGATCCGGCCACCTGGGCCTGGCTCTTCGGCGCGGTCGGCGCGCTGCTCACCAAGCTCGACCAGTGGGCGCGGTGGCGCGACGATCGCCTCCGCCTCGCCGCGGCGCCGCACACCGGCACCGCCACACAGCATCCGAGCCCTGCCGCGCAGCATTCGAGCCCTGCCGCGCAGCATCCGAGCCCTGCCGCGCAGCATCCGGCGGTCCCGTTCGTCGCGCCGCAGGCGCTCCTCACGCCGCCGCCCATCGGCGTGGCCCCGCCCGGGCGGCGCCTGCGTCGTCGCGGCCCCTGGCTCGCCATCGGGATCGTCCTCGGCGTGCTCTTCGTCACCGCGGCGCTGCCCTTCGCGATCGCGATCCTCTCCCTCCTGCTGACGCCGTAGATCCGCCGTGCGGTGAGCCGCACGATCCGCCGTACGGGGGATGCCCGCCCGCACCGCTCTCCGTAGCGTGGAGGCATGCGATGCACCGAGCACACCCCCGACGGACGGAGCGGAACGACGTGAGCACAGGAAAGCTGGAACTGACCGGCATCACCAAGAGCTACGGCTCGCGGCGGGTGCTCGACGACGTGTCGTTCGGGGTCACCCCCGGGCGGCTGACGGGATTCGTCGGCGGCAACGGCGCGGGCAAGACCACGACCATGCGGATCGTGCTGGGGCTGCTGAGCTCGGACGGCGGGCAGGTCGTCCTCGACGGACGCCCGATCACGAGCGGCGACCGCCGCCACTTCGGCTACATGCCCGAGGAGCGCGGGCTGTATCCGAAGATGAAGGTGCTCGAGCAGATCGTCTATCTCGCGCGGCTGCACGGCTTCAGCAAGCCGGATGCCACGGCCAGGGCGACCGCGCTGCTCACCGAGCTCGGCCTCGAGGAGCGCCTGGGCGACACCATCGAGTCGCTGTCGCTCGGCAACCAGCAGCGCGCGCAGATCGCGGCGGCGCTCGTGCACGACCCCGAGGTGCTGATCCTCGACGAGCCGTTCTCGGGTCTCGACCCGCTCGCCGTCGACGTCGTGGCCTCGGTGCTGCAGTCCTCGGCGGCTCGGGGCGCGTCGATCCTGTTCTCCTCGCACCAGCTCGACGTCGTCGAGCGGCTCTGCGACGATCTCGTGATCCTCGCCGGCGGCACGATCCGCGCCGCCGGCTCCCGCGACGGCCTGCGCGCCCAGCACGCGGGCGACCGGTACGAGCTCGTCTCGGCGGGTGACGCCGGCTGGCTGCGCTCCGAACCGGGGGTCTCCGTCCTGGACTTCGAGGGCGGCTATGCCCTGTTCGACGCCGACGGCCCCGAGACCGCGCAGCGTGTGCTGCGCACCGCCGTCGAGCGCGGCGACGTCGCGAGCTTCGCACCCAAGCATCCGTCCCTCGCCCAGATCTTCAAGGAGGTCATCCAGTGAGCACTCCGCGTACGTCGGGCTCGCCCTCGCAGGTGTCCATGATCTGGCTCGTCGCCGAGCGCGAGATCGGATCGAAGCTGCGCAGCAAGGCGTTCCTCATCTCCACCGGCATCCTGCTGCTGCTCGCCCTCGCGGGCATCGTGATCGGCGGCTTCGCCAGCCAGAACACGGAGTCGATGCCCGTCGCCGTGACCTCCGAGACCGCATCCGCGGTGTCCGCGCTGCCGGACATCGAGATCACCGAGGTCGCCGACCAGGCGGAGGCCGAGGAGCTGCTGCGCGACGAGAAGGTCGACGCGGCCGTGCTCCCCGGCGACGGTCCGACCGGCCTGACGGTCGTGGCGCTGAAGGACGCGCCGTCCGGCCTCGTGTCGGCGCTGTCGCAGGCGCCGACCGTCGAGATCCTCGAGCCCGCGACGACCAACCCGCTGCTGCGCTACTTCATCGCGATCGCGTTCGGCATCGTGTTCATGGGCGCCGCCGCGACGTTCGGCGGCACGATCGCCCAGAGCGTCGTCGAGGAGAAGCAGACCCGTGTTGTCGAGATCCTGCTGTCGTCGATCTCGGCGCGCACGCTGCTGGCCGGCAAGGTGATCGGCAACACGATCCTCGCGATGGGGCAGATCCTCGCGCTGGCGGCGGTCGCCACGATCGGCCTGATCGTGACGGGTCAACGCGAGGTGCTGGCGACCCTCGGCGCACCGATCATCTGGTTCGCGGTGTTCTTCCTGTTCGGGTTCATCCTGCTCGCGGCGCTGTTCGCCGCGGCCGCCTCGATGGTGTCGCGCCAGGAGGACATCGGCTCGACCACGACCCCGATCACGATGCTGATCATGGCGCCCTACGTGCTGGTGATCATCTTCAACGACAACCCGCTGGTGCTCACGATCATGTCGTACGTGCCGTTCTCGGCTCCCGTCGGCATGCCGATGCGCCTGTTCGTGGGCGAGGCCCAGTGGTGGGAGCCGCTTCTCAGCCTCGTGATCCTGCTCGCGAGCTGCGTCGCCGCGATCGTCGTCGGCGCGAAGATCTACGAGAACTCGCTGCTGCGCATGGGCTCGCGGGTCAAGCTCGGCGAGGCGCTGCGGGGCTGACCGCGCAGCCCCATCCCGTGGACACGGGCACAACGTCGGATGCCGCGGCTGACACGCCGCGGCATCCGTCGTTTCAGCGGCGTGCCCGGCCGCAGCTCCGAAGTCGTGCCCGCCCGGGGCTCCCGAGGGAGGCCGGATCGGTCAGATCACGCCGTCCGTCAGGGTCGTCGGGTTGCCGAATCGGTGGTTCGTGATCGAGATCGCCTGCTCGTGCAGGAAGGGGAGCATCTCGACGCGGCCGGCCCCGGTCACGGCATGCGACCACACGGCCACGTCCGGGGTTCCGCCGAGCGCCTCGAACAGCGCCGACTCCTCGCCGCCGACGAGCCGGACCCGCTGCCACGTGTGCTCGGCCTTCGCCGCCGCCTTCGCGTAGCGCTTCACCCATGCGGCGTCCTTCTCCTGCGCGACCGTCACGCCCTGTGCGCGCAGCGCCTTCTCGACGCGGGAGGGCAGGGTCGCCGCCGACACGGTGAACGGGCTGCCGCTGCGCAGCGCGGCGGCGATCACGCGGATGCCGTCGACCAGCGACGCGTCCTCCGCGATGCGCACGTCGGCGGCGACGGGGCGGTACCGGAAGAGGTTGCGCTCGACCCCGAGACCGGACCTGTCGCTGACGACACCGAACTCCGAGGTCCAGGCGCGCTCATCGGAGGCGGCGGCGCGATGCAGCCACTCGATCTCGACGGCCTCGAGATCAGCCGCCGTCGCGGCCAGGAGCGACTCGATCGCGGGGGCGGTCGCGGCACCGGGTGCGGCGGCGGGCAGCTCGGCGCGCGTCCACCCGCCGAGGCCGAACAGGTAGTTCGGTCCTCCGGCCTTGGCGCCGGCGCCGACGGCCGAGCGCTTCCAGCCGCCGAACGGCTGACGCTGCACGATCGCCCCGGTGATGCCGCGGTTGACGTACAGGTTGCCCGCCTCGACCCGGTCGATCCAGGTCGCGACCTCGGCCGAGTCGAGCGAGTGGATGCCGGCGGTGAGGCCGTAGTCCACGGCGTTCTGCAGGCGGATCGCCTCGTCGAGGTCCTTCGCGCGCATGATGCCCAGCACCGGGCCGAAGAACTCGGTCAGGTGCGTGGTCGATCCCGGTGCGACGCCGATCTTGACGCCAGGGGTCCACTGCATCCCGTCGTCGTCGAGCTGCTTCGGCTCCACGAGCCAGCGCTCGCCCTTCTCCAGCGTGGTGAGCGCCGTGAGCAGCTTGCCGCTCGCGGGCTCGATGATCGGACCCATCTGCGTCGCGGGGTCGTCGGGCAGACCGACGCGCATCGACGTCACGGCGTCGACCAGCTGGCGCTCGAACCGCTGCGAGTCCGCGACGGAGCCGACGAGGATCGCGAGGGATGCCGCGGAGCACTTCTGACCGGCGTGGCCGAACGCGCTGCGCGCCACGTCGGCGGCCGCGAGGTCGAGGTCGGCCGAGGGCGTGACGATGATCGCGTTCTTGCCGCTGGTCTCGGCGAGCAGGGGCAGGTCGGAGCGGAACGAGCGGAACAGCTGGGCCGTCTCGTACGCACCCGTCAGGATCACGCGGTCGACCGACGGGCTGGCGACGAGCTGCGTGCCCAGGTCGCGGTTCGCGAGGTCGACGAGGGCGAGCAGGTCGCGCGGCACGCCGGCCGCCCACAGCGCCTCGACCATGACGGCGCCGCAGCGCTGCGTGAGCTTCGCGGGCTTGATGACGACGCCCGACCCGGACGCGAGACCCGCGAGCACGCCGCCCGCGGGGATCGCGACGGGGAAGTTCCACGGCGGGGTCACCACGGTGATCTTCGACGGCACGAACTCCGCGCCGGAGACGGCCTCGAGATCGAGGGCGCGCTCGGCGTAGTAGTGCGCGAAGTCGATCGCCTCGCTGACCTCGGGGTCGGCCTCGGCGATGGTCTTGCCCGCCTCGTGCGCCATGATCTCGATGAGCTGTCCGCGACGCGCGGCGAGCTCGTCGCCGGCGCGGTGGAGCACCGCGGCGCGCTCCGCAGCCGGAAGAGCGGCCCACTTCGCGGCCGCCGCAGTCGCGGCGGAGAAGATGCCGTCGAGCTCGTCGCTCGTCTCGACCCGCGCGAGGGCGATCGAGTCGAGACCCAGCGTGGACGCCATGGACCGGGCGAGGATCTCACGTCCCCACGTGCGGTTGGCGCCGATCGCGGGGTCGCTGTCCGGCTGGTTCGCGAATCCCGTGGTGGTGGGGCGGTCGGCACCGGCATCCGTCTCGGCGGCGCGATCCTGCACCCGGTTCGATGCGGGCACGGCGCGATCGGCCTCGAGCGCCGTGAGCGACCGCTCGAAGCGCTCGCGCTCGCGGGTCAGCAGCTGCGGGTTCGAGGCGAGCTCGAACACGGCCGACATGAAGTTCTCGGGGCTCGCGTTCTCCTCGAGGCGGCGCACGAGGTAGGCGATCGCGACGTCGAACTCCGTCGGGTTCACGACGGGCGTGTAGAGCAGCAGCTGACCGACGTCCTTGCGCACGGCCTCCGCCTGACCGGTCGCCATGCCGAGGAGCATCTCGTACTCGACCGCGTCCGTCACGCCGCGCTCCTTCGCGAGCAGCCACGTGTACGCGATGTCGAAGAGGTTGTGCCCGGCGACGCCGATCCGCACGGCATCCAGGCGCTCCGCGGTCATCGCCCAGTCGAGCACGCGCTTGTAGTTCGTGTCGGAGTCCTGCTTGGTGCCGTAGGTCGCGAGCGGCCAGCCGTGCACCGTCGCGTCGACCTCCTCCATCGCGAGGTTCGCGCCCTTGACGACGCGCACCTTGATCGGCGCTCCGCCCTTCGCCCGGCGCGCGGCAGCCCACTCCTGCAGGCGCTGCATCGCGGCGAGCGCGTCGGGCAGGTAGGCCTGCAGCACGATCCCCGCCTCGAGGTCCTCGAGTCCCGGCTGGTCGAGGATGCTGGTGAACGCCGCGATCGTGAGGTCGAGGTCGCGGTACTCCTCCATGTCGAGGTTGATGAACTTGGTGCGCCCGCCCGCCTCGGACTCCGCGGCGAGACGATAGAGCGGCGTGAGCTTCTCGACCACGTCGGCGACGGCCTCGTCGAACGACCACATCGAGAGCTGGCTGACGACGCTGGAGACCTTGATCGAGACGTAGTCGACGTCCGTGCGGGCGAGGAAGTCGTACGTGCCCTGCAGACGGCGACCGGCCTCGCGCTCGCCGAGCACGGCCTCGCCGAGCAGGTTGAGGTTCAGGCGGTTGCCGCCCTTGCGGAGCTTCGCGATGGCGGGGCCCAGCTTCGACGGAGTGGCGTCGAGCACGAGGTGACCCACCATGGCGCGCAGCACCCGGCGCGAGATCGGCACCACGACGCCGGGGAGCTTCGGCGCCCAGAAGCCGCCGGTGCGGATCGCCGCCCGCAGGTAGCCGGGCAGCAGGGTCGGCGTGATCTCGGAGATCTCGGCGAGCTTGCGACCCGCGACGCGGAGGTCCTCGGGACGCATGACGCCGTCGACGAAGCCGACGGTGAAGGCGAGTCCGTTCGGGTCCTTGAGCACCTCGGAGAGACGCTGGGCGGCGGGCTCGACGGGGTGCGTCTCGCTCTCCGCGAGCCAGCGCTGCACGAGGGCGGCGACGTCTTCGGTGCGCGGGGTGGTGTCGGCGGCGACAGTCATGGGCGGGGTACCTTCCGGGGGATCGCACACCCGGGATCGTGTGCGGCTCGATCATTGTCGAGCCGTCAGGTAGGCTACGTCTATCAACCGATTCGGGCGGATTCTGTTCGGTCGGACTGAACGATTCACGACCACGACCGGGAGCAGGCCGATGCTCGATGTCAACAGGCTCCGGATGCTGGTCGAGCTGTCCCGCCGCGGCACCCTGTCGGCGGTGGCGGACGCCCTGTCGTACAGCAAGGCCTCGGTGTCCCAGCAGCTCGGCGCCCTCGAGCGCGAGGTCGGGGTGCCGCTGCTCCGGAGGGTGGGGCGCGGAGTGCAGCTCACGCCGCAAGGCACAGTGCTCGTCGCGGAGGCGATCGCGATCCTCGACCAGCTCGAGCACGCCGAGGTGGCGGTCGCGGAGTCGCTGACCGAGGTCACCGGAACGGTGCACGTCGCGGTCTTCCAGTCGGCCGCGCACTCTCTGCTTCCCCGCTCGCTCGAGGCACTGAAGTCCGAGCACCCCGCGCTGCGGGTCGAGGTCACCGAGTGCGACCCCGAGACCGGCCTCGTCGGCGTCTCCAGCCGCGACTTCGACCTCATCCTCGCGGAGCAGTACCCGGGCCGCACCCGCCCCATCCACGCGGACCTCGATCGCGTGCTCCTCGCCCATGACACGATCGCGCTCGCCCGGCGCGGGGCGGACGACGCCGGGGCGGACGACGCCGCCGCCCTGTGGGCGACGAGGGACGAACCCTGGGTGCTGGAGCCCGCGGGCACCGCGTCCCGCGCCTGGGCCGAGCAGCTCTGCCGCACCGCGGGCTTCGAACCCGACATCCGCTTCGAGGTCGCCGACCTCACCGCGCACGTGCGTCTGATCAACGCGGGCCTCGCCGTGGGTCTGCTGCCCGAGCTGGTGTGGGCGGGGGAGTCGCCCTCCGTCGACCTCCGACCGCTGCCGGATGCTCCGCGCCGGGAGATCTTCTCCTCCGCACGTCGGGTCTCGGCCGCGGCCCCCTCCATCCGGGCGGTGCGCCGGGCCCTCGCGGGAGCCGCCGCGCACATCCTGCCGGACTGAGGCACGCGGGCTCACAGCAGCTCGGAGATCCGCAGCACCCCGCCGAGTCGTCGCCAGGGGGAGTCCGCGGGAAGGGCCCACCCGGCGTCCCACCCGGCGCCGGCGTCATTGAGCCCGGAGAGCCCGACCCCCAGCGCGGCCATGACCACCCGGGCGGCCGGCCACAGGCGGACGGAGCGCGGCGTGAACGGTCCGAAGCTCTGCACATACAGCGCGACGAGGCGCGCGGACTCGTCGGGAGTCGGATCGCGGCGCGGCGCAGGACCGCTCGGCAGTCGGCCCTCGGGGAGTCGCGCGCACGTCCGCCGGTGCGACGACGGATGCTCCGCGAGAGCCGCGTGGACGGACTCGATCTCGGGCGATACCGCGATCGGGAGGCCGGGCTGCCCCGCGCGCAGGACGAGGAGCTTGAGGCATTCCACGATGTGCTGCTCGGCCTCGTCGCGCGGTCGGTCGCCGAGGCTGGCGGCGGCCGCGGCGGCGTACGCCCGCGAGAATCCTTGCAGCGGCGCATGGTCCATGGGCTCCTCCTCCGGGCGACAGCCGACCCGTTGTCACCGGTCACGTCTGAGAACCATAGCGAATCGGATGCGGACGCTGTGTCGCCATGTGGATACATTCCACGGCATCCGCCCCGACCGGCGTCCTCGGCGCTCGCCCCGGGAATATGCATGCACACACATGCGTTCTCCCCCCTGTACGCGGACGAAGGAGTCCGATCAGACTCCTTCTCGAAAGGCACCTCCCGTGAGCACTCCCGTCATCGACCGCACCGCCCCGACCGAGCACCCCGTCCTCGACGTGCTCGCAGGACGCTGGAGCCCGCGCGCCTACGACGCGCAGAACGAGATCGACGAGGCCAAGCTCGCCACGGCTCTCGAGGCCGCCCGCTGGAGCCCGTCCGCCAACAACTCCCAGCCCTGGCGCTTCATCGTCGCCCGCCGCGGCACCGCGCTGCACGCGCAGGTCGTCGACTCGCTCATGGGCTTCAACCAGACGTGGGCCGCGAACGCCGCCGTCCTCGTCGTCGCGATCGCCGAGACCGCGACTGCCGACGGCACCCCGATCACCCACGCCCTGTACGACCTCGGCCAGGCCGTCGCCCACTTCTCGGTCCAGGCCCACCACGACGGCCTCGTCGTGCACCAGATGAGCGGCTTCGACGCCGCGGTCGTGCGCGAGTTCGCCGACCTGGAGGAGCGCTTCGTGCCCGCCACCGTGATCGCGCTCGGCGAGTTCGGCGACGTCGCGGCCCTTCCCGAGGTGCTGCAGGAGCGCGAGGTCGCCCCGCGCGTCCGCCGCCCGATCGAGGAGACGGTCATCCTCAGCGCCTGAGTCCCGCGCGAGCATCCTTCGCTCCCGTCGCCGCTCCCGTCGTCCGCATCCCCGTGCACCGACAGGCCCGGCGGCGGGAGCGTCGTGTTTCGTAAGGGGTGCGACGCGACGCCCGCGACCTACAATCGTCGGCATGGCGATTCAGCGAAGGATCAAGTCCGTCGAGCAGTCGATGGCCGAGACGCACGATGAGAAGCGATCCCTGAAGCGGTCGCTCGGCGTGTGGGATCTCGCCGTGATGGGCGTGGCCGTGGCGGTCGGCGCCGGCATCTTCTCGGTCGGCGCAGAGGCGTCGGCCCGGCACGCCGGACCCGCCGTCATCATCTCGTTCATCATCGCCGCGGCCGTGTGCGGCCTCGCGATCCTCTGCTACGCCGAGTTCGCGTCGTCCATCCCCGTGGCCGGCTCCGCGTACACCTTCACCTACTCGACGCTCGGCGAGTTCCTCGCCTGGATCATCGGCTGGGACCTCATCCTCGAGATGCTCATGGCGTCCGCCGTCATCGCGAAGTACTGGGGCGTCTACCTCGGCGACGCGGTCTCGCTCTTCGACCTCCAGATCCCGATGACCCTGCAGCTCGGCCCGCTCAGCTTCGACTGGGGCCCCGTCGTGATCGTCGCCGTCTTCACCGTGCTCCTCGCTCTCGGCACCCGGCTGTCGAGCCGCGTCAACAGCGTCTTCACGATCATCAAGGTCGCGATCGTGCTCTTCGTGATCGTCGCCGGCTTCTTCTTCGTCAACGGCGCGAACTACTCCCCGTTCGTCCCGCCCGCCGAGACGGGCGCCGCGTCCGAGAGCGCGTGGACGCAGTCGCTGTTCTCGTTCATGACCGGCGCCGACCCGACGATGTACGGCGTCTTCGGCATCCTCAGCGGCGCAGCCCTCGTCTTCTTCGCCTTCATCGGCTTCGACGTCGTGGCCACCAGCGCCGAGGAGACGAAGGATCCGAAGCGCACCGTGCCCCGCGGCATCATCCTCGGACTCGTGATCGTGACCGTCCTCTACGTGCTCGTCGCCATCGTCATCACCGGGATGGTCTCGTACACCGAGCTCGCGAAGCTCGAGGAGCCGTCGCTGTCGAGCGCGTTCGAGCTCGTCGGGGCGACGTGGGCCGCGCAGATCATCGCGATCGGCAGCCTCGTGGGCCTCACGACCGTCGTCATGGTGCTGCTCATGGGCCTCGCCCGCGTGGTGTTCGCGATGAGCCGCGACGGCCTGCTGCCCCGGTCGCTGAGCGTCACCGACGCCAAGCGCGGCACGCCGATCCGCATCCAGCTCATCGTCGGTGTGGTCATCGCGATCATCGCCGGCTTCACCGACGTTCAGGTGCTCGGCGACATGATCAACATCGGCACCCTGTCGGCGTTCGTGCTCGTCAGCATCGGCGTGCCGATCCTGCGCAGGACGCGCCCCGATCTGGAGCGCCCGTTCATGGTGCCCCTGTCGCCGTGGCTCCCCTGGATCTCGGCGCTCGCCTGCTTCTGGCTCATGCTGAACCTCAGCACCGAGACGTGGGTGCGCTTCGCCGTCTGGCTGCTGATCGGGATCGTGATCTACTTCGCGTACTCGCGGCGGCACTCGCTCGTCGGGCGGGAGCTCGCCGACGACGCGATCGCCGCACGCGGGACTCGGATCTAGCGGGACCCGGATCCCGCGGGACCCCGGGCCCCGCGGGACCGGGATCCCGCGAGACCCGGATCTCGCGGCTCAGTCGTCGAGCAGCTCGGCCTCGATCACGTCGTCGTCGGGGTCGGCCTCGTCGGCGGGTTCCGGCGAGGTCGCCGTCAGCACGAGCGTCGACCCGTCGGCCGACACGTCGACGCGGACGGTGTCGCCGTCGCGAACCCCTCCCGAGAGCAGGGCCGTCGCCAGCTTGTTCTGCACCTCGGTCTGGATGAGCCGGCGCAGCGGACGGGCGCCGAACATCGGGTCGTAGCCGCGCTCGGCGAGCCAGGACCGGGCGTCCGGAGTGACCGCCAGGCTGAGGCGACGGTCGCGCAGACGGTCGTGCAGCTGATCGACCGAGAGCTCGACGATCTGCGCGAGATCGTCTTCGCTGAGGGCCGAGAACATCACGATGTCGTCGAGGCGGTTGAGGAACTCCGGCCGGAACGCCTGCCGCACCAGCGCCATGACCTGCTCGCGCTTCACGTCGACGGCCAGGGTCGGATCGATGAGGATCGGCGAGCCCAGGTTCGAGGTGAGGATGAGGATGACGTTCGAGAAGTCGACCGTGCGCCCCTGCCCGTCGGTCAGGCGACCGTCGTCGAGCACCTGCAGCAGCACGTCGAACACCTCGGGGTGCGCCTTCTCGACCTCGTCCAGCAGCACGACGCTGTAGGGCCGACGCCGCACGGCCTCGGTGAGCTGCCCGCCCTGCTCGTAGCCGACGTAGCCGGGAGGGGCGCCGACGAGTCGCGAGACCGAGTGCTTCTCGCCGTACTCCGACATGTCGATGCGCACCATGGCGCGCTCGTCGTCGAAGAGGAAGTCCGCCAGCGCCTTCGCGAGCTCGGTCTTGCCGACGCCGGTCGGACCGAGGAAGAGGAACGAGCCGGTCGGCCGACCGGGGTCGCTGATGCCGGCGCGCGAGCGGCGCACGGCATCCGACACCGCTGTGACGGCATCCTTCTGGCCGATCAGACGCCTGCCGAGTTCGGACTCCAGGTGCAGCAGCTTCTCGCTCTCACCCTGCAGGAGGCGCCCCACCGGGATGCCGGTCCACGCCGCGATCACGGCGGCGATGTCCTCGTCGGTGACCTGCTCGTTGACCATCCGTCCCTCGGTGGAGACCGCGGCCTCGGCCTGCTCGGCCTCGGCGATGTCGCGCTCGAGGCGCTTGATCGTCTCGTACTCGAGCTTGGAGGCCTTCGTGTAGTCGGCGTTGCGCATCGCCAGGTCGCGCTGCGTCACGGCGTCGTCGAGCTGCTTCTTCAGCTCGCCGACGCGGTTCAGCCCCTGACGCTCCCGGGCCCATCGGGCCTCGAGCTCGGCGAGCTGCCTCTCGAGGTCGACGAGCTGCTCGCGGAGTGCGCTGAGGCGCTCCTTGGAGGCCGCGTCCTTCTCGCGCTTGAGAGCGAGCTCCTCGAGCTTCATGCGGTCGACCTGGCGCTTGAGCTGGTCGATCTCGACGGGCGACGAGTCGATCTCCATCTTGAGCCGCGACATCGACTCATCGATCAGGTCGATCGCCTTGTCGGGGAGCTGGCGGGCCGGGAGGTATCGGTCGGAGAGGGCGGCCGCGGCGACGAGCGCGCTGTCCGAGATCGTCACGCCGTGGTGGGCCTCGTACCGGCCCTTGAGACCGCGGAGGATCGCGATGGTGTCCTCGACCGTGGGCTCACCGACGTAGACCTGCTGGAAACGGCGCTCGAGCGCGGCGTCCTTCTCGATGAACTCGCGGTACTCGTTGAGAGTGGTCGCGCCGATCAGGCGCAGCTCGCCGCGGGCCAGCATCGGCTTGAGCATGTTCGACGCCGCGACGGATCCCTCGCCGCCTCCGGCGCCCATGAGCACGTGCAGCTCGTCGATGAAGGTGATGATGCGGCCGTCGGACTCGGTGATCTCCTTGAGCACGCTCTTCAGACGCTCCTCGAACTGCCCGCGGTACATCGCACCGGCGACGAGCGCCGAGATGTCGAGCGAGACGAGCTCCTTGTCCTTGAGGGACTCCGCCACGTCGCCGGCCACGATGCGCTGTGCGAGCCCTTCGACGACGGCGGTCTTGCCGACGCCGGGCTCGCCGATCAGCACGGGGTTGTTCTTGGTGCGGCGGGTGAGCACCTGGCTCACGCGACGGATCTCGCTGTCGCGGCCGATCACCGGATCGAGCTTGCCCTGGCGGGCGCGGTCGGTGAGGTTGATCCCGAACTGCTCGAGGGCGGACTGCTGGTCGTCGTTCTGGGCGTTGCTCTGTGGGCCTGGCATCTGTTCCTCCCGGGGAGACTCCTTCTGGTCGCGGCGTGGTCGATCCGCAAAGTTGAGTGAATGTGACTCAAGTTTAGCGCATCGCCCGCGCGGCGTCCACGATCGCGCGGGCGACCTCGCGCTTCGAGCCGGCGGCGGACGCCACGACCTCGCCGCCCGGCCCGATGATCTCGACCGCGTTGTCGTGCCGCTCGAAGCCGTGCTCCGCGTCCGCGAGATTCACCGCGAGCAGGTCGACGCCCTTGCGCTCGCGCTTGCGTCGCGCGCGGTCGCGCCGGTCCTCGGCATCCGGAAGCGTCTCGGCCGCGAACGCCACGATGACCTGCCCGTCCAGGGCGCTTCCGTCGGCGCGGTTCGCGGCGAGGCCGGCCACGACGTCCTCGTTCTCGACGAGCTCGATGCGGGTCAGCGGCCCCTGCTCCTTGGTGAGCTTCTGGTCCGAGGCGGACGCGGGACGGTAGTCGGCGACCGCTGCGGCCATGAGCACGATGTCCGCGGTGCGCGCGGCCTCCGTCATCGCCGCCGCGAGTTCGGCGGCGGTTCCGACCGGGACCACGTCGACGGACGGATGCCGCACGTCGGCGAGCACATCGGCCGAGACGTTGGCCGCGACGACCGTCACGGATGCTCCGCGGGCGGCGGCCTCCGCGGCCAGCGCGACGCCCTGCCGTCCGCTCGAGCGGTTGCCGAGGAAGCGCACCGGATCGATCGGCTCACGGGTTCCGCCGGCGGACACCGCCACCCGCAGCCCGTCGAGGTCGCGCGGCGCGAGGAGGGCCGTCGCCGCGGCGGCGATGTCCTCCGGTTCGACCATCCGCCCCGGACCGCTGTCGCCGCCCGCGAGCTCGCCGTCCGCCGGACCGACGAAGTGCACGCCCCGGTCGGCGAGGGTCGCGATGTTGGCCTGCGTGGCGGCATTGCGCCACATCTCCGCGTGCATGGCGGGAGCGAGCAGCACGGGGGCCTCTGTCGCGAGGAGCGTGGTGCCGAGGAGGTCGTCGGCGATGCCGGCGGTGATCTTGGCGATGGTGTTGGCGGTGGCCGGGGCGACGACGACGAGGTCGGCGTTCTGCCCCAGCGCGACGTGGCGCACTCTCGCCACGTCGTCGTGCACGCTCGTCGTCACCGGGTGCCGGCTGAGGGCCTCCCAGGTCGGGGTTCCGACGAATCGCAGGGCGTCCTCGGTCGGCACGACGGTCACGTCGTGACCCGCCTTCGTCAGCAGCCGCACCAGGTGCACTGTCTTGTATGCGGCGATTCCACCCGTAACTCCGACGACGATGTTCACGGTTCGATTCTGCCGCAGCATCCGCCGCCGCGGGGCGGAGCCGCGGGGCGGACCGCGACCTAGACTTGCCAGCGTGTGCACCGTGGTGATCGATGTGGCGGATGCCGGGACCGCGCGGCTGCTCGCGGTGCGCGACGAGGACCCGCAGCGGGAGTGGGATGCCCTGGGCGAATGGTGGCCGGACGACTACCCCGGCGTCTCCGGCATCCGCGATCGGCGGGCCGGAGGGGCGTGGATGGCGGCGAATCCGTCGACCGGACGCCTCGCGGTGCTGCTCAACCGCGCCGACGTGGCCGATCTCGCCGACGATCGCGCGCAGTCGCGGGGATCGCTCGCGCTGGAGTCCGTGACGGGACGGTCGCCTGAGGGCACGCCGCCCATGCACGGCTTCAACCTGTTCGAGGTCGGCCCGGAGGGCGCGCGGGTGATCTCGTGGGACGGTGCGGAGTTGCGCACGTCGCCGGTTCCGCGCGGCACGCACATGATCGCGCACGACGACCTGGACGACGCGGACACTCCGCGGATCGCGACCTGGCTCCCGCGCTTCCGGGCGCTCGGCCCGACCGAGGACAGCCCGGACTGGGCGACCGAGTGGACGTCGCTGCTCGCCGAGTCGGCGACCCTCGCACCGGAGGACGACCGCGCCATCATCCGTGACAACCGTCCGCACGGATACCCGACGCAGTCGCTGCTGTATGCCGTCGCCTCCATCTCGCAGGAGGGCGTCGAGGTGCGCGACCACGCGCTGCCGCGCCCGGCGCACTGGAACGCCTGAGCCTCCGCGCGCGCTGACGCACGCCGCCCGTCAGGCGGCGGACTCCCGGTCGTCCGCGCACGAGAAGCGCGAGCGGTAGGCCGTCGGGGTCGTGCCCAGCACCCGGGAGAAGTTCTGCCGCAGCACCGCCGCCGAGCCGAATCCACATTCGTCGGCGATCTGCTCGAGCGACAGGTCGGTGCGCTCCAGCATCCGCTGCGCATGCAGCACCCGCTGGCGGGCCAGCCAGGCGGCGGGCGTCGCTCCGTACTCGGCCTTGAATCGGCGCGCGAACGTGCGCGGCGCCATCAGGGCGCGGGCGGCGAGCTGATCGACCCCCAGATCGTCGCGGAGGTTCTCGACGGCCCAGTCCGCGACCGCCGCGAGCGAATCGCTGGCGACCACGGGGATCGGCCGGTCGATGAACTGCGCCTGACCTCCGTCGCGCTGCGGGGGCACGACCATGCGGCGCGCGATGCGGTTGGTGAGCTCGGCGCCGAGCTCCTGCCGCAGCAGGTGCAGGCAGGCGTCGATGCCGGCCGCGGTCCCTGCGCTCGTGATGACCCGGTCGTCCTGCACGAACAGCACGTCGGGATCGATCTCGATCTGCGGGTACATCGTCGCCATCACATCTGCGTACATCCAGTGGGTCGTGGCCCGGCGCCCGTCGAGCACGCCCGCGGCGCCGAGGATGAACGAGCCGCTGCAGATCGTGAGCACCCACGCCCCTCTCGCCACGGCGTCGCGGGCGACCTCGATCAGCAGAGGATCGATCCGCCCCCAGTACTCCCTGGGCACAGGGCAGAAGATCACGAGATCGGCCTCGTACGCGTAGGACAGGTCGTGCTCGACGTTGATCGAGAACCCCAGCTTCGACGGCACGACGCCGGGATGCGGGGCGACGACGCGGAAGTCGAAGTTCGGCACGCCGTCATTCGATCTGTCGAGGCCGAATGCCTCGCAGGCGAGGCCGAACTCGAAGGGGGCGAACCCGTCCTGGACGATGCACGCGACCGTCTTCATCATGGCGACTCCCGAGGTTGGCAGAATTCGTACGCCAGTAGTCTATTCTGCCACTCGTGGCAGATCAACAGGGATCGTAGCGTTTCTGCCATGATCCTCCTCATCGCACTCCTGACCCTCGGCCTCTGGGCCGCCATCGCCACCGTCGTTGAACTCCGCCGAGACGGATACCGGCGCGTCCCGACGGACTGGACCCGCGTGCGGGCCCACGATGCGCTCGATCGCGCCGAGTCGGGGCACGTCTACCGCTGACGCCGGATGCTCCGGCGCGACTTGGGACGCGACAACGGCGATCGCGACCCTCGGAGATCGACCCTCGCGCCCCGCGCAGACGCACGGCTACGCTCGAGGACATGAGCGAGCCGCAGCATCCCTCCGGGCAGCCGTACGGCACGCCCCCTCAGCCGCCGCAGCACCCCGCCCCGCAAGCGCCGCAGCACCCGCAGGCGCAGCCTGACGCGCAGTACCCTCAGGCGCAGTACCCTCAGGCGCAGTACCCTCAGGCGCAGTACCCTCACGCGCAGTACCCTCAGGCGCAGTACCCGTACGGGGCGCACCCGGCGCCCGCGCGCGCGGCATCCGGAGGGTCCCTCGGACGCATCGCCTTCATCGTGTCCCTGGTCGCGCTCGGCATCGGCCTGCTGGTCACCCTCGCGTTCCCGCTCATCGTGCGGTCGGTGTACGACACCTCTGCGATCGGCGTGTTCGGCGCGGTCGGCAACGGCCTGGTGCTCGTGGTCGCCGCCGTCGCCCTCGTCCTCGGACTCCTCTCGATGCGGCGTCAGGGACAGCAGATCCTCGCCGGGATCGCGATCGGGATCAGCGCCTCGGCGATCGTCGGCATCCTGATGTCGTGGCTCTCGAACCTCGCCTTCGCACTCGCCTACTCCTGACCGGAGGACCACCATGAGCGACACCCAGCCGACGCCGCAGACGTCCGCCTCGACCGGCAATCCGGTCGGCCGCGTCGCGTTCCTCGTCACGGCGCTCTCCGTCGGCGTCGGCCTCATCGGACAGCTCGTGCTGCAGCTGCTCTCCGCGAGCATCGGGTTCGGGCTGCTCGGCGGGGTGTCCAGCATCCTGAACTTCCTCGTCTTCGTCGGCGCCGCCGCCGGTCTCGTGCTCGGCATCGCCGCGCTGCGCCGGCCGGCGCCGCATCTGCTCGCCGCCGTCGCGGTGGGGGTCGCGGCCAACACCGTCGCGGGCACCCTCGTGTCGTTCGTGTCGAGCCTGTTCTACAGCATCGGGTTCTGATCGCCGAAGTCGGCTGCGCGGGCCCCGCCCGAGCCGATCGGCGTCAGCCCGCGGATCCCGCTCGCACGCGCTCGTAGATCTCGGTCATCGCTGCGGTCCGCGAGGACTGCCGAAACGCCTCCGACACCTCTCGCATCGGCACGGGCGCGGTGCCCGCCGCGATGTCGGATGCGGCGCGGCGCAGGGTGTCGACCAGGCCGGCCCTGCGCTGCTCCTCCGTGCCGGCAGCGCCGGGCACCGCCCACAGGCCTCCGCCGAGCTCGGCGGCGATGTCGGGGTCGCTGATGACCGACGGAGTGCCGAGCGTCGCCGCCTCGAACGGCGTCATGCCCTGGGTCTCGAAGCCGATCGACGTCTGCACGAGGGCATCCGCCGCAGCGATCCGCGCCAGCGTCTGCGGATACGTCAGACGCCCGGCGAACCGCACGTTCCCTCGCCCGGCGACGATCTTCTCGGCGGCGGGACGCTGCGCGCCGCCGCCGATGATCTCGAGATCGGCGTCGACACCGGATGCGACGAAGGCCTCGAGGAACGGCAGCAGCCGCTTCTCCGGGCTCATGCGCCCCAGCCAGACGAACCGCGGCCGCCCCGGTGCGCGAGCGGACGGCGCATCCGCCAGGGTCGCGTCGCGGACGTCGTCGTCGATGCCGTTCCAGACCACGTCGACCGGGCTGAACACGCCGTGCTCCTCCAGCCGGCGGGCGAAATGCGTCGAAGGAGCGGTCACGGCGGATGCGCCGGCGGCGAGTCCGCGCAGGAAGGCCCAGCCGTCGTGTCCGCTCACCGGCGCCGCGGCTCCGCGCAGCGCGCGACGCCGCCAGACGTTGAGCACCGCGAGCACCGGGCGATGCAGCGGGGTGACCGCCGCGATGCCGACGTCGACGCGGTTGTGCATGGTGTGGACGACGGGGATGCCGTGACGCGACGCGTAGCGGTGGCCGATGAAAGCGCCCCAGAAGTCGGCCTGCACGTGCACGAGGTCGACTGGCGGACGGTGCGCCATCGCGCGGTCGAGGACGCGATCGGTGCGCCGGCCCGGCCAGCTCATCGCGTACTCGCGATCGAGCGTGATCGGCAGAGACGGAAGATCGACATCCCCCTGACGAGGCGCCGCGGCGCGCGGCCCGTGCATCGTCGGGGCGACGACCGTGACGGTGTGGCCGGCGCGCTCGAGGAAGTCCCGCTGCAGTCGCATCGACACCTGCGCGCCGCCGAGGGAATCGAGGTGCTGATCGCCGAAGAAGACGATGTGCATGGCGGCCGCGCTACGCCGGCAGGGGCTCGTCGCGGTACAGCGCTTCGAACGTGTCGAGGGTGCGGTTGATGTCGTGGATGAGGACGCCGTCGAGCGACGCCTGCTGCATCCGCTCGTACTCGGCGGCGTCGGCCGTCAGCACATCCGTGAGACGCGCGGCGAGAGCATCCGCGTTGCCCGGCTCGAAGAGGTAGCCGTTCTCGCCGTCGTGCACGAGGTGAGGCAGGGCCACGGCGTCGGCGGCGACGATCGGCAGCGCCGACGCCATGGCCTCCATCGTGGCGATCGACTGGAGTTCCGCGATCGAGGCGATCGTGAACACCGAGGCGCGGGACAGCAGGCCGCGGAGCTCCTCGTCGGTGGTGCGCCCGTGGAACGCGACGCGGTCGGCGATGCCGAGCTGGGTCGCGAGGTTCTCGAGCTGCTTGCGCTGGTCGCCGCCGCCGACGATGTCGAACGTCACGTCGAGTGCCGGATCGAGCTTGGTCATCGCCTGCAGGATGACCTCGACCTGCTTCTCGGCGGTGAGGCGACCGACGAAGACGATGCGGTTCTTCTCGCGCAGACCCTTCACCGGCTGGTACTGGGTGCGGTCGATGCCGCAGCTGACGGGGATCACGTCGTGCACGGCGACGGTCCGCTCGAGGAAGTCGGCCGCACGTCGGGTGGGCGTCGTGATCGCCCGGGTCAGGGCGAAGGTGCGCTTGGCGTCGGCCCAGGCGAAGCGCAGCACCAGGTCGTCGATGAACTTCGGCATCGTCGTGTGGTCGAGGATGTTCTCGGCCATGACGTGGTTGGTGGCGATCACCGGGATGCCGCGCTCGTGCGCGATGCGCGCGAGTCCGCGCCCGATGACGATGTGGGACTGGATGTGCACGACGTCGGGCTTCACGGCGTCGAGGACCTTGCGGGCATAGTGCTTGGAGCGCCACGGCCAGACGAACCGCAGCCAGTCGTGGGGCGCCCACCGCACCGACGGCAGACGGTGCAGGGTCATGGGCTCGCCTTCGATCACCTCCGTGCGAGCCGGGGTGCGGCGGTACGCCTGGTGGGGAGCGACGACGTGCACGTCGTTGCCGCGCTGCACGAGACCGGCGGCGAGGCGCTCGGCGAAGCGGGCGGCACCGTTGATGTCGGGAGCGAAGGTGTCGCAGCCGATGAGGATGCGCAGCGGACGCGGCCCGGACTCGGTCGCAGACTCGGGGGCGTTCGTCGGATCGGAGGAAGAGGAGGACATTCTGCCTTACGGTGCGGCGGCCAGGGAGCCCGGTCTGGGCGCTGGCCACTCTACCCGAGGCCTCTGATCGCGCCGCCGAGGCGTACCGGCATCCGCTCCGACCCGTTCTCTCGCCCGCCCCGCAGGTTGTGGCCCTACCGTGGGACCATGCGATTGACTGCCGACGCCGACCCCCAGCTGTGGATCCCCGTCACCGATTCGTTCGGATGGAAGGGGCGGCGGCATCGCAAGGCCGCGATCCGGATGCTGCTGGGACAGGCGAACGCGGCGCTCGGCGCGACAGAGCGCCCGGGGTCGAAGTTCGGAGCATGGGCGATGAGCCAGGCCGCCCCTCTGCTGATGCGGCGCGCCGACGGTCGCGTGCTGGTGTGGACGTGGAAGGCGGAACCAGAGCTGGTCGTCGCGATGGCGACGGTCCAGCTCCTGACGCCGGACGTGCGCATCGCCCGGGCATCGATGCCGATGGACTACGACGACACGACCAGCTTCTCGAGCCGGTGGCTGGGCGCGGGCGAGAAGCTGATCGTCGCCATGCCCCCGTCGCCCACGACGCCGCCCTTCCAGACGTACACGTGGGACACGGGGACGCACCTGATCACGCTCACGGCGGCCTGCGGCGACCGCGAACGATTCGGCACGCTGGACGGCGCGCTCGACGATCTGGCGCGCAGCATCCGGGTCGCGGACGAGCTCACGGGCGGCGAGCCTCCGGAGGTGCTGCGTCTCGGTCCCGTGTGATCGTGAAGCATGGTAACAATGTAGTACAGTAACGGTTATGGAACCTCTGCTCCTCGACCGACTGCTGCAGATCGCCGACCTCTTCCAGCGGGACATGGCGCGCGCCTTCGAGGGCGCCGGGCTCACGACGGCTCGGGTGCATCTGCTGTGGGCGCTGCAGCATGCCGGCCCGTCGACGCAGCAGTCCCTCGCCGTCCTGTGCGGGGTGACGCCGCGCAACATCACGGGTCTCGTCGACGCCCTGGAGCTCTCGGGGCATGTGCGTCGCACGCCGCATCCCTCCGATCGCAGAGCGGTGCTCGTCGAGTTGACGGATGCGGCCGTGGAGACGATGACCCGCATGCAGGCCCAGCACACGGAGCTGAACGCCACGCTGCTGCGCGCGGTGGCGCCCGAGGATCGCGCCGTCGTCGAGACAGGGGTCGCGCAGATCGCGCAGCACCTCGAGCGCCTGGTCGCCGAGGCGGCTGCGCGGAGGACGACATGACGGAGTCGATCGCGACCTCTGCAGCTCCTCCGCGGCGGACACGTGTCGCCAGCTTCCTGCGGCGCGCTCTGCTCGCGGAGATCCGGGTCTACACGAGCATCGCTCGCGCGATCGCCCGCCGGCCCGCCGTGCCCGCGGGCGGCACGGGCGTGGGCTACCACCGACCGATTCTGACGATCCTGTTCGTCTTCATCGGACTGTCCGCTGTGGAGATCCCGATCCTCGACCCGCGAGCATTCCTCGCCGCAGCCCGTCCTTTCCTCCTGGCCGCTTCCTGAGGCTTCGCGATCGGCTGCTGCCGGTCGCTCATGTCCGTACGGGGTCGGCGAAGGCACCGCCGGGTCGTTCGTTGCCGGTTCGTTCGCTGCGGGATCGTGTGCTGCGGGGACGTCGGGGCGCGTGTGGCGGGCCGGTGATGCTGAGTCGGGGTGCGCGCCATCGTCGGGCGGGGTCCCACCACCCCGGCCCTCTCACGTGAGGGATGCCGTCGTGCATGCGGATCTCCCACCCGGAGGTGTCGAGGGAGCGGTGGTGCCACCAGCACAACGGAACACCGTTGTCGGTATGGGTGGGGCCGCCTCTGGCGTGTTCGGTGACGTGGTGGATCTCGCACCAGGACGCCGGAACGTGACAGCCCGGGATCAGGCACTCCTTGTCTCGGGCGATGATCGCGCGGCGTTGATGCACGGTGAACACCCGATCCGTCGACGAGATGCCGATGATGCGGCCCTGGTCCATGAGGACGCGTTGGATGGCCCCGGCGCACGCGACCTGCGCGGCCACGAATGCGGGCACGGTGCTGTCGGCACCGACCCGGGCGCGCCCCCACCCGGCCCACGCACCGGTGCCGGAAGCACCCGCCCAGGCTCCGGTCGTGCCGTGCGGGGTGAGGTCGGTCGCGTCGACGGTGACGACGACCGTGGGGGCGGCTCCACCGAGCGTGGGCATGTCCTTGTGACGGGCGGCCACGCCGAGCGCGGCGGCGAACGCATCGTGACGTCTCTGCGCGGCGGAGCGTCCGTCGATCACCGCCCGTGGGTCGCAATTGAACGGATCCGCCTCCCCCGCACCATACGCATCCGCGACATCATCGGGGTCGGCGACATCATCGGGGTCGGCGACATCATCGGGGTCGGCGACATCGGGGTCCGCGACATCATCGGGGTCGGCGACATCGGGGTCGGAGTGGGAGAGGCGGAAGGCGACACCGGGCATCGGCCCGCCGGGGCCTTTCGGGTTCAGGATCGCGTCGAGGATGAGCTCCAGTTGCGCGGCGACCTCCGGAAGCAGCTGCCCCTTCAGCGATCGCAGACCGTTCCGAGCCCGCCCCAGCGTGATCCCGCGGCGGTGCTGCGCCTCCTTGTCATCCGGCTCGGGCCCGTCCGGATCCAGACGGGCCGCGAACTCCTCCCCCGCCCGCGCCAGATCCTCCGCCGTCATCCCAGGCCCCTCATCCTGCGCGGTGCCGTCGTCGCCATCGTCGTCGTCCGCGACGTCGACGTACCCACGGGCCTCCTCGGCGAGGCAGATGTCGGCCGCGAGACGCCCGGCCGCGCCGACCCGGTCCGCGACCTTCTCCACCGGACCCGTCGCGGCCAGCAGGCCGGCGACCCCGATCACCCCGTCCAGGAGCGCCTCCCGCAGATGGGGCCACCGAGCCGGCATCCGCTCCCCCGACGACACCCCCACGTCCCGCCGCACCAACGCCACCGCCTTCACCACCCGCGTCGCACCGGCACTGTCCACCCGCAACGTCCGTTGCACCAGCTCATGCGCACTGCGGCACCCCGCGGAATGCGGGAACTCCACCACATGGCCGGTCGCGATCGTCTCCACCACGACCGCCTCCACCCGCCGGAACGCCGCACCCGCCTTCTTCAGGACCGCGACGCGCTCCGCATCCGACAACCCCGCGAGCACATCGTCGGACAGCACTCGATCCAGGTCGGAGACGACCTGATCCAGAAGAGTGCCGGGGCTGTTCATACCCCTCAGTCAACCCGCACCCACCGACACTCCGACCCCCGAGAAGCCCGCAAAACGGCCAGATCAGGCCACGTATCCCGGCGTACCGGAACACCACACCACCGCCCGATCACCACCCCGACCCCACCCCCTCACC
>NZ_LWCU01000055.1 GCF_001650405.1 Microbacterium sp. H83 | reverse complement strand
CTGTGGATCCTCCGCCACCCGAAAGCCATCTCCGAATGGGACTGGGATCGCAACCCGCCCACCCGCGACCCCTGGTCCGGAGTCGACGTCTCCCACAAAGCCTGGTGGTTGTGCGAGGAGGGGCACTCCTGGGAAGCAAGCCCCCACGTGCGAGGCTCTGCCGAGACCAACTGCGAATATTGCATCGGCATGGACTTCTGGCCGGGACACACCGACCTCGGCACCCTGCGGCCAGACATCGCCGCGGAATGGGACACCACCCCAGGAGCCAACCGTGGGGACCCCCATCACGTGAGCGCCACCTCCGCCCGGAAAATCAACTGGAGGTGTACTGCTCACGAGCACACCTGGCCCGCCCAGGTGCGCTCCCGCACCACGCAAGAAAGCAGATGCCCCTATTGCAGCGGTAGCCGGGCGATACCGGGTGAAACAGATTTAGCCACCCTTCACCCCGGCCTCGCAGCAGAGTGGGATCACGAACTCAACGACAGCTCCATCACCCCGGAGACAGTCACCCCCGGATCCGACCGCGTCGTCTGGTGGCACGGCCCCTGCGACCACAGCTGGGACGCGGCTGTCGGCGACCGTTGCTCAGGACACGGGTGCCCGTACTGCTCCAATCAACGCACCCTCGCCGGTTTCAACGACCTCGCCACCACCCACCCTCAACTCGCCGAACAATGGGACCGCGCGAACTCCAAGACTCCGAGCGAGGTCACCGCGGGTTCGGATTACCCCGCAGTATGGCGTTGCGCGCTGAGTCACACGTGGGAGCTTCCCGTCTGGGGTCGCACGAAGGACAAGACGGGATGCCCCGTCTGCGCGAATCGCGTCGTCCTCGCGGGATTCAACGACTTAGGAACTCTCGACCCTCATCTGGCTTCGGAATGGGACCACAAAGCGGGGGCGAACGACCGAACACCCTCCGAAGTGGCCGTCAGTAGCTCCTATGAAGCCCAGTGGCGCTGCGCTGAGAATCACACGTGGCCAGCGACCGTCGCCAACCGACACGCGGGCTCGGGGTGCCCCTCATGCTCCGGCCGGGTCGCTATCCCGGGAGCCACTGACCTCGCGACACTGCGGCCCGACATCGCCGCACAGTGGGATCCCAGCAACGACTGCTCCCCAAATCAGGTCACGGTCTCCTCCCACGTGAAAGTGTCGTGGATCTGCCACCGCAATCACTCGTGGCCCGCGACAGTCAAAAACCGGACGTCCGGCTGCGGCTGCCCGTACTGCGCAGGAAAGCTACCCATCCCAGGGGAGACTGACCTTGCAACCCTGCGACCCGATCTCGCAGCGCAGTGGGATGCCTCTAACGCCCTCTCACCCACCGAGGTCACTGTCGGATCGGGGAGAAAAGTCACCTGGCACTGTGCCTGCGGGTATACGTGGCCATCGAGAGTTCAGACCAGAACCCGCAGGCCTCACGCCCGCTGCCCCGACTGCCGGAAATAGCGACTCTAGGTGCCAACGCCATCGAGCTTGCGGTTGGCGACCCTGAACCCTTCGAGCACGAAGGTCAGAGGCTCACGTGTTCGCTGCTCGCCCAAACGCGAGCGAGTCGAGAAGCGATGAAGGCCTGACCAAGATCGCACTGCCGACTCGCCACTCACGTCAGCGTCGCGGATTGTCGAGCCCGTGGACTTCTCAGAGGAGCTCGCTCACCAGCTGTTCGATGCGGCCACGGATATCGTCGCGGATGGGCCGCACGGCGTCGATGCCCTGACCAGCGGGGTCGTCGAGCTTCCAGTCTTCGTAGCGCTTTCCGGGGAAGAACGGGCACGCGTCGCCACACCCCATGGTGATCACGACGTCAGAGGCCTGCACCGCCTCGGTGGTGAGGACCTTGGGCTGCTCGGCGGTGATGTCGATACCAAGTTCCTGCATCGCGTCGACGGCGGTGGGGTTGATCTGATCCGCAGGCATGGACCCGGCCGAGCGAACTTCGATACGGTCGCCAGCGATCTCGCGAAGGAACCCGGCCGCCATCTGCGACCGTCCGGCGTTGTGAACGCAGACGAAGAGGACGGAAGGCTTAACGGTGGTGTCAGTCATGTTTGCTCCTGAATGGGCGGTAGAGGGGTTAGAGGAGAAGGTCGTCCACGAGAACATGGACGCGTGCGGCGATATCGTCACGGATCGCTTCGACGCCTTCGCGAGACGCGAGAGCGGGGTCACCCACCGCCCAGTCGTCGTACCGAACGCCGGGGATGATCGGGCAGACGTCCCCGCAGCCCATCGTGACAACCACATCTGCCGCACGCACCGCGTCGTCGGTGAGCGGCTTGGGATACCGGTCAGCGGCAATGTCACCTTCGATGTCCGTGAGCAGCGATCGGACGTGGGGGTGGATGACGTCCGCGGGATTCGACCCTGCGGAACGTGCAACGACCTTACCGCCGCTGATCTGATTCACGAGTGCTGCGGCGAGCTGGGAGCGTCCGGCGTTCGCAACGCACACGAACAGCACCTGCGGGACGGAGGCGTCGCGGTCCCTGGTGAGGTCAGCGAGGCGCTGCCGGGCGAACCTCTCGGTCAAGGGGATCAATGCAGAGGTGACGCGAGCAGTGCGGGCAAGGGACGTGTACGACTCGCGGACGATGGTGAGCACCACGTCGGCGTCGATCTCCGGGATCTCGTCGGCGAGCTCGTCAGCAAGATGAGTCACGCGCGCGTCGAAGTCGGGTCGTGTGTTTGCGTCCGTGCGCTCAACGCTCCACGGCTCACTCACGGTCGCGGGCGCGAACGAGTCCAGGAGTGCGGTGACCGCGCCGCGGCGGTTCGGGTTGATGCGGTACCAGACCCAGGTGCCGCGCCGCTCGGAGACGAGGACATCCACGTCTTTGAGGACTTTCAGATGGTGCGAGACGGTGGGCTGGGAGACGTCGGCGAGTTCGGCCAGGTCGCACACACACGACTCTCCGCGGGGGTCGGAGGCGATGGCGGACAGCATGCGCAGTCTGAGCGGGTCGGACAGCGCTTTCAGCGTCGCCGCAACCGAAGTGGCGGCGTCGACGCCGATCGCGTGGGTGGCGACGGGACTGCAGGTGTCGCCGGTGGTCGTCAGCGTGACGTTCATGGCTACATCCTTTCAGCGGTGTACGGGTTGGTGTGGAACCAGCGCCGGGCCGCCCACAGGGAGACGTAGACGAGTCCGACGAGCACGGGGACCTCGATCAGTGGGCCGACGACGCCGGCGAGGGCCTGACCGGAGGCGGCCCCGAAGGTGCCGATGGCGACGGCGATGGCGAGTTCAAAGTTGTTGCCCGCGGCCGTGAACGCCAGAGTGGAGGATCGGGCGTATCCGAGCCCGAGCGCCTTCCCGGTGAACAGTCCGATGAACCACATCACGGCGAAGTACGCCAACAGCGGCAGGGCGATGCGGGCCACATCCCACGGCCGGTTGGTGACCTGCTCACCCTGCAGGGCGAACAGCAGCACGATCGTGAACAGCAGGCCGTACAGCGCCCACGGTCCGATCTTCGGAAGGAACGTGTCCTCGTACCAGTCGCGGCCCTTCGCACGCTCCCCGATCAGGCGGGACGCGAAACCGGCGATCAGGGGGATTCCGAGGAAGACGAGCACGTTGAGTGCGATCTGCCAGATCGAGATCTCCAGTCCCTGCGAGTCCAGTCCAAGCCATCCGGGGAGCACAGTGAGGTAGAACCACCCGAGGAGGGAGAAGGCGATGACCTGGAACACGGAGTTGATGGCGACGAGGACGGCGGCGGCTTCTCGGTCACCGCAGGCGAGATCGTTCCAGATGACGACCATCGCGATGCACCGGGCCAGGCCCACGATGATGAGGCCGGTGCGGTACTCGGGGAGATCGGGAAGGAACGCCCAGGCGAGGGCGAACATCAGTGCCGGTCCGACGACCCAGTTCAGTGCGAGCGAGGAGATGAGGAGCTTCTTGTCGCCGGTGACGGCGGCGACTTTGTCGTAGCGGACCTTCGCGAGGACGGGGTACATCATCACCAGCAGGCCGAGCGCGATCGGCACGGAGATGCCGCCGACTTCGATGTGGGCGAGGAGCTCGGAGACGCCAGGGATGAAGCGGCCGACGAGGATTCCGGCGACCATGGCCAGTCCGATCCACAGCGGCAACCAGCGGTCGAGGGTCGACAGGCGGCGGGTGGTCGTTGTGGGGGTGGGTGCGGTTGCGGAGCTCATGCGAGGAGCGCCTCCATCTTCTCTGCGATTGCGGGCTTGGCGTGGGCGCCGATGAGCATGTCAACGCGCGCACCCTGGTTGTAGAAGACCAGCGTGGGGATCGAGGTGACGCCGATGGCGGTCACCGTGGCCGGGTTCTGGTCGGCGTCGAGCTTGACGATCTTGACCCGGCCGTCGTACTCGACGGCGAGCTGGTCCAGAAGTGGGGCGATCTGCTTGCACGGACCGCACCAGGTGGCCCAGATGTCCACCACGACGGGGATCTCGGAGTCGGTGACGTCGTTCTGGAATGTGGCGTCGGTGACCACGATCGGGACACTCATGCGAGGACCTCCTGGGCGTCGAATGCGGGCGCGGTGTCCGTGAGGGCCGCGAGGTAGTGCTGGGCGTCCTGGGCGGCCGCGCAACCCGTGCCGGCTGCGGTGATGGCCTGCCGGTAGGTGTGGTCGACCAGGTCGCCGGCGGCGAAGACGCCGTCGAGGGTGGTGCGGGTGGACGGGTGGGCGACCCGCACATACCCGTCAGCGTCCGTGTCGACGGAGCCTGCGACGAGCTCGGAGCGCGGGTCGTGCCCGATGGCGACGAAGACCCCTGTCACGGAGAGTTCGCGTTCCACTCCGGAGACCGTGTCGCGCAGCGTGACCGCCTCGACCTTGTCCGTCCCGAGGATGCCGGCTACTTCGCTGTTCCAGGCGACGTCGATCTTCGGGTGCTCGAGCACCCGCTGCGCCATGATCTGTGAGGCGCGGAACGTGTCGCGACGGTGCACCACGGTGACCTTCGACGCGAACCGGGTGAGGAACAGCGCTTCCTCCATCGCCGAATCGCCACCGCCGACCACGACGATCTCCTGGTCGCGGAAGAAGAAGCCGTCGCAGGTCGCACACCAGGAGACCCCGTGACCGGTGAGACGCTCTTCATCGGCCAGTCCGATCTTGCGGTAGGCCGACCCCATGGTGAGGATCACCGCACGCGCCAGGTAGGTGTCGCCCGATCCGGTGCGCACCGTCTTCACCGGCCCTGCCAGGTCGACCGAGACAGCGTCGTCGAGAAGGATGCGGGCACCGAAGCGCTCGGCCTGCGCGCGCATCGACTCCATCAACTCCGGACCCTGGACACCATCGACGAAACCGGGGAAGTTCTCCACCTCGGTGGTCGTCATGAGCGCACCGCCCGCGGTGACGGAACCGGCCAGCACGACCGGGGCAAGGCCCGCCCGCGCCGCATACACCGCAGCCGTATAGCCGGCGGGCCCGGATCCAATGATGATCAGCTCAACCTCTTGAATCGACATGTGTCTATATTGACACTTATCGATACAACGTGCAAGCCTGGTGTCACGCCAACGGTCCGGCGGGCGAGCGGCCCGCCGGAGGAGAGAAGGATGACGTGACAGACCCTCAGACCGTGCTGTTCATCTGCACACACAACGCCGGACGCTCACAGCTGGGCGCGCACCTGCTGGCCCGGCATGCTGGCGATCGACTGATCGCAGACAGCGCCGGCGTACACCCCGCTGCCGCGATCAACCCCGCGGTCGCCGCGTCTCTCGACGAGCTCGGCATCGACACCTCAGCGGCAGTGCCGCGCGCCGTCACCCCGGACGACCTCGCGAGCGCCGATGTGGTGGTACTGATGAAGCCGGGCTTGGAACTACCCGGGCCAGTCTCCGGTGAGGTCGTGCAGTGGGAGTTCCCTGATCCTGCGGACTGGTCCGTGGACAGCGACGCCGTGCGAGAACTCCGTGACGCTGTCGACCAGAACGTGCACGCCTTGGCAGCCCGACTGCTGGAATGACCGCCGGCGGGGTCAGCACCCCGTCTTGTAACGAGTATGCACGTAGGGAGCCCGTCCATCACGGACGGGCTCCCTCTTCCGGTGTTGGGTCGACTACTTGGAGCCGTATCCGACCGGGTTGCCCAGCGACGGCGTGCGGGGTGCGCAGGCGCAGTCGGACAGGTCGAGCTCGAGTTGGATGGTGACGGCGAGCGGGGTGCCGTCGCGGGGGTCTTCGATCGTGACGTTCTTCTCGATCAGCTGGTTGGCCATGTGAGTACTCCTTGGGTTGATTGCGCCCCGCGGGGCGCTGGGTGGTGGCTCGAGCTGCCGGTCAGCCGACGGCGACGCGGGTGGGCTCGAGCTGGATGACCGGCGCCGCGCAGCAACTGCTTCCGGCCCCGTCGAAGTCTCCGGATCCGCCGCAGACGCCGGTGTCGGGAAGGATGAGCTCGTTGCGCTCGGCTCCTGCATGATCGCCCGCGAGGTGCGCGGCGACGCTGCGGACTTGCTCGAACCCGGTGAGAGCGAGGAAGGTAGGGGCGCGGCCGTAGCTTTTTGCGCCGACGATGAAGAAGTCTGGCTCCGGCTGGGTGAGGTCGCGGGCCCCGGTGGCGCCGATCGATCCGCAGGAGTGGACGTTCGGGTTGATCTCCTCCGCGATCCCGGCGACCGCCTCCAGCGACGCATCCAGATCGATGCGCATCTCCGACAGGATGCTCACATCGGGACGGAACCCGGTCAGCGCGAACACCCGGGACACCCCGTCGACCTCCTTGCCGTTCTCCGCGACGATGCGCAGCCCCGCCGTCTCGTCGTGGAACTCGGCGACGCGGAAGCCCGTCACCACGTCGACAACACCGGCTTCGATCACCTTGCGCGCTCGAGTGCCCAGAGCTGCACGCTCGGGCAATTCATCGCCCGCTCCACCACCGAAGACGTTGCCCGTCGTGCCGCGACGCAGCAGCCACGTCACCCGGGTGCCTGGGGTCGTGCGCGCCAACTCGCTCAGCCGGAGGACGGCATGCACCGCGGAGTGCCCGGCACCGATCACGACCAGGTGCTGCCCCGCACACGCGGAGACATCCTCCGGGATGCGGTATGAGATCCGTGCGGCCGCGGCCCGCTCGCCGAGCGCGGGCAGCCCGTCCGCCCCGGCAGGGTTCGGGAGCGCCCATGTGCCGCTGGCGTCGATGACGGCGCGCGCGGAGATCCGACCTTCTGCCCCCTGCGTGTCCCGGGTGTGCACGATGAACGGCTGCCCCTTGCGGCCGCTGTCGACCATCAGGTCCCGGCCTTTGCGGGCGACACCGGTGACGGTGGTCGAGTAGATGACGCGGTCACCGAGGACGCGGGCGAGCGGGTCCAGGTAGCCGGCGACCCATTCGGCTCCCGTGGGGTAACCCGAGTGCGGTGCGGCCCACCCGGTCGGCTCCAGCAGACGCCGCGCGGCCGTGTCGGTGAGTTCCGGCCAGCTGGAGAACAGGCGCACATGTCCCCACTCGGACACCGCAGCAGCTGGTCCATCGCCTCGCTCAACGACCGTCACGGCGATGCCTCGCTCCGTCAGGTGGGCGGCCGCAGCAAGCCCTTGGGGGCCGGCGCCGATGACTACGACGGGAAGCTCGTTCATCACATCTCCTCAAATCGAAAAACTTCAATATGAATAGGCTGCTCCTCCTATCGAAGTTTGTCAATGCGTGCGATACTGGTGTCATGAGTCTTCCTGCCACCCTCGACACCTCGACGTCCTGCTGCGCCCCTCGGGTGACAGCAGCGATCACGGTCGAGGACGCGGATCGCGTCGCACGGGTCTTCAAAGCGCTCGGGGATCCGACACGGGTGCGCCTGTTGTCGCTGATTGCCGCCGGTGACGGTGGGGAGGCGTGCATCTGCGACCTCACCGCTCCGGTCGGACTGTCGCAGGGCACGGTGTCGCACCACATGAAGCTGCTCGCCGACGCGGGGCTCGTCACCCGCGAGCAGCGAGGGAAGTGGGCGTACTTCGCGATCACCGACGGGGCGCTGGACGCCGCCGCGGACACTCTTCGTTCGGTGTGACCGCTCGGGCCGCGGGCTCCCGGTTCGGGGGTCGGCTTGTCGCGCTGTCGCTGGGTCAGGTCATCAGCTGGGGCATTTTGTTCTACGCGTTGATCGTCGCCTCGCCCGCGATCGCGGACGAGACAGGGTGGCCCGTGGTGCTGGTCACATTGTCGTTCTCGGGTGGACTCGTTGCTTCGGCGATCGCGGGCGTCGTTGTCGGGCGCTGGCTCGACGAGCGTGGGCCTCGGATGATCATGACCGTGGGAAGCATCGTCGGTGCGGGTGGGCTGGTCATCGTGGCGGCCGCGCCGGATCTTGTCGTGTTCACGGCGGGGTGGATCGTGGCGGGGACCGCGCAGGCCGCGGTGTTGTACCAGGCCGCGTTCACGGTGATTGCTCGCCGGTACGGAGACCGCCGCCGGGGTGCAATGACGATCCTCACCCTCGCGGGAGGATTGGCGTCGACCGTCTTTGCTCCCCTCGTCGCCATGTTGCTGTCGATGATGGATTGGCGGTCGGTGTTTCTTGTCCTCGCCGTCGTCCTCGTGGTGACGACCACACCGTTGCATTGGTTCTTCCTCGAGTCGTCCTGGCCACCCGTCATTCATGGTGCATCGGCCGATCACCACACGGTGGCGAGCGTGGTGCGCACGCGACGCTTCTGGATGCTCGAGGCGTCGATGCTCACCCTGGCGGCGGCGCTGTTCAGCGTCACACTCGCAATCATTCCGCTGTTCACTGAGAAGGGGATGACGTACGAGCTCGCCGCATGGGCGCTGGGGCTGCTCGGCGCGGGCCAGGTGATCGGCCGACTGCTGTATGTCGCCGTCCCACACACCGCCGCACCCTGGGTGGCGTTGGCGGCGACGGCAGGGCTGAGCGCCATCGGGCTTGCTCTGATCGCGATCGTGCCCGGCCCGCCGTGGCTGCTCATCAGTATCGGCGTGGGGGTCGGAGCCGTGCGCGGTGCACAGACGCTTGTGCAGGGCTCTGCCGTCGCTGACCGGTGGGGCACCCGGAACTACGGCTCGATCAATGGTGTCTTCGCCGCACCGATCACGGCGATCGGTGCGGTCGGTCCCGCGCTCGGCCCACTCATCGCGGTGGCGACGGGGTCGTACTCCGCCATGGCGTGGGTTGCTGTGGGGTTCGCCGGGCTGTCACTCACCTTCGCCCGCTTCACCTGATCTCTCCGCCCGTCGATGCCGTCCGCCTCCAAACTGCGCGACGTATCGGCGTGGGCGGGGATCGTCGATCCCGCTGCGCGGGTTGACGTGCTCCACGCTTGGGTAGCGATCTGCACCGCATCCCAGGGGGAGCCGAGCGGCGGGGTATAAGACAGGTCGAGGTCGCTGATCGCATCTACGGACATGCTGTGGTGCAGTGCGGTCGCGAATGTATCGACGCGCTTGGAGATCTCGGCGCTGCGCGATCCGACCAGTTGCGCGCCGAGGAGACGCCCCGATTCAAGGTCTCCGGTCACACGGATATGGATCGGGGTGGCGCCTGGGTAGTAGCGCTTGTGGTCGTCGGCAGTGACGGTGTGGCTGTGCGGCCGATGCCCCGCGGTCTCGGCTTCATGATCGCGAAGGCCCGTGCGTGCAGCTACCAGGTCGAACACCTTCACGACCTGGGTTCCCAGGCTGCCGTGGAATCGCGCATCGGCGCCGACCGCGTTCGCGCCCGCGACGCGCCCTTGTTTGTGCGCGGTCGTGCCGAGCGGAAGATACGTGTCGCCGAGAAGGCGATGACGGGTGATCACACCGTCCCCGCCCGCCCAGATCTGCGGAATCCCTGTCTGCATCCGTTCGTCCACGATGACGGCGCCGCCGGCTCCGGTTCGTGCCCCGATTCCGGTGAGGAGCTCCACATTGGGGCGCACACCCACCACGACGAGGACCAGCTCGGCGCGACGCACGAACGGGGCACCGTCGCGGGTGCCCTGGACCGCAAGGAGCCCACTGTCGCGACCGATATCGTGCACCTGCATGCCCGTTTCCACCGTGACGCCATTGCGGTGGAGCTCGTCGCGCACGAGCGCTCCGAGCTCCGTGTCGAGGGTGGAGAGCACCTGGGGTCCGCGTTGCAGCTGCGTGACCTGGAGTCCGCGGATGGTGAGCGCTTCGGCCATCTCGAGGCCGACGTACCCCGCGCCGATGATGATCGCCGTCGACGGTTGATGCTCATCGATGTAGCTCTCAAGAGCGAAGGTGTCACCCATCGTGTGGAGCGTATGCACACCGTCCGCAGGCCCGAGCCGGTCGGTCCCGTGGATACCCGCCGTCGACGCGGATGCACCCGTCCCGACGACGAGCGCATCGTAAGGAATGGCGGACCCCGCTCCATCGCTGGTCCGCACCGCGAGGGTGCGGGCGTCGACGCTGATGCCTGTCGCGAGCGTGTTGGTGCGCACCTGGAGGCCGGCCGCTTCCAGATCGGCGAGCGTGCGATGTGCGAGGGACTGCCACGGTTGCACCTCCCGCGAGAAGTAATAAGGGATGCCGCAGATGGAGAAGTTCGGGTACGCATCGGCAACGACGACCGTCACATCAGCGGATTCGTCCACCTCTCGGGCACGGAGCGCCGCGGAGATTCCCGCGTCGCTTCCTCCGATCACGACCAGGTGCATGTGAGTCCTTTCTGTCGAGATCTCGCCGCCCGCGAAGCCTTGACGACGCGCGACATCCGCGCACCTGATCATCGCGTCGATCACGGCACGATCCGACACCCGGGCGGGAAGATCAACGAACCCTTTCGTCGCCGTTCACCTCACGTTCATATAGATAGCCTTCTATAACTACGTCGGATAGACAAGCATCTATGTGAAGCGGCGACTCGGCTGCTTCATCCCTCGAATACCTGAGATGAAGGAAGCACACGTGCGAAAGTCCACAGCAAAGATCTTCGCGTCCACCGCATTGGTCCTGGTCGGGGCACTAGCCCTGAGCGGGTGCGGCGGGCAGCCCTCCGGTGGTGACACCTCTGGATCCGGCGCGAGCGGGGGCGGACTGACCGGTTCGGTGAACACCGACGGTTCGTCGACCGTCGCCCCGCTGACTGAGGCCGCCGCTGACCTGTTCCGCGATGAGGAGAGCGGCGTGAACGTCTCGGTCGCGACGTCGGGTACCGGTGGTGGCTTCAAGACGTTCTGCGCCGGCGAGACGGATGTGTCCAACGCGTCGCGTCCGATCAAGGACGAGGAAGCTGCGGACTGCGAGGCCGCCGGCATCAAGTACACCGAGATCGTCGCCGCCAACGACGGCCTGTCAGTCATCGTGAACCCGGAGAATGACTGGGCGGAGGACTTGACCGTTGAGCAGCTCAACCTGATCTGGGGGCCGGAGGCGGAGGGCAAGATCACGAACTGGAACCAGGTCGATCCCAGCTTCCCCGACCAGGCCATCACGCTCTTCGGCGCCGGCACCGACTCGGGCACGTTCGACTACTTCACCGAGGAGATCAACGGCGAAGACGGTGCGATCCGCACCGACTACAGCCCCTCCGAAGATGACAACATCACCATCCAGGGCGTTGCGGGAGACGTCAGCGCGATCGGGTTCCTCGGCCTCAGCTACGTCGAAGAGAACGAAGGTGTCGTGAAGGCAGTCGCCGTCGACGGCGTGATGCCGAGCACCGAGACCGTGCAGGACGGCACCTACACCCCGCTGGGTCGCCCCCTGTTCATCTACGTGAACAACGCCTCGTACGTCGACAAGGAGCAGGTGAAGTCGTTCATCGACTTCTACGTCGCCAACTCCGCGGAGATCGCTGAGCGTGCACTGTTCGTGCCGTTGACCGAGGACCAGGTCACCACCGCCACCGACGAGCTCGCCTCGCTCGGCTGAGCACCGCACGCTCCATGACCGCCATCATTGAACGGCGTGGGGGTCCGGCTTCTGGCCGGGCCCCTGCCCCCGCCAGCAGTTTCGCCGGCCGCCGCCGCCCCGGCGAGTTCCTCATCAAGCTCGCCCTGCGCCTGGCTGCAGCCGTCACCGTCGTGACGACGGTGGGGATCCTCATCGCGCTGCTTATCCCGTCGCTGAGCTTCTTCGCCGAGGTCCCGGTCCTGGAGTTCCTGTTCGGCACCCGGTGGGCGCCACGCTTCGCGGACGCGTCGTTCGGCGTGCTGCCTCTGGTCACCGCGACCTTGTGGACCACGCTCATCGCGCTGCTCGTGGCGGTGCCGTTCGGGCTCGGGGCTGCAACGCTGCTCGCTGAGTACGCCCGCCCCCGCGTCCGCAAGGTTCTCAAACCGTTGCTCGAGATCCTCGCGGGCATCCCCACGGTCGTGTATGGGTTCTTCGCCCTGCAGTTCGTGCAAGGCACCGTCCTGCGGGACTGGCTTCACCTTCCAACCGGGGCGTTCAGTGTTCTCGCGGCGGGCCTCGTCATGGGTGTGATGATCATCCCGACGATCGCGTCGATCGCAGAAGACGCCATGTCCGCTGTCCCGCAGGCGCTCCGCCAGGGCAGCGCCGCGCTCGGGGCGAACCGGATGCAGACCACCCTCCGCGTCGTGTTCCCCGCCGCCCTGTCCGGGATCGTCGCGGCCGTCGTACTGGGCATCTCCCGAGCGGTCGGCGAAACCATGATCGTCGCCATCGCCGCCGGCAACCAAGCGCAACTCGTCACCAACCCGCTCGATCAGGGGCAGACGATGACGGGATTCATCGCCAACGCCGCGCTCGGCGACTCCCGGGTCGGGAGCCTCGAATACAACACCCTGTTCGCGGTCGGGCTGCTGCTGTTCCTCATCACCTTGCTGATCAACTTCATCAGCATCCGTTTCGTCCGCCGCTTCCGGGAGGCCTACTGATGTCCCCCACCTCGACGACCGCGACGCAGCCGTTGCGCGCTTCGGCCCCCATCGCGACCGGCCGCAACGGTGAGATGCGCCCGAGCGCACTGGCGTTCCTGCTGCTGTTGTGGCTCTCCCTGTTCGTCGCGTTCGCGGTGCTCATCACCCTTCTGATCACGATCTTCCTCACCGGGCAGAACAAGCTCTCCACGGCGCTGCTGTTCAACTTCCCCTCCGCCGACCCCGACGAGGCCGGAGCCCGGCCCGCCATCCTCGGATCCGTGTGGGCGATCGGTGCGACCGCCGTGATGACACTCCCGCTCGGGATCGCCGCCGCCGTGCACCTGGAAGAGTTCGCCGACCGGAAGCGGTGGTTCAACCGGTTCATCGAACTCAACGTGCAGAACCTCGCCGCAGTGCCCTCGATCGTGTACGGGCTCCTCGCGCTCGCGTTCCTCTCGATGCTCGGCGTCACCAACAAGAACATCGTCATCGGCGGGGCGTTCGCCCTGACACTGCTCATCCTGCCGGTGATCATCATCGCGACCAGAGAAGCACTGCGCGCGGTCCCGCGAGAGATTCGCGACGGATCTCTCGCACTCGGCGCCACACAATGGCAGACCACGTGGAGACAAGTGCTCCCCGCATCCGTTCCCGGGATCGCAACCGGCTCCATCCTCGCGCTCTCCCGCGCACTCGGGGAGGCCGCCCCGCTGCTCGTGCTCGGCGCGCTGGTGTACATCACCTTCGACCCGAACGGGCTCCTCAGCGGCTACACCACGCTGCCGATCCAGATCTTCAACTGGACCGGCCGCCCGCAAGAAGGCTTCCACGAACTCGCCGGCGCCACCAGCATCCTGCTGCTCGCCGTCCTCATCCTGATGAACGCGCTCGCGATCTTCATCCGCAACAAGTTCCAGAAACGGTGGTAACCATGAGCACTCCCACAGGCAGCGCCGCGACAGCGACGCACACGAACTTCCATGCCGCCGAAACACGACGGCTCGCCGCCACCCCCAGTGGCCTGATCCGCTGCGAAGACGTCAACGTGTACTACGGCGAGTTCCGGGCCGTGACCGGCGTCAACCTCGAGTTCGGGCGTAACGAGATCACCGCGCTCATCGGCCCCTCCGGATGCGGAAAATCAACGCTGCTGCGCTCCCTGAACCGCATGAACGACCTCGTCGACGGTGCCCGCGTGGAAGGCACCGTCCTCTTCCAAGACGAGGACATCTACGCCAAAGCCGTGGATCCGATCGAGGTCCGTCGGCGGATCGGCATGGTGTTCCAAAAGCCCAACCCGTTCCCGAAATCGATCTACGACAACATCGCCTACGGCCCTAGGGTCACCGGGATGAAAGTCGACAACATGGACGACCTCGTCGAAGAGGCACTGACCCGCTCCGCCCTCTGGGGCGAAGTGAAGGACAAGCTCAAGCAATCCGCGTTCGGCCTCTCCGGCGGTCAACAGCAGCGCCTGTGCATCGCGCGGACGATCGCTGTACAACCCGACGTGATCCTGATGGACGAGCCCTGCTCCGCCCTTGACCCGATCGCCACGTCTCGGATCGAAGACCTCATGCACGAGCTTCGCAAGGACTACACGATCATCATCGTCACCCACAACATGCAGCAGGCAGCGCGCGTGGCCGATCGCACCGCATTCTTCACCGCCCTCGCCGACGAGAGCACCGGTGACCGCACCGGCGTGCTCGTCGAATACGACCTCACCCGCAACATCTTCGAACAGCCACAAGACCAGCGGACCGAGGACTACATCAGCGGACGATTCGGATGACCGACACCGGCAGGGATGGGAACCCGCGGTTCGTGCTCCACGGACGCGGACCCGACGTACTGCGCGGGAGCTTTGCCGAGTTCCGCCATGCGGGAGTCCCCGTTACCGTCCACGCAGAAGTCGTCGAAGCGCTCGCTGACCTCGCGCACGACCATCACGCATCCCTCGTCCTCGGCAGCGGAGAACCATTCGAGAAGCTCGCCGCGATCATCCAGATCGCGGGTCCCGTGTGCGACGGTGCCCTATTCCTGGGTATCTCCGATGCGACGGAAACCGCGACAATCGCAGCGGCGATGAGTGCCGGAGTGCGCGGTACCGTCCGACTCCCCGTCACCCCGGACCGACTGCGCGAAGTGTCACGGCTGCATCCACGATCCGCCCCTCCAGATCGCACACTGCGTATCGGGGAATTGACGCTCGACGTCTCGCACAGAAGCCTGCGCTGGCAAGATCACGCGCTGCTGCTACCCGCACGAGAATTCGAGCTGCTGCATCAGATCATCCGCGCCTACCCAGACAGTGTGAGCATCGACGCTCTAGCACTTTCCTTCGGATCCGACCTCGAAGATCCCCACGCCTCAGTGCGGGTAGCAATGACAAAACTCCGCTCGCGACTGGCCGCCTTCGCACCAGCACAGGCGCTGATCGAAACTGTCCGCGTCGCCGGCTACCGGCTCGCCTCCTGAGCCTCGATGCCCAGTTCCTGAAGAAGGTCAAGAACCCGTGAGCGGACCTCATCACGCACGGCGCGAAGACCGACATCATCGAGCTCGAGCGGATCGGCGAGATCCCATTCCATGTAGCGTCGCCCGGGGAAAATCGGGCACGAGTCGCCGCACCCCATCGTGATGACGTAGTCCGCCGCACGCACGACTTCATCCGTGAGCGGTTTGGGGAACTCGCCCCACAGCTCAACCCCGACTTCGCTCAGCGCCGCAGCCACGCGAGGATGCGCTGTGTCCGATGGAGCAGACCCGGCGGTGCGCACGTGAACACGTCCGCCCGCGAAATGCCGCAAGAACGCCCCCGCCATCTGCGACCTCCCAGCGTTCTGCACGCAGACGAATAGCACCTCCGGGGTGTCCCGTAGTACCAGGCCTTGGGCCGTGGCGAGAGCGTCTAGGCGGTCCGCGGCGTACCGCGCCGTCATCGTCAACAGGTGCTCACGGACCCGCGTCCGTTGGCTCAGCAGCCGATAGCTTTGAGCGACGTATCCTGCGACCGTTTCTCGACTGAACGTAGAACTGAAGCGATACGCGAGGTCTTCAACCACGGTGCCAACCGCACGAGGAAGCGCCATCACGGGATTCTCTGGGGATCCCGCTGTCAGAGAATCGCTGCTGAGCAGACGTCCGAAACGCACCCACGCGTCGATCGTTGGCATCCATGCATCGCTCTTCTCGCGCCGGATGAGACCGGCCATCTGCAATGACCTGAGCGCTTGATCGACACCGGTGGAATCGATACCGAGTTCGCCGGCAAGGTCAGATTCGTGCATACCGGATGCCAAGGCGCTCAGGGTGCGCAGGGTCTCGGGGTTACCGAGTACTGCGACCTGCACCGCGCGATCCCGAGCCGCCTGCTCGTCGAGTGGTCGCCCGACACGGTGCGTGTGCTTCTCGCTCATCGGAGAAAATCTTCGACCGCGGCACGACGCTCGGGATGGACGGAGATCCATCCGAGCTTGCCATCCTGCACCCTCGTGACGAACCCGTCATCAAGGAGTATCCGGACGTGGTGCGTCACCGTTGGTTGCCGCAAACCGAGCATGTCCGCCAGCTGCCCGACAGTCGCACGTTCGTCCGCGGATCCCAGAATGATGCTCAAGATCTGCAGGCGAGTCGGGTCGGCGACAGCTCGCAGCGTGCGGGCAAGTTCCTCGGCCGCACCGCGCTCGAGCGCACCTCCGAGCCGAGGCTTCGGTGCAGGCTGAGCGGTCACGGCATGATTCTAGTTGCCGAACGTTGCGTGCTTCTCAGCTGTGCTTGTGCTTGAGTCGTGCGCGACGGCGGTGTGACTACTTTGCGAACGTGTCGCCTCGAAGCTTCGACGCGGCGTGCAACCGGAGGAGCTCGATACTGAGGGCGGCGCTTGCCGGGCTGCTCTGAGACAAGCTCTTCGCGGCAGCTGCAAGGGCGGGGCGAGCGGCGTCTCTCTCAAGGGCAATCAGCATGTCGACCGAGACTCCGAGCGAACGTCCCCGCCAGACAGCACCAGGCGTCTGCAGTTGCTCGACAAGGAGTAGGACCTCCGCGCCTGGGTTGGATGCCCGGGCGAGAGCACGTGCGAGGATCGCCGCATCAGCGTGGATCGGTCCGGGTTCGGGTCTAATGTACTTCCGACCCTCGGTCAACGTCGTTCGTGCCTGCTTGGCGAGATCTGACATACCGGTGCGATTGTCGCTCAATGCGCGGGTGGCAAGGTTGGACGGGTTCTCGCGGCTGAGCTCGTGCAGGGCATCAAGCACGATGGCGTGCTCTCGCTCGCTTTGTTCCAACGCAGTCGCCAGAAGGTTCGCAACGCCGGCCGGCATGCCATCAGCGAGATCTGCGAACTGGTTCACAGCGGCGCTGAGGAGTTTGCGTCGTGTCGCCGGGAACTCGATCCCGAAGTTGTCTAGGTAGAGGTCGCCAGCGAGGCTCGCGCCGAGGGCTGTGATCGGCGACTCGGCAGATTGAATGTCGTATCGAACGACGATGTCGATGACGTCATCGATGAGGTGCTCTCGACGCTTCAGCAGGCGTCCCGCCGCGAGCAGCCACGTGTTGCGCCAGTGACTCGATGGAACGAGTTCGCGCAGGTTCTGCAAGACGACCTGTTCGTCACCATCGGTGATCGCGCGAGCCGCCATATATTCCTGCAACGATCGCACTTCGAACTCGTACTTCGATGTCTTCGGAGAGACGAGCATGACCAGTCGTTCCGTCGAAAGTTTGAGGAGGGTCGTCGCGATCGACTCCGATTCACTCTCTTCGAATCCGGCCGAGCTGAGCCGGTGGCGAAGAATACGCGAGATCTCGGATTTCGTGAGGACAGCGTCCGAGTTCCCTGGTCGCTCAGTTCGTGCCTGCAACTTGAGCCCGGCCTGCTCGTGAAGATGGTCGATGTGGGGGCGCAGCGACTTCAGTTCCGTGAAGGCTTCGCTTTTCGCCAGTTCACGGTCGTAGACGACGCGATAGTACCGGTCGAACAGCTCGAATCGATCCGTCGGAAGGTCGACTGCCTCTTCAGCGAGAGCCGTCATGATCGTCACCTGCAACGGTGTGGTCATCAGTCGTTGCGTGACTCGTTCGTGGACCGCCGTGATGAGCCTTTGTGCAACCTGCTCAGCGAGGTCTGGATCATTGGCTGCCCGCAACGCGGTGAGAGCTTCCGAGTAGCTGATCGCTTCCGTCTCGGTGAGTTCAGACAGGGTGATCTGCGTGCAGGGAAACGCGTCGTCGAACTCCCGTCGATACCCCTGTGGGCGTGTTGTGGCGACGAAGAGCACGTCCGCCTTCTCCGAGCTCAGCTCGCTCACCAGCGCTGTGACCGCCTCGATGAGCCGGCTGCGGATCTTCGCGTCAGGCACCTCATCAAGGCCGTCGAGCACGAGGCATGACGGCCAGGTGCGCAACCAGTCCAGCAACGCACTCGGGTCCGACTTCTTCCCCCGAATCAGTATGGAATCGGCGATGTAGGTGAGCAACGAAAACGTCGACGGGGAGGATGCGATCACGGCCCCCGCCTTCGCCAGTTCGATCACGAACGGCCATCGACGTTTCTGCGGGTTCGGGATACCCGCCTTCCTGAGCCGTGTGTCGAGGCCATCGAAGGCGCGCTTAGCCCTCTCGCCGTACTCCTCGACGTTCGTGTCAGCGAGGAAGGCGACACGATACGTGTGGGCGATCACTTGGGCGATCGTGCTCTTGCCCTGACCCGGGCCTCCGACGATGACCACCCCATGGGGCCCACGGCCGGCGGTGGTTGACAGGTGGAGGTCGCCGATGCGCACCGTCTCGGCGGCGGTCATCCTCCGCGACTGGCCTTCCGCGTCCGCGGTCACGCCCGCCGTGAAGGGCAGATCGATTGCAATGTCCGCGAGTGTCACTTTCGACGCATCGTTGTACCCCGCATCGCCCGTTCGAACCCATTGCCGGTTGATCAGCTCGGCGACGGCGTGCCCAGCGAGCCGATCCGCCTCGAGAGCCGTCTTCTCGGGGAGCAATTCGGCGACTTGCGCAAGAAAGTCGCCGGTGACGATCTGCTCTAGGTATCGCTGTCGAATAGACGTGTGGGTGTCGAGCATGACGCGAATCTCGTCGTAGTCCCACACGTACCATCCACGCAGCCCGAAGTCTTCTGCGTTGGCGGCAAGAAGCTGGTCGAACTGGTCACGACCGCCAGTGTCTTTCGTCCCGGTCAGCACGACGTTGGTGGAGAAAAGCAGGTACTCCGGCGTCTTCTCGCCGACCCTCTTCTTTACGAGCCAGCCACGCAGCTCGGAGCGGACCTCGTCAAGGAACCACCGCCAGTCAGCCGTCGTTGAGACCGGTTTCTCGTTGTATTTCATTTGAATGACGCCGTAGCCATCCCATTTCGCGCCCGCCCCGACCGGGAAGTCGACGCGGCCGTCGAACGTAGCGTCGCGCTGCGCGTCCCTACCTGAACCAAACGGCCTGACACCATTGCCCAACTCAGCCTTCGCGAGCGCCTGGAGCATGTGCTCGAATTGCTGCCAGCCCATTCGGTTGAGGTTGTAGTGGCCCACGAAGTCCTTCCGGGTCAACGTCGACGCCGAACAGGCGCTCCAGTGACATTCTGCACCAGTGCTGTTCTCCCATCCGGTTGAACCAAGCAAGCAGAGGCGTTCGATAGCGTCGGGGTTCTCTTGGGTAGCGAGCGAACGCGCCCCAACCAGACCCGCAGGCGCGCCCGGGCCCAGCAGACGACGTCTGCGATCTCGCCGACTGTCATCGGCTCTATGGGATGCGCGCCGTCGATTCCCCGGGAGACCTCCCCTTCCAGCGGAGGCTCATCTACGCTGTCGCACATGGATGAAACCAAAGGCCAGCCACGAACCCGCCCTTGGCAGGCACAGCCATCCACCGATGCGATCGCGGCGTTCGTCGACGCCGTCGGCCGGTTGAACGCGGACGGGGACTTCATCGTTCGAGCGCTGACTGACCAGCTCCGCGCAGAGCGACCGATCGCGGATCAGGAAGAGCTGACTCCGCAGGAGGTCAGCTATCTCATCCAGTCCAAGGCGTTCACGCCAGAGTCGCTCGAGGCGACATCGATCGAAGTTGCTCGCGGGGGTCTTCTCGCGAGTGTAGCGAGCACTCTTCTGACGAGCGTGCTCCAGACCGTATCTGCTTCCGCAGCCGCTGGCTTCTTGCATATGGACGAAGAGTCGCTCTTTGCTGCCGCCGACCGCGGCGAGTTGTACATGGTCGATGTTGCACAGTCCCGGCGTTTTCCGTCGTGGCAGTTCAGCCTCTCCTCGCCGGGGAAACTCCTACCGCACCTAACCGAGATCATCGACATCGTAAAAGACAAGGGATGGATGTCGGTATCTGCTCTGATGGCGACGCCGCAGTCGACCATGGTCACCGACGGTCAGCACAGCCCTGTGGAATGGTTCAGGCGTGGCGGCGACGTAGCAGCTCTGGCCCGGATTATCGAAGGTCAGAAGTGGCGATAGAGCTCGTGGCAACGCAACGGCGTAGCGCGCACCGCTCACACGTCGTCTAATGTGTGTGGCCTCGAGCTGCGAGAAACTCCGTCGCCGTCTCAACCTGAAACTGCTCGTCGACGTAGCTTGCCGGAGTGAGGTTTCGGGTTACGAAGAGGGTGCTTAGGTGAAACTCCTCGCCGTCAGGGGGGTCGCCGATCCCGAGACGCGTCGCAATGCTCGCGACGTGGGGCGCTAGTTCGCTCTCCTTGCGGGCGAGCTGAGTTGTGTAGCTGGGCTTGGTCCCGCGGTCTCCTACCTGGTCGCGGAAGAAGGTGCGCAGTTGTCGCGCCGTCTCAGCGAATCCATGCACCGACGCAGGGTCCTTCGCCTCGATCAACCAGATGGTGCTATCGCCAGGGCGTCCGCACACGAGGTCGACCTCGGTGGTGAGAGTCGGCACGCCGAGCCGCGCGTGGTCGTTGGGTTTCACGCGGGCGACCGTGGTGTAGCCGAGTTCCTCTAGCCGGTTCTGAAGGAATCTCTCGAACCGAATATTGCGGCGCGCACGGCGGTCCGCAAGCGCGTTGCTGACAGGCTGAGGAACGTCTCCCGCCCAGGGAAGAACCCCTTGGAGGAGGTGGCGGTAGTAGACCTGAAAGGAGGTCAGCAGGTACTGGGGGCTGACAATGAGTCGTCCATCCGAATCTTGCACCAGCGGTTGCACGAGGAGCCGATGGCGCCGAGTGCGCGTTTGCCAGGGCTTCCACTCCACGGCTTGCATCTGGACGGCCGTGCTCGTGAGCATCTCGATGGCAGCTTCGACACGCGATCTTTGCGACTCATCCGCGCCCGAGCCCAGCGCATCACAGACCCACACTGTGGCCTCGGCCACGGTGACGTGGGCAGTCGTCCTGCCTGGCTCAAACGTCTCCCACTTTGCGAGCGCGGCGAGGGTGGAGAACATGTCCTGCGACGTCGCTCCCCATGCCTGCTGGAACGCATCTTCGACGTGGTCTTCTTCGTTCGCCTGTTGCAGCGAGTCGTCGTCTTGCGTGCCGTGCAGCCGAATGCCCGCAGCTGCACGGGTCAGTTCGTCGTTTCGTAGGCCCCACGCCGATGCGTCGGGATGCGGATCGTCGTCCACGGTCAGCTCGTACATCGGGCTGAGGGTGATGACTGCGGGCGCGACTTGGTGATACATCCGCTCGCTCAATGTGGTCGCGGTGAGGTACGCATCTGCGGCGGCAAGGAGACCGCTCCATGCCTGAGGAGTGATCGGCTTCGTCGCCGCCGGCTTGTCCAGGATGCGCAGGGCGGCTTCCACCACGATCTCGTTACATTGACGAAGCTGAAGTGTCTCCGCCGAGAGTTCGGCCGTGCGGGTGAGCGGATCCCATTCGGTCGAGAGATTCGCTGCGACTCGGGATAGATCGTCTTGCTGATGAATGGCGCTGTCCATCACCCTCGCCAGTTGCTCCATACCCGTCAGCACCACCTCGCTCCCATCGTGGCTCTTGATTCCTTCAGTCAGGGTTTCGAGAGCAAGGGGCGCAAGATGTTCGCGGATAAGTCGATTCGCATCATCCGCTCGGTACTCGCCAGGTTGAACGCCGGCATCGTGGAGTCGTCGCCCCAACGCCGCAACCATACGGCTTTCGTCAGAGGGTCGTAGACGCCACGGATCAGGCAGGTGATTGAGAGTGGTCCGTGCCTGCTTCATCTCCAAGATGAGAAAGGGTTTCGCTGTGCGCCACTGGTCGCGGAGCGCCGCTGCGGTGTCGACATCCATGCCTCCCGCGCGGAGCAGATCGAACACTGCGTCCGCTGTTAGGAGATTCGCCGCCTGCGGATCTCCATTCGCTGAGTCGGCGAAGCCCTCGACATCGATGCGCCACAAAACGTTGACCGGTTCGTCGATGGCACGCACATGCGGGTCGAGATACGGCGTGACCACGCCGGACGATTCACCCGGGACTGCTTCCGATACGTGGAGGTAGAGGACGTATCCGGGCACATCGATCGCCTGGTGCGCGGAACGCCATCGATCACCAAGCGCAGCGAAGCCGTAGATTAGCCCGCCGCATAAGTCGAAGACGAACCGTCGGTGGTCGGTAGATGCTGCCTCTAGAACCCCCCGTGCCACGGCAACGGGGGGTTCGGTGAGAGCGAGCGACCACCCGTCAACACTCGGCGCGGTGTTGACACCGCGGGTGGCGTCATACGTGGGGTCGCCTGCGATTATCGCGACGTTTGCGACGGGCCCCGGGGCGACTTCTGCCGCTCGGAGGTCTCGAATCGGTGGAAGCCCAACCCCGATGAGCGCCACTTCGAGATCCGATAGCTCTACCGCTCGATCCCACTCGGCCTCGCCCGCGTGCGCTTCAAAGTAGACGGCATTGGGTACCACACCACCCTTGAAAAAAGACTTGCCATTAGCTTTCCACGGCTCCCAGTAGTTGATCGCCTCCCACCCGAAGCTCTCAGGGAAATCGGGAGCGCTCAGATCCCGCGCGAATGCGTAAAGATCATCGTCGGACGTGGCAGTTTCCGCAATCCATGTCAGGTCTTCAAGCGCGAGTTTTGCCTCGCCGACCGCCTGCGGCACAGCGATGTGACCGGGCGCCGCGAACACCGTCAACGGGATGACCTCCGCGCCCGACTTGATGGTTCCGCGTCGCCCGCCCGCCATCCGCACCGGCACAGGGCCGGATTGCGCCCTCACCTGTTTCGCCAGCTCCACTGAGCCGATGTATGGCGGCGGCGAGGCCCCCAGGTCGGGGACGTAGATGACCGAGACGGCGATGAAAGTGGACGGATTCACTGGTACCAACCACTGAACGTCAATCCCTCGAAGCGGGATGGCGGCGCCTTCGCTGGAGGGCGGGGGTTCGATCAACTGGTGGGAGAAACGCCACAGGGCTTGACGGATCTGGTTCAGGCAAGAGCTCCGGAGGGCCTTTCGTGCTTGGCTGTCTCGGTCGAGCGCAGACACCAGCTCTCGGGCGGCATGAGCCATGATCTCCGGGATGAAGAGTGGCGGCACCCATCGGTGTCCACCCGCCGTGTCAGCAAAGCGAAGGAACCTTTCGAACGGACTGGAGAGACTCTCCACGTCGAACGCTGCCCTACTTGCGGAGTTCGTCATCCATTCCAACGCCCTTTTGTCAGCCTCACCGAGTTCGATGTGGTCGAGGGGATCCAGGTTGAGGAAGGCCCGCGTCGCTTCATACTCAACGTCCGGCAATGAGACCTCATCGTTGAGCTCCAGGTCCGGGGCTGGTACCCATGCGTCCGCAAGGTGGCGCACGCAGAAATCGCCGTACCTCATCGCCACGTTCACCACGTTCGCGATACCGAATCGAAATCGCCGGTGGAGGCGACCGTCTACCGCTTCCGCCATTCTGAGCGCACGCGTGAGGTCGGCGACCGGCCGTTCGGTGAGGCCAGGCACCGCGCGCAGCGGCTCAGCGCCGACGGCGAGGAAGACAGTTCGGGTGGGGTCGGTGGCGATAAAATCTTCACGCTCCAGTCCGATCCCATAGGTGGTAGCCGCTAGATCGGACAGTGCTTGGATCGACGGCAGCGGTTGGTACTCGTCCGGCGCCGGAGCGGCGGAGGCTCGTAGCGCAGCCGCGAAGCTGCTTCCCAATGTCACCGACCGATGCCTGTTGCCCGGGGACGTGGCGGCGGCGAAAATCAACGTCCAGAGCTCGTCCGGATCGTACGCTGACAAGGCCAGTTCGAGTGCGTCTGGCTCCCGTTGCACGGTGCTCACCGCCGACCGTTGAGATCGAGGCCGCTTGTTTCTACGAGTGTTTTTGCTCTTCCCCACGCAAGCATTCAAGCGTAGGCCAACGACATCCTCGTTGATTGCTACGCGTTGAAAGCGTTGCGCCGGGCAGGAAGGTGGCAAGAGTTGGGGAGCCGCCTTGAAGGCGCACGACATGCCCCCTACAACGCCGCTGCTCCCGGTCCAGGAGCGCTTGACCGCTCTCACCTTCGGCACCACACGGGGATGCATACACGCAAAAGCGCGCGTAAGATAATGCGTGTACGCACTAACTAGATGCCGCCACGAGGAGGCAAGATGGCTGTGAAGAAGAGTCGCACCCGTGCCTCCTCAGCTCGCGTCGCCGCCCGCGAGACGACTGTGAACCGCGGCACCGCGACAGGTCGATTCCTCGACGGGAAACCGAAGCTCGTCGTGGCGACCAAGGCCCCAGAAAAGACCGACGTACAAGCCGGTGTTGAGCGCCTTGCACAGGTGGCGAAGACGTCAAACGTCGACGTATCCGTGTTCAACGCACTCATCGACGAGCTCGCCGATGCCATGACCGACCGTCAATCGACCGAGCTGGGCCTCACAGAGCAGCAAGCCGACTTCCTGATCGAGTCCGGCGATTTCACTCCGGAGGAGTTCGCCGAGGCAGCCGCATTCGTCACCAGCGGTGGGCTCGCCAAACTCGAACGCGAGACTCACGTGCGCGCCCTAACCAACACCTACACCGCATCCGAAGTCGCAGCGCTCCTCGGCATCGATGCCTCCAGTGTGCGTCACCGCCAGAGCAAGAACACCCTGTACGGCTTCCGGGCGGGAAGGATCCGCCTCTACCCTCGATGGCAGTTCATTCCCGGCGAAAAGGTCTCGACGATCCCCCACCTTCCCCTGCTCGTCCGAGCGATCCCGTCCGACTGGGATCCGGCCGACGTCGAAGGCTTCATGACTACACCTCAAGACGACTTGCGGTCGAGCGATGAGTCTGTCGACCCCCAGGAATGGATGACGCCGATCGAGTGGCTGGCTGCCGCGAAGGATCCTGCACCCGTAGTGGACATCCTCGAAGACGCCGACATCACGTGAGCCCGTCGAACGCGAAAGTCCCCGCAACACCCCCGGCGCCGCTCACACTCGACGCTCGTGAGCACCTGAGATCATTCGATGGGATCCTCTGGCGGGTCTTCGCTACAAGAGGTCCTCACCCGCAGGCGTGGGATGAGCTGCGGCACTTCGGGCCGATCAGAACCATGCGCTTTGACCCGCATCCCGAGCCACAGCAGCATCATGCTGATTATGGCGTGATGTACGCAGCTGCTGGATCTACGACAGCTCTCGGCGAGGTTTTTCAGAAGGGCCGACTAATCAATCGGCGCGTTCGTGGAAACACCCTCGCGGCTTGGCGTCCGACGCGTGAGCTTCGGTTACTGGATCTCACCAGCAACTGGCCTGTAATCAACGGGACGACCTCTTCGATCCAGATGGGGCCTAAGCGATACACACGGAACTGGGCGAATGCGATCCATGACCAACTTGGGTCGAGCATCGACGGGCTCTACCACGTGTCATCGATCGACTTCGGCCCGATGGTGACGCTGTTCTCGCCTGCCGAGGACTCGTTCCCGCAGTTGCCGTTGGTGCACACCCGACTGGACTCCTCCAGTGCGAACGTGTACCTCGCGAAAGCCGTGAAGAGACTCGGCTACCGCGTCAAGAAGTAGAACCACCCCAGGACGGCAATCTGCGATCTCGGATTATCAGATGACGCTCGATCCCCCCGTACGCTCAGTGCTATGACACAGCGTTCCACCTTGCAGACTCTCAGCGGTGCTGTCGAAGGATTCCGGGACTTCGCGGCGGCGATCAAGAGTGGAGTGCCCACGGTTCGAAAGGGGTCGATGGCGGAGGAAGATCAAGCCCTCGCAGGAAACATCGTCATCCCTCATGCCATAGTCTCCGGGCTCGTCCTCACCGTTGCAGACCACGTATCCGCCTGGGCGGAGCTTGCCGCCAGCCCCGAAGAGGACGTGTTGCTCCTTCATATGCAGGCTGACTACACCTTGTTCCGTCCTGTGTTGGAGGGGCTCGTGGAGGTGATCTGGATTCTGGATGGTACCGATTCCCCTTCTAGAGTCCGCAGGGCACTTGAGATTGCTCGTATCGAGCACAGGCACGGGCTGAAGCTGACCAACGCTCTGCGCAAAGCGCGAACGCCGGATGACAAGACCGAACAGGGAATAGCAGCACTCGGACGTTTTCTCAGGACCACGGCGAGCAACCTCGGATCCGATCCGGAAGACGTTCTCAGCGCACCATTGATCGATCCCTCCTCGATCACAAGGAAGATAGCGAGTCGCGTTCCGGGCCCCACATTGCAGACCTTCAACTATTGGGCGATAACCTCGGCCCACGCGCACGGGCAGTTCATCACCACTCTGCGCCACGCGATCGAGACGCCCCCATCTACGCCTCAGATGGGCGGGGCTCTGTACGAACCAGACGAGGAGCTGATTGCAGACCTCATCGAGTTCATTGGGACGCTGCTCGAGATCGCAATCAACCTACTAAACGAACAGGGTTACGAGCTTCGACGCTAGAGCTGTCCTGCTTGGCCGACGGGGAACGCTGGGTCGCCGAGATGCGCGCCATGGGGATTCAGAACTCCGTGAGGCGAGATGTCCGACCCGATCCGTATGATCGGATCAGCCCCTTCGTGAGGCAGTGAACTTAGCGCTTTACATCGGACTTAGTCCGATTTCATCGCGATTCTGACATTCATTCACGTGAATCCATCGATGCGGATCAGGCGTAGGCTGGAGAGAAGGACGGACCGTCCGAGAAGATCTCCCGGCACCGTGACCGCCCGGGAAGAAGCCCACCCATGGCTCAGTACGATGTCTCGAACCGCTCGGCGATCGTGACGGGAGCGGGCAGCGGCATCGGTCGCTCCACCGCCCTGCTCCTCGCCGCCAACGGCACCGCCGTCGTGGTCAACGACCTGAACGCCGAGCACGCGAACGCCGTGGTGGAGGAGATCCGCGCCGCGGGCGGCACCGCCGAGGCATCCGTCGGCGATGCGACCGACACCGAGTGGATCGCCTCCTCGATCGAGCTCGCGAACTCGCTCGCACCGCTGCGCATCGGCGTGAACAACGCCGGCATCGGCGGAGCATCCGCCCCCACAGCGGAGTACGACGACGCCGCGTGGGACAAGGTCATCTCGATCAACCTCAACGCCGTGTTCCGCAACATGAAGGCGCAGCTCCCCTCGATCCTCGCGAACGGCGGCGGCTCGATCGTCAACATCGCGTCGATCCTCGGCAGCGTCGGCTTCGCCGACTCCCCCGCCTACGTCGCCGCCAAGCACGCGGTCGTCGGCATGACGAAGTCCGCAGCGCTCGAGTACTCGGCGCAGGGCGTGCGCGTGAACTCGGTCGGCCCCGGCTTCATCGACACCCCGCTGCTCGCGACCATGGGCGACGAGGCGAAGGCGTTCCTCGTGAGCAAGCACCCGATCGGGCGCCTCGGCCAGGCCGACGAGGTCGCGAACCTCATCGCCTTCCTCGCCAGCGACGCCGCCAGCTTCATCACCGGCAGCTACCACCTGGTCGACGGCGGCTACACCGCGCAGTGACGCGGCGCGACACTGTCGCGACCGCTGCCCTGCATCGCCAGCTCGGGGCCGAACGACGGATGCCGAGAAGGCGCCGGGTTGGCCGCCCGGGTCAGGCCGACGTCACCGCAGCCCCAGACGCTCCAACCGCAGGGTGGCCGTGGCGCTGTGCGCGGCCATGCCCTCCGAGTCGGAGATCACCTGCACGGCGTTCGCCAGCTCGGGGGTCGCGTCACGCGTGATGCGCTGGTAGGTGAGCGGCTTGAGGAAGCGCGACACCGACAGGCCCGCGCTGTGTTTCGCGCCGCCGGCCGTCGGCAGCACGTGGTTCGTGCCGGCCATGCCCTTGTCGGAGTAGGCGACCGTGCTCCAGGGGCCGATGAACAGCGACCCGTAGTTGCGCAGCCGCTCGTGGTACCAGTCGTCGTCGGCCGCGAGCAGCTCGAGATGCTCGGGGGCCAGGTCGTCCATGAGGGCGACCGCGGTCTCGCGGTCCTTCGCCACCGTGACGACGCCGTAGTCGCGCCACGCAGCTCCGGCGATCGCGGCCGTCGCGAGCGTCGACAGCTGACGGTCGATCTCCGCGATCACCGCACGCCCGTGCTCCTCCGAGGTCGTGACGAGGGCGGCCGGCGAGTTCGGGCCGTGCTCCGCCTGGCCGAGCAGGTCGGCGGCGACGAGCACGGGGTCGGCGGTCTCGTCACTGATCACCGCGACCTCGCTGGGGCCGGCGAGCAGATCGATCGCGACGGTGCCGAACAGCTGGCGCTTCGCCTCGGCGACGAAGGCATTGCCGGCTCCCACGAGCATGTCGACGGGCAGATCGCCGAGCAGCCCGTAGGCCATCGCGGCGAGGGCCTGCACCCCGCCGAGCACGAAGACACGGTCGACGCCCGAGAGGTGCGCGGCGTACACGACCGCGTCGTTCGCCCCTCCGTCGGGCTGCGGCGGCGTGCACGCGATCACGGTCGGAACGCCCGCCGCCTTCGCCACGCCGACGGTCATGAAGGCGCTCGCGGTCAGCGGGAACCGTCCGGCCGGCAGGTAGGCGCCGACCCGGGAGACCGGGATGTATTTCGCGCCCGTGGCGATGCCCGGCACGAACTCGGTCTCGAAGTCGGTCAGGTGCTCGCGGGATGCTCGCGCGAAGGCCTGCGTGCGGGCGGCACCGAGCTCGATGGCCTCGCGCAGGTCGGGAGCGAGTCGTTCACCGCTGCTCGCGATCTGCTCCGGCGTCAGCTCGATGGCCCCGTCCCGGTATCCGTCGAGCTGGCGCGCGTAGTCGAGCACGGCGTCGAGGCCGCGCTCACGGATGTCGGCGAGCATGTGCGTCACGGTGTCGATCACCGCGGGGTCGCGCTGCGCGGCCGGGGCGTCGACGAGGGGTGTCTTGAGGTGGTGGAAGTCGCCGTCGAGGTGGGCGAGGACTGCAGACGAGTAGCGCATGCAGGAAGGCTAGATCCGCCGCATCCATGCGACAAGCCTGATGATCCTTCACGATCCATCGGGTTTACCATTGGATATGACCATCACGCAGCTCACGGCGTTCCTCGCCGCGATGGAGCACGGCTCGTTCACGGCGGCTGCGCGGAGCCTGGACACGACACAGGCCTCGGTGTCGGAGCTGGTCGCCCGCCTCGAACGCGAGCTCGACGTCGTCCTCTTCGCGCGCGGCAGTCGTCGGCTGGTGCCGACCGAGGCGGCGATCGAGCTGAGGCCGCACGCGACGCAGGCGGTCAGCGCGGTGCAGAACGGCGTCGACACCATCCGGGCGCTGACCTCGCTCGACCGCGGCACCTGCACCTTCGGCGTGCTGCGCAACGCCGCCTACTACGCGCTCGCCGACCTCGCCGAGACGTTCCATCATCGGCATCCGGACGTGCGTCTGCGCCTGGTCGGCATCAACTCGGCGCACGTCGCTCGGTCGATCGCCGCCGGCGAGCTCGAGGCCGGACTCCTGGTGCTGCCCGTCGACGAGGAGGGGCTCGAGGTGCGCCCGCTCTTCCGCGACGAGGTGCTCTACGCATCGACGACCCGCGACGAGAAGAGCGGCCCGCCGACGATCGACGAGATCTCCGAGGCGAAGCTCGTGCTCTACGACGCCTTCGCCGGATGGGACGACCCCACCCGACGGCAGCTGCTCGAACGCGCCCGGCTGCGCGGTCTCACCATCGAGCCTGCGCTCGAGGTCGAGCACGTCGAGACGGCACTCGATCTCGTGGCGGCGGGGACGGCTGACACCATCGTCTCGCGTTCGATCGCCGAGTCCGACGGCTTCCCCACCGGCATCCGCACCTTCCCCCTCGCCGAGCCGATGCACGACACGATCGCCCTCGTGCAGCGCGAGGGGATGCTGCTGTCATCCGCGACGCGACGGCTCGTGGAGCTCGCGGAGCGGATGCTGCGCGAGCGCCTGCCGGAGCACGAGGGGCGCACACCCGCGGTCTGACCGCCCTTCGACCGGCTCAGGACCCCGCACCGCGCGTCAGGAAACCCGGATCGCGTCAGTACAGGTCGGCGCGGCGGTCGTCGAACAGGTGGTTGTGCGGCGGCAGCGACTTCTCGCGCGCCGCGTCGATCGACAGCACCGCGGTCGCCCCCATGACCGCGCGGAACGCGACGATCCAGCCCTGCTCATCGATGATCGCCGTGCCGTCGGTCCAGTCGACGCCGCGCTCGGCGCCCCAGCGATCCGCGATCACGACCGGCACGCGCGAGGACCGCGCCGCGGCCATCGCCTGGATCAGCTCGGGCGCATGCTCGCCCTCGGGTCTCGGCACGAGCGGCCAGTTCACCGGCAGAGCCAGCACGTCGGCACCGTCGAGCGCCAGGCGTCTCGGCACCTCCGGGAACTCGTTGTCGTAGCAGAGCGCCACCCCGAGCCGCCCGAAGGGTGCGTCGACCACCACGCCGGCCTCGGCGCCGACGTCGAACACGAACTTCTCGGCTCCCCACAGGTGCGCCTTGCGATAGTCGGCGAGACGTTCCGAGGGCGTCAGAACGGCCGCCGTGTTGAACAGGCGGGGCCCGTCGATCTCCGCGTATCCGACGACGACGACCCCCCCTGCGGGGATCGCCTCCTGCACTGCGGTCCATCGCGGATCATCGACGGTCAGTGCCGCGGCCGTCGCCTCATCGCGGTCGGCGAAGACGTATCCGCTGGTCGCGAGCTCGGGCAGCACGATGAGCTGCGCGTCGCGTCGCGCGGCGGCCAGGATGGCCGAGCGGATGCGGTCGAGGTTGCCGTCGACGTCGCCGATCACGATCTCGGGCGAGAGCGCGGCGACCCGCAACGCGGCGGCATCCGCGGAAGCATCCGACTCGGCATCCGCATGTCCGGCGGCAAGCGCGGGGCGCGGAGAGCCATCGGCTCCCCGCGCCCCTTCGTCGTGGATCATCCGGGCTCAGTCGTCTTCCGTGGCGGTGACCATGACGCCGAGCGGCGCGAGGTAGCCGTTGGGGTCGATCGTCCAGTCGGCGGCCGCCGCGGCCTCGACGACTTCGGGCGCCCACTCGAGGTAGACGCGGTCGTCGCCGCCGTTGATCACGAGCACCGTGCCGGAGCCCGATTCGTCACCCTCGACGCAGACGTATGAGCGCCATGAGCCCTCCGGCACGGAGAACGTGTCGCCGGCGCCGAGGTTCACGGTCGTCGACGGGTCGCCGTTGAGGGTGACCTCCCAGCGGCCGGTCTTGAACAGCAGCGCCTGCGTCTTCTCGTGACGGTGGCGCAGCACGCCCTGCCCCGGCTCGGCCTTGACCCATGCGAGGTTGAAGGAGTGGGGCTCGTGCACGTTCGGAACCTGGCGACGGTTCTCGCTCATGCCGTAGCCGATGGCGGTGGCGAGCTCGACGCGGCCGCCGTCGACCGCCGCGCACAGCAGCGCGGCCGCCGAGTACCTGCGGTCGCCCGGCTGGATGACGCGCGAGCGCATGTCGTCGAGCGTGTACGTCGTGAGCTCGTCGATGTAGTGCTGCTTCATGGGCTCGATGAGCGCCACATCGTCGGGCAGCTCGTCGCCCGCGACCGTGTCGATCAGCTTGTTGTCGGCGGTGAGGTGCAGACCGTACGACTCCGCCTCGCGCAGCACCGACGGACCCCAGATGATGCCGCCGTTGTCGTCGCGACCGAGCACCGTGTAGAGGATGCCGTCGTCGGGCCCCTCGTTCGTGAAACCGCGGAAGATCCAGGTGGGGATCGTGACGATGTCGCCGTCGTGGCTGATGTACTCGCCCTGCTTGCCGTCGACGCCCCACCGCAGGCGGAACGCGCCGCCGAGGTTGATGAAGACCTCGGCGGTGAAGTGCAGGTGCAGGTTGTTCGAGATGCCGTTGGGCATGCCCGCGGCACCGGTGTTAAAGCCGTGGTTCACCTCGAGGTTCACATACTGGCTCGCGTTCTGCGAGACGCCGACGCCGATGAAGGAGTAGTTCTCCTTGCGGTCGGATCCCGGGGTGCGGCAGTCGATGAACGCCGAGTTGCACGGCACCCAGTCGGTGCGACGGATGGTGCGGCGTTCGATCTCGTTCGCGTCGACGATGACGTCGGTCGTGTCGACGATGGCGTTGCTCATTCCTTCTTCTCCTTGTCGATCAGTCGCTGATCAGTAGATGTTGCTCGGGCCGACCGGCTCGTCGCCGCGCATGCCGGCGATCTGGGCCCGGAGGGCGATGTCGTCCCACAGGCGCACCTCCTTGACGAGGGCGCCGTTGTGGAAGGTGAACTGCGAGATGCCCAGCACGTCGACCGGCTTGCCGGTGAGCGGGCCGTAGTTGGGCACCCCGTTGTACGCGCCGGTGAACTTCCAGGTCACCGCGACCCGGAGGCCGGCGTATCGCACGTCGTAGTTGGTCTGGATGTCGCGGATCTCGAACTGACCGGCCGGGAAGGCCTCGAGGAATCGCAGCAGCGCCCGGCGGTAGCCCTCGGGACGGATGACGACCCGGTTGCCGACGGTGAGGAGCACGAGGTCGCGGTGGAAGAACTTCTCGACCTTCTGGAGATCGCGGTCGTTCCACACCGTCTGGATCATGTCGATCACGGTCTCGATCTCGGAGCGGTACTCGTCGGGGCGCACACCCGAGTCGCCCTTCGCGATCGGGTCGGCGGGTGCGGGCTCGGTCCACGACCCGGTGTACCCGCGGAAGGCCTGCGCCCTCGCGAGCTCGTCGAGGTCGTCGCCGCGCTCGAGCGCGCCCGCCAGCGAGTCGCGCACGACCCACTCCTCGACCATGCGCCCCTTGCGGTAGAGGCAGTTGGCGATCGTCCGGCTGTGCGACGAGGTCTGCAGGTGCCCCGACAGCACGAGGTGCGAGCTGAGGAACGCGTCGTCTCCGCGGGCCTCCCAGATCACGTCCTCCGCCTGTCCGGTGCGGTCGGGGGTCGCGGAGATGCGCATCAGCGTCCCCTCGATCACCTCCTGACGGGTCGTGGAGGTGCCGTAGGCGCCGTGCACGATGGAATCGGGTTCGTAGTTCTCACGGATGTAGCTGATCGACCGGTCGACCCAGATCAGATCGGTCACCTCACGGATGAAGTCGTCGGGGTCTTTGTACGGCAGATAGGCGACCGGGTCGAGAGACACGCGTTTCACTCCTTCGAGATCCGAGCCAGCGGTTCATCGGTGATCGCAGGCTTCGTGATCGCCAGTGTATGCGTATGCACACAACGACGCCAGAGAGGACGCTGCGCACACGGTGGACAGTGGGCGGCCGCCTCCCTGTCGCGGCCCTAGGCGGGGCGCCGGTCCGCGGATGCCGCGGCCAGCGTGCTGCGCGGCACGAACGTCGACTCGAACCGCGTGTGCTCGCGAGCGGCGGTCGGGTCCTCGATGCGGCGGACGATGAGGTCCGCCGCAGCGCGGGCCATGCCGGCGATGTCGTACCCCACGGTCGCCAGGTCGATGATGGGCCAGGCCGCCTCGGGAAGGTCGTCGAAGCCGATCACCGACAGATCTCCCGGCACGGCGAGCCCGGCGCGATGCGCGGCGTTCAGCGCGCCGTATGCCACGACGTCGTTGCCGCACACCAGCAGGGTCGGCCGGTCACTCAGCGACAGCAGCTCGGCAGCCGCGGCCTCGCCCTCCTCCGCGCCGTACGGCACCCGCCTCGTCGCCCGCTCCGTCAAGGACAGGCCATGCGCGAGAAGGGCGTCGCGCAGCGCGGCCTCGCGGCTCTGCGCCGTGCTCGTGTTGCTCGGGCCCAGCACCGCGCCGATACGACGGTGCCCGAGCTCGACGGCCCGGGCGACGGCATCCCGATATCCGGGGGCGGGGTCGACCACCGTCGCGTCCGCGTCGACCATCGATCCCGTGCGGTTGAAGTACACGAACGGCAGACCGCGATCCTTGAGGCGGAGCGGTGCGACCGAGTCGACGGTGGTGGTGGCGAGGATCACCCCGTCGAGACCGTTCGCGAGCAGGCGCTCGACGATCGTGTCGTTGTCGGCCGTCTCGGTGTGCAGCATCAGCTGGTAGCCGAGGGCCTCGAGCTCGCGGTGCACCGGCGCGATGATGTGCGAGTAGAACTGGTTGTCGAGGTCGGTGAGCAGCAGCCCGATGCGGCGCGTGCGCCCCGACGACAGCGCGCGCCCCGCCTCGCTCGGCACGTAGCCGAGCAGCTGGGCCGCCTCGCGCACCCGCAGCTTCGTCGCCTCGGACACCCGCGCGTCGTCGCGGAGTGCGCGCGACACGGTCGGCTGGGACACGCCCGCGAGGCGAGCGACATCACGGCTGGTGACGACCATCTGACGCCTCCCCCTCTGTCCCCCGGATTCTACTGCTCTTGACCTCCGAATGCATACGCGGTCATAATCGACACATACGTATGCAAAGAGAGGAAGGGCCATGCCCCTGCATCTGAAGACCGCGCCGACGAAGACGTTCGCGGACACCGCTCAGCAGGACGTCGCTGAGCGCGTACGGTCGATCATCGGCGACATCCGCGAGAACGGCGACGCCGCCGTGCGCCGCTACGCGGAGCAGTTCGACAAGTGGAGCCCTGAGTCCTACCGGCTGTCGGATTCCGAGATCGACCGCATCATGGGCACGCTCGACCCGCAGGTGATCACCGACATCGAGTTCGTGCAGGCGCAGGTGCGGCGGTTCGCCCGGGCGCAGCGCGATTCACTCGTCGACATCGAGGTCGAGACCCTGCCCGGCGTCTTCCTCGGGCAGAAGCACGTGCCGGTTCAGGCCGCGGGCGCCTACATCCCCGGAGGCAAGTACCCGCTCACGGCCTCAGCGCACATGACGATCATCACGGCGAAGGTCGCCGGCGTTCCGCGGGTCGTCGCGTGCACGCCGCCGATCCGCGGCGAGATCCCCGCCGCGACCGTCGCCGCCATGAAGCTGGCGGGCGCCGACGAGATCTACATCCTCGGCGGGGTGCAGGCCGTCGCGGCCATGGCGGTGGGCACCGACACCATCGAGCCCGTCAACATGATCGCGGGCCCCGGCAACGCCTACGTCGCCGAGGCGAAGCGCCAGCTGTTCGGCGAGGTCGGGATCGACCTCTTCGCCGGACCCACCGAGATCCTCATCGTCGCCGACGAGCACGCCGATCCCTTCTTCACCGCGGTCGACCTGCTCTCACAGGCCGAGCACGGACCCGACTCCCCCGCCGTGCTCATCACGACCTCGAAGGATCTCGCCGAACAGGTCATCGACTGGATCGACAGGATCCTCCCCGGCATGCCGACGCGCGACTACGCCGGTCCGGCCTGGCGCGACTGGGGTCAGGTGATCGTGGCCGACGACCTCGACGAGGCCTACCGGATCGCCGACGACTTCGCGTTCGAGCACGTGCAGATCTTCACCGAGAACCCTCGCGAGGCGCTGACGAGGATGCACGACTACGGCGCCCTCTTCCTCGGCGAGAACACCTGCGTCTCCTACGGCGACAAGGTCATCGGCACCAACCACGTGCTCCCCACGCTCGGTGCGGCCCGATACACGGGCGGCCTCTGGGTCGGCAAGTACCTGCGCACCGTGACGTACCAGGAGATCCGGAACACCGAGTCGTCGGCCGAGCTCGGCGCCGTGTGCGGCAGGGCCGCCCGCGTCGAGCTGTTCGAGGGTCATGCCCGCTCGGGCGACGCCCGCGTCTGGCGGCACACCGGCGCCGAGTTCCCGTGGATCGAGGAGAGCCAGTCGGCCGTCGGCGCGGAGTCGCGATGACCGACCTCGCCGGTCGCACGGCCGTGGTGACCGGCGGCGGCAGCGGGCTGGGGGCGGCGATCGCCCGTGCGCTGCATGCCGCCGGCGCTGAGGTCGTGGTCGTCGGGCGAGACGCGCAGAAGCTCGACGGCGTCGTGGCGGCGCTCGGCTCACGGGCTCGCGGCATCGCGTGCGACGTATCGGACACGGCATCCGTCGACGCGCTCCGCTGCCGGCTCGAAGGCACCGAGGTGTCGATCCTCGTCAACAACGCGGGCATCCCCGGTCCGGTCGCGGCGCTGACCGACATCGACGTCGACGCCTGGGACGAGGTGTTCGCGGTGAACGTGCGCGGCACGTTCCTGCTGTGCAAAGCGCTGCTGCCCGGCATGGTCGCGCGCGGCGGCGGCGACGTCATCAACGTCTCATCCGTGTCGGGCAAGCGCCCCCTCGCGCACCGCACGCCGTACTGCGCATCGAAGATGGCGGTGATCGGCCTGACGTCGACGCTGGCATTCGAGGTCGGGCCGGCCGGGGTGCGCGTCAATACGCTGTCGCCTGGGCCGGTGCAGGGGCCGCGGATGGAGCGCAACTTCCGCCTCGAGGCGGAGAGATCGGGCACGAGCGTCGACGACGCCGAGCAGGCGTTCGTCTCACGCGCGGCTCTCGGGCGCATGGTCACGGAGGAGGAGGTCGGCGCCGCGGTGATCGCCATGCTCGGGATGCCGGGCATGTGCGGCGCCGACGTCGACCTGTCGGCGGGGATGGTCGCGTGATCGAGCAGCATCGCGTGATGGCATCGTTGCGGTCGCGGGCGCGCGCCGGCGAGAAGCTCGTCGGCGCGCTGCTGCGGATGCCCTCGGAAGAGCTCGTCGAGATGCTCGCCGTCGCGGACTTCGACTTCGTGCTGATCGACTGCGAGCACGGACCGGCCGACATCGCCGCCCTCCGCCAGCACATCGCCGTCGCCGCGGCGCACGGCGTGCCGGTGATCGTGCGGGTCGGCGAGGGGGACCGCGGACAGATCCTCCGTGTGCTCGACCAGGGCGCGGAGGGCATCCTCGCCCCGCACCTCGACACGGAGGAGGATGCCGCTGCGCTCGTTGACGCCGCGATGTACCCGCCGCTCGGCGGTCGCGGGTTCGCGACGTACAGCCGTGCGGGCCGGTTCGGCCTGGTCGCTCCGGCGGACCACCTCGCGTGGTGGCTCGAGAACACGCTCGTGATGGGCATGATCGAGTCGCCCCGGGGGGTCGGGAACGCTGAGGCGATCGCGTCGGTGCCCCGGTTCGACGGCGTCATGGTCGGACCGGCCGACCTCGCGGCATCCTCGACCGCCGACGATCCCCCCGTGCTCGAGGCGATCGACGCCGTGCACTCGGCGCTCGCCCAGGCCGGCTCGCTGCGCATGGACATCGTCGGCACGCGGGATGCGGCGAGCGCGGCGTTCGCCGACGGCGCCGACCTCGTCGTCTACAACCTCACGTCGTCGCTCATGGCGCATCTGCGCGGCCTGGCGTCGCCCGCGCGCTGACGCCCGCACCCGCCCCGCGTCGAAAGCACGTCGCCGCGGGCGGAGAACTCCCTGATGGGCGGATGCTCACGGCGAGAGCGTCCGCCCATCGAGGCGTTCTCCGCCCATCGCGTCGCGGACGCGCACCTGCCCTGAAAGAGGACACCGGAATGAAGGAGCGGTTCGGGCATCCGCTCCTTCATGCGGGCAGTCCTCCTCCATTCCGGAAGGGACCGCGCGGTGCCGCCTACCGGCGAACGGATGCAGCGGGCACGGCGAACCGGTGCTGCGCACCCCACGACCGCACGAGGTCGCCGAATTCCCGCGGCCTCTGCAACGGCAGCAGGTGCCCGGCATCGAGCGACACGAGGCGCGCACCCGCGACCTGCGACGCGATCTCGGTGTGGAAGTGCGGCGGGCAGATGACGTCGTCGAGTCCCGAGACGACGAGCACCGGCATCCGCAGCTCGTCGAGGCGCGACAGCAGATCGGAGCGCGTGAGCTGCATCTCGAGCTGGGCGCGCAGCACGGCGGCACCGGTGTCGTCTCCCATGCGCAGCACGCGGGTGACGAGGTCGGGACGCTGGTGCGCGAATGCCTCCCCCAGCAAAGGGTCGAGGATGCTCTGCTGCAGCGCGCGCGGCGACAGGCCGCCGTCGAGCTGCGAGAGCCACGAACGCCATCCGTCGCGCTGCGCCTCGGTCGGCGCCTTCGCGTTGGTCGACACGAGACAGAGGCCGGCCACCCGGTGGGGTGCGGCGAGCGCGAGCGCCATGCCGACGATCCCGCCGAGCGAGTGCCCGACCAGCACGAACGTCTCGGGCAGCTCGGCGAGCAGGGCGTCCACCTGCTCGGGCATGGCGGGGTGGTCCAACAGGGGCCGGACCACCCCGCCGACCTCCGCGCCGAATCCGGCATCCGCCCACAGGTCCTGCGTGCAGTTCATGCCAGCGAGCAGCACCAGGGGCGGCATGTCAGCCCTTGACCGCGCCGTCGCTGAGCCCTGCGACGAGATACTTCTGCGCGATGAAGGCGATCACGAACACGGGGATCGTGAGCAGCATCGACGCGGCTCCCGCCTGCTGCAGCATCGGCAGGGTCTGCCCGAGCTGCGTCGCGATGAACACCGGCACCGTCTTGGACGAGGTGTCGGTCAGCACGAGCGCCGTGAGGTACTCCTGGAACGCGAACAGGAAGACGAAGATGCCGGCGGTGAGGATGCCCGGTCCCATCAGCGGGATCATGACCCGTCGCAGCATCCCGATCCTCGTGCAGCCGTCGATCATCGCGGCTTCGTCGAGCTCCCGCGGGATCTCGGCGAAGAAGTTGCGCAGCAGCCAGATCGTGAACGGCTGGTTGATCGCGACCAGCGCGATGGCCAGCGCGAACGTCGTGTCGTAGATGCCCAGCGCACGGCTGATGTCGTACATCGGCAGCACGACCGAGAAGCGCGGCAGCGCACGGAAGATCAACGCGAGCACGAGCAGCAGCGCCGAGACGTAGCTCGGGAACCGCGAGAGCGCGTACGCCGCTGGGATGCCGATGACGAGGGCGATCACGGTCGAGACCACCGCCACCACGAGCGTGTTGACCAGGTAGTCCGCGAAGTATGTGGTCTCCCACAGGTCGACGAACGCCTGCAGCGTCGGCTGGTAGTCCCAGAGCACCGGCGGATTCGCGAACGCGACGTCGGTCGGCTTGGTGACCGAGAGGGTCATCCAGATGAACGGGCTCAGCATCACCACGCAGAGGACGCCGAGGAGCAGTCCCGTGACGACCGGCGGCCGCTGCGGGCCGCGACGCCGACGCTTCGATGCGCCGCTCGTGACGATGGCCCTCGTCGAGAGCTCGGAAGTGGTGAGACTCATCGCTCTGCCTTCGCTTCCTTGAAGATCCCCTGGATGAAGGGGATCAGCATGATGAGGATCAGGACGATCGTCAGGACGTTGATCGCGCTGCCGAGCCCGAGGTTCTCGGCGCCGTCGGCGAACGCCACCGAATAGACGTAGAGCATGATCGACTCGTTGCCGATGTTCTGCGCCTGCGGCGACAGCGGGATCAGGTTGTCGAACATGCGCAGCACATCCATGATCGTGATGAGCGTCACGAAGCCGAGCACCCCGCGGATCGTCGGGATGATCACGCTCACGTGGGTCTGCACGGCGTTGGCGCCGTCGATCCTGGCGGCCTCCTTCAGCTCGTTCGGAACACCCTGGAGTCCCGCCAGGATGATCAGCATCGCGAACGGCAGCATGTGCCATACGGTGTTCGCGATGACCAGGATGCCGTTGGGCACCTGGTCGGTGAACCACAGCACCTGGGTGCCTCCGAAGAACGCGATCAGCCGGTTGACCACCCCGCCGAAGTTGTCGTCGAACAGCCACGAGAACGCCACCGCCCCGACGAGGTTCGGCAGCACGTATGAGACGAGCATGATGCCGAGCACCAGCGGCCTCGACGTCGTGATGCGGTTGATGCCTGTGGCGATGAGATAGCCCGCCACGAGCAGGATGACCGTGGTCACGACGGTCACGGTGACGGTGAAGAGGACCGCCTTGTGGAAGCGCGGATCGGTGAGAGCGTCGGTGAAGTTCTCGAGCCCGACGAAGGTCCCCGGGCTGCCGTACCGAACCTGTTCGAAGCTCCACTGCACCGTGCGCACCAGCGGGAGCACGAGGAGTGCGCCCATCACCAGCAGACTCGGGAAGAAGAGCAGCCAGAATTCGCGTGCCTTCATGTGCGTCCTTCCTGGACGGACTGTGGCCTGAACTCGCGCTCAGGCCACAGTCGTCGACCGTCGGTCAGCCGGCAATCTTCTCGCCCGCGGTCTGCATCTGCGCCAGGCCGTCGTCGACCGAGACCTGGCCGTTGAGGATCGAGACCAGGATCGGTCGGATCTCGTTGGTGATGTCGGCGATGATCGGCGACACGATCGGCGGCATGGCGCTGGCGATCGAGTCGTTGGCGGCGGCGCCGTACGGAGAGTTCTCCTCGGTCACCATGCCCTCCCTCGCCGGGTATGCGGCCGGCACGGATGCCTTCGAGGCGTCTTCGCTGACCGCGGAGGCCATCATCTGGAAGATCATGTCGTGGTCGAGCTTGGTGTTGAACGGGATGGACCAGCCGTCGATGGACAGTCGGTTGTACGAGTACTCCGCGTCGTCCGTGACCTTCGGCGCTCCGGCGAAGCCGAACGAGTCCGAGAGCTTGGAGTTCTCGGGAAGGGTCAGGTCGAACATGCGACCGGAGAACATGATCGACATGGCGGCGGTGCCGTTGAACATCTGCTGCTGCACCTTCGGCTGGTCGAAGGTCGTGACCTGCGGGTCCATGTAGGGCTTCAGCGCGAGCATGGCCTCGACGGCCTGCTTCGCCTCGGGGGTGTCCAACGTGACCTCGCCGTCAGCGGTGACGAAGTCGGCGCCGAGGGAGTTCATCGCACCCTCGAACCCGGTGGTGACGTCGGCGGTGGCGAGCCACGGCAGCGCGATCGGGTATTCCATCAGGCCCTCCGCCTTGATCGCCTCGGCCGCCGAGATCATCTCGTCGAAGGTGGTCGGCACCTCGAGCCCCAGGTCCTCGAAGATGTCGGTGCGGTACGCCATGACGAACATCTGCGCCTGCATGGGGATGGCGTAGATGTCGCCGTCATAGGACATGCCCTCCACCATCGATTCGCTGATCTCGTCGAGGCCGTAGTCGTCGGCGTACTGATCCCACAGGTCGTTCAGCGGGACCAGCTTCTCCTCCTCGCCGAACCCGGGGATGACGAATCCATAGGTCTCGATGATGTCGTACGTGCCCGAGTCGCCGGCGAGCGTCGCCGTCGTCTTGGTCACCTGCCCTCCGAAATCGATCGGATCGTGCTTCAACGTCACGTCGTCGGTCGAACAGCTCGATACCATGGTGTCGGTGAACGGGTCGATCGCCGAGGAGTTGTAGGCGAGGACGTTGACCGTGGTCTTGCCCTCCGGAGCGGTGTAGTCGCACGACACCGTTGTCGCGTTCTCGTTGTCGGTGCGGGTCCCGGCGCCGCAGCCGGCGAGGGCGACCATGCCCACGGCTGCGAGGGCGAGTACCGGCAGTGCCCGATGCTTCATGTGTCCCATGACGCTGATGGTATACGTATGCAGTCGACTTAGGGAAGCCTTTATTCGCGGATTCTTCGCCCCCTGAATACGTATAGTGCACGCATGCCCTCGTGCGCCCGGCGAGCGCCCCATCGAGAAGATGCGGGATCCGGAGGGAATCCTCGCACACACACCCGACCGCGCGTCAGCCCCGCGTCTTCCGGCCCTCGAGCACCCCCGCGAGCAGGACGGCGACGAGGGCGGCGGCCGGCGCCACGATGAGTCCCGCCCGCAGGCTCTCGTTCTCGGCGATGAAGCCGACGAAGGGCGGTGACAGCAGGAATCCGAGCCGCAGCAGCCATGAGACGACCGTGAGACCGACGCCCGCGCGGAGTCCGGGCAGCTCGTCGGCCGCGTGCATGGCCGCCGGGATGAGGGTGGCGATGCCGAATCCGACCGCCGCGAATCCCGCGATGGTGCCCGGCACGCTCGGGAAGAGCAGCGCGAGGGTCATGCCGAGCGCGGCGATGAGCCCCCCGACCCGTGCGACCGCGCGCTGACCGAAGCGGTCGGTCATCCCGTCGCCGAGCATCCGCCCGACGAACTGCGCCCCGACGAGCGCGATGAAGCCGAGCGGTGCGACCGCGGCCGCCGCACCGAGGGAGTCGGCCAGGTACAGCGTCGCCCAGGAGTTGCCGGCATCCTCGGCGACCGCCCCGGCCATGGCGATCAGTGTCAGTGCGATGATGACCATCACGGTGCGCGGGCGCACACCGCGCCGCACCGCACCGGTCATCTCGGCGGGATCGGCTGTCGCCTCCGCGTCCTCCTCCTCGTCCCGCCCCGGTAGGCAGAAGCCGAGGGCGATGAGGGCGACGAGGGCGAAGACGGCCGTCGAGATGCCGAGGTGCACGCCGCTCGGAAGCTGCAGCGCGATGGCGGCTGCGGCCATGCCCCCGCCGAGCACCGCACCGATCGACCAGATGGCGTGGAACGAGTTGATGATCGAGCGGCCGTAGCGGCGCTGCACGCGGAGACCGTGCGCGTTCTGCGCGACGTCGGTGATGGCGTCGGACGCCCCGCCGAGCAGCAGCATGGCGGCGAAGACGAATCCCGACGGCGCGAACACCGCGGCGAGGAGTCCCAGTCCGGTCGCCACGGTCCCGAACACGGCGACGCGCGCCGAGCCGAGCCGACGGATGAGCACGGCGGCGAGGAGTCCCGCCGCGATGGCGCCCGCAGGGAACGCCGCGATCGCGAGACCGTATGCGACATTGTCGAGCCCCAGGGCGGACTTGATCTCGGGGTAGCGCGGCAGGATGTTCGCGAAGAGAGCGCCGTTCGTGAGGAACAGCGCCGAGACCGCGATGCGAGCACGACGCGCGGCGCGATCGGGAGAGGTGCGTCGAATCGTTTCGGCGGAAGTCATGCGTACGATCGTACACGTAACGCGACCGCCTGCGGATCGGCGGTCAGAGGCAGCGCGACGCGGTCACCGCTGCCGGCATCGGAGGCCGTTCGCGCCGGTCGGCCGCGCTTACGCCGGCTGCGCTTCCACCCCGGCATCCGAGCGCGATGCGGACGCAGCCGGACCAGACGCGGATGCTGCCGCCCCCGCATCCGGACGAGATGCCGATGCCGCGGCGACGGCTGCCTTCGCCTCGTCGAGAGAGGGGAAGCGTCCGACGAAGTCCGATTGCGGGCCGAAGGCGGTGAAGCCCTCGGCGAGTGTGCCGGTGACGGACCCCAGGAACTGGCGGCGGTCGTTGCCCACGTGGAAGCCGGGCTCCACCTCGACCCAGAGACCGCGCGACCTGGCCGCGCCTCTCGCTCTCGCTCCCGCGGCGGCTTTCGCGGCCGCCCTGATTCGTGCTGACACGGTCAGGCGCTCAGGGCGTGCAGGCGCCGCGCCTTCGAGGGAGCGGTCGCGAACTCGTCGCGGGTCAGGTCGAGGCCGCGTGCGGAGTTCGCGGCGTTCATCATGCTGACGAGCACGGTGCGGTCGAGGGCCGCCTCCTCGTTCTCGGTCATGAAGCGCATCGGGATCGACGCGTGGATCCAGAGCGTCTCGGACGCGCCCGACGCCGCGCGGACCGTCAGCGGGAACGACTCGTTGCGCCGCAGCTTGGTGACGACGACCGTGCGCAGATGATCCATCAGCTCGTCGTCGATCTCGAAGCGGGTTCCGGTGTTGCCGTAGGTCAGATAGCCCATCATCTCTCCTCGTCTCACGTGTTTCGCTTGAGAGAAAGATTACTAGGCTACCTAGCTATCTCGCAACGTGAGGGTCACGGAAGGTCGTCGATCTCCTCGGTGAGACGGCGGAGGAATCGCGAGATCGCCTCGCTCTGCTCGGGGGTGAACTCTTCGGAGAGCGCGTCGATCCGCTGGGTGAGCTCGTCGGCCGGGGAGGTCAGATCGCGCAGCGACGGGCGCAGCACCTTGGACCGGGCGTCGCGGGGGTGCGGAGCGATCACGATCTGGCCGCGATCCTGCAGCCGTCGCAGCATGCTCGTGACGGCCGCCGTGCTGACATTCAGATGCGTCGCCAGGTCGCCGGGCGTGACCGGCGACTCCTTCGGGGCGTCGAGGATGAAGCGCATCGCCTCGCGATCGGTGTCGTTCGGAGCGCGGACAGCCGCCAGACGACGCGCGAGTTGCGCCTCGGCGCGCCGCAATGCGTCGACGAGCTGGACGAGATGCGTCGTCGTGTCGGTTCTGATAGCCATATGTCACCCCCTGACGCCAACCATTCTACTCGATCACCACGTAAGCAGGCTGGCTAGCGAATGCCAATGCGACCAGCCCCTCCCTGCGGATGAGAGGATGGGAGCCTGGCAGGGGAGAGGATCCTATGGTCGAGCCGTTCACCTTCGAGGAGGCGGGGTACATCCTGTACGCCGACATGCTCGATCGACTGCGTACGCAGTTCCCGTCCGTCCCCTCATGGAGGCTCGATCAGATCGTGTCCGCCGAGCACGACGCGATCACGGGTGGCGTGCTGCGCATCGTGCCCGCCGAGGTCGAGGCCGGCGCCGTCGAGATGCTGAACCGCGAGGTGCAGGGGGATCTCGAGGAAGACGGGGAGGTGGCGTGATGAGCTCTTCCGAGGAGTACGGCCGCTCCGGCTACTGGTACCCGGAGGCCGACACGGCCAGCACCGTCGACGTGCTCAACCTGCTGCGTCGCTACCGTTCGGCTGAGACTGCGATGCGCGCGCGCACCCGCGCCTCCATGGGCATGAACGAGACCGACCTCGTCGCCCTGCGCTTCCTGCTGCGCGAGCAGCGGGCCGGGCGCATCGTGCGGCCGATCGACATCGCGCGCATGCTCGACATCTCCACCGCCTCCACCACCACGCTCATCGACCGGCTCGAGAAGGGCGGCCACGCCCGCCGCGAGCCGCACCCGACCGATCGCCGTGCCGGCGTCGTGGTCCCCACCGTCAGCAGCGACGACGAGGTCCGGGCGACGCTCGGAGCGATGCACCGGCGGATGCTGGCGCTCGTCGACGAGATGAGCGACAAGGAGCGCGCGGTCGTCACGCGCTTCCTCGCAGGCATGACCTCGGCGATCGAAGAGGCCTCGGATCTCGATCAGGAGCTGCGCGACGTCATCCGCTCGCACGAAGAGGCGGAGTCCTCGGGCGAGTAGCCTCCAGGCCTCGCAGTCCCGACAGGGCGGACACCGTTCCGCCCGCCCTGACCGGGCTCAGCTCTGCTCGAGCTCGCCCTTCGTGGTCGTCTCGGCGTCGGTCTCCGTCTCGGTCTCGACGCGCTCGGGGAAGAGCTCGTCGAGGTCGAGGTCGGGGTTCTCGTCCTGCGTCTCGACGAGCTCGACCGCCTCCTCGACGGTCTGCACGCTCGGCATGGCTCCGGGCAGCGGTCGCCGTGCCGACTCCTTGAGCACGACCACGGCGATGAATCCGGCGATCGACGTGCCGATCACGTAGAACGCCGGCGCCAGCGACGATCCGGTCAGCTGCACGAGCGCCTCCATCACCACCGGCGCCGTGCCGGCGAACAGGGCGACGGCGAGGTTGTAGGAGATGCCCATGCCTCCGTACCGGGAGGACGTCGGGAAGAGCGCGGGCAGCGACGACGCGAGGTTCGCGACGTAGAAGGTGACGGGGAAGGCGAGGAGCACCAGGCCGAGGACCGTGGACCAGATCTCGCCGTGCATCATGAACAGGAACGCGGGCACCGCGAACACGATCGCGGAGACCGACCCGATGAACAGCACCGTGCGGCGGCCGATGCGATCGGAGAGCCGTCCGGTGAGCGGGACGCAGAGCGCCATCGCGACGAGCACCGGCAGCGTCAGGAGAGTGCCGTGCACCTCGTCGTAGCCGAGGGTGCCCGTCAGGTAGGTGGGCATGTACGAGGTGAGCGCGTAGCCGACCGTGTTCGCGGCGGCCACGAGGACGAAGGCCGTGAGCAGCTCGCGCCAGTACGCGCGGATCAGTGCGATCACGCCCTTCGGCGCATCCGCAGCCGCCTGTGCCTCGTCGGCCGCCCGCTCGGCGGCATCCTGCGCCTCCTGGAAGGCCGGGGTGTCCTCGATCTTGAGGCGGAAGTAGATCGCGACGAGCCCGAGCGGAAGGGCGACGAGGAACGGGACGCGCCAGAAGAAGCCCTGCATCGCGTCGGCCGAGAGCGTCAGCTGGAGGATCGACACGAAGGCCGCTCCGATCGCGAAGCCCATGTACGAGCCCAGGTCGAGCAGTGAGGCGTAGAACCCGCGCCGCCGATCGGGCGCGTACTCGGTGATGAACGTCGTCGCGCCGGCGTATTCGCCGCCGGTCGAGAAGCCCTGTGCGAGCTTGAGCACGATGAGGAGGATCGGCGCCCAGACGCCGATCACGGAGTAGTCCGGCAGCACGCCGATGAGGAAGGTGGCCGCGGCCATCATGATCAGCGTGAAGGCGAGGATCCGCTGGCGACCCATCCGGTCGCCGAGCTGACCGAGCACGATGCCGCCCAGAGGCCGTGCGACGAACGTGACGGCGAACACGCCGAGCGAGAACAGCGACTGCGCGCCGGCCGACGCGTCCGGCAGGAAGGCGCGGCCGATGATGACGGCGAGGTAGCCGTAGACGCCGATGTCGTACCACTCCATGAGGTTGCCGACCACGGTTCCGGCGACGGCACGGCGGAGCATCGGGCGGTCGACGACGGTGACGTCCTCGACCGTGAGGCGCCGCGGCTCGTCCTCCACGCGGCCGAAGGGGAGGCCGAGACGGCGTCCGAGGCGTCGCCAGAGGGAGTCGGTCTTCACGGGATCGGACATGATGCTGTTCTCTTCTCTCTCCTGCCGCGGCCGCCGGGAGCGGTCCGGACAGACGTCGGGGAGGCGGCCGATGCCGCCTCCCCGCATGGTGCCACCGGTCTCAGTTGAGCGCGTCCTTGACGTTCTCGCTCGCCTTCTTGACATCGGCCTTGGCCTGGTCGGCCTTGCCCTCGGCCTCGAGCCGCTCGTTGTCGGTGACCTTGCCGACGGTCTCCTTCGCCTTGCCGGCGATGTCCTGGGCGGCGTTCTTGATCTTGTCGTCGAGTCCCATGGGGATCCTTTCTCTTCGGTGGTCTCCGGATCTCGGAGATACGTGCAGTGCGAGCTCAGAGCGGTATCGCGAGCGCGGCGGCCACGAGGGGCATCGTGGCGGCGGCGACGAGGGCGACGAGGCCGACAGTCCCGGCGGCCCGCCAGAGCGGCGGGCGGGCGGGGGTCAGGGGCGCGCGACCCATCCCGGTCGCGCGCCCCACAGCCTCGCTTGCGGGGAGCGGTGCGAGGCTGACCGCATCCGACAGCGTGGGCGGCGCGGGTCGTCGTTCTCGGTCGACACGGCTGGGGGAATCCGCTGCTTCGGACATCTGATCACCTTCCTCGGCACAAAGGTTACTAGATGAACTAGTCATATACCAGCCTAGGTAAAAGTCCGTGCCTCGGCCTACCCTCGACTCATGACGGAGCTCACTCAGCCCACCGGTCTCGAAGACGCTCTCCGCGCCGTCCCGAGGGAGGACGGAACCCCGCCGCGCGCTCTCGTCCTCGGCGCCACCGGCTACATCGGCGGACGCCTCACGCCCCGCCTGCTGAACGGCGGATACCGCGTGCGCGTGCTCGCCCGCGACGCCGCTCGCGCGGCATCCTTCCCCTGGGGACCCGACTGCGAGATCGTGGAAGGCTCGGCAGACGATGCGGATGCGGTCGCCGAAGCCTTCCGCGACGTCGACGTCGTCTACTACCTCATCCACTCGATGACCGCGGGCAGGGGATTCGAGGAGAGCGACGAGCGCGCGGCGCAGACCGTGGCGGATGCCGCCGTGGCGGCGCGTGCGCATCGGATCGTCTACCTCGGCGGCCTGCACCCCGACGACGTGAAGCTGTCCCCGCACCTGCGCTCCCGCGTGCACGTGGGCGAGATCTTCCTCCGATCGGGCGTCCCCACACTGGTGCTGCAGGCCGGGGTCGTGATCGGATCGGGGTCGGCGTCGTTCGAGATGATCCGCCACCTCACCGACGTGCTTCCCTACATGCCGGCGCCGAAGTGGGTGCGCAACCGCATCCAGCCGATCGCCGTGCGCGACGTGCTGCATTACCTGCTCGGAGCCGCGCGGCTCGATGGCGACGTGAATCGCGCGGTCGACATCGGCGGACCCGATGTGCTGCGCTACGGGCAGATGATGAACGGCTACGCGGTCGAGGCGGGACTCCCCCAGCGGGCGATCGCCGCCCTGCCGGTGCTGACGCCCGGACTGGCCTCGCACTGGGTCAACCTGGTGACGCCGGTCCCCCGATCGATCGCCCGGCCGCTCGTGGCGTCGCTCCAGAACGAGTGCATCGTCAAGGACCATGCCGTGGACGATCTGATCCCGCGCCCCGAGGGCGGACTCACGCCGTACCGTCGCGCGGTGGCGCTCGCGCTCGGACGGGTCGACGCCGACACGATCGAGACGAGCTGGCAGGACTCCGAGGTGTCGGGCGCCCCCAGCGATCCGCTGCCGAGCGATCCTGACTGGGCGGGACGCACGGTGTTCACCGACGCGCGCACTCTGCGGTCGAAGGCATCGGTCGACGAACTCTGGCGCATCATCATCGGCATCGGCGGGTCGAACGGATGGTACTCGTCACCGTTCCTCTGGGCCGTGCGCGGCTGGATGGACCGCCTCGTCGGGGGCGTCGGTCTGCGGCGCGGTCGGCGCAGCAAGGCGGCGGCGCGGGTCGGCGACGCGATCGACTTCTGGCGCGTGGAGGCCGTGGAAGAGCCGGGGCGCGCGGGGGATGCGTCGTCGGCGACCGGTGGACTGCTGAGACTGCGGGCGGAGATGAAGGTGCCGGGCGAGGCGTGGCTCGAGCTGCGCGCCGTGCCGGACGGAGAGGGAGCCCGCTACGAGCAGCGCGCCGTGTTCTTCCCGCGCGGGCTCGCGGGGCGCCTGTACTGGCTGGCCGTGCTGCCGTTTCACGGCTTCATCTTCGCGGGCATGGCCGCTCGGATCACCGCGGCGGCGGAGGTCCCGGCGGCGGTGCCGGTCGAGCCGGAGTCCGCCTCGGCCTGAGCACGGACCGGGTCGGGCTGGACCGGGTCGGGATGGATGGAAAACGCCTCTCCGCGGCATCTCCCAGCGGCGTTTTCCATCCATCCGCACTGGGGACCCCGGCTGTGGGGTCGAAAACGCAGGTGCGCCGCGTGCGGGGTCGATTCCACACCCCGAACGGCCCGCACAGATGCGGTTCTGACCCCGCGCGACGGCATCGCACGGCGCGGGAGGCGCGGGTCAGTCGACGGGGCGGTCGTCCTTGCGCGGGGTCGAGCCGTGGACGGCGTCGGATGCTTCGGCGGTCTGCTCCGCGAGTCCGGCGGGGTCCGCACCGGCATCCGCACCCGCACCGGCGTCGGCACCGGCATCCGCGTCAGCTCCCGCATCCGGGATGATGTCGATCGCCTCGGTCGCCGTCGCGTAGACCTCGGCGAGGCTGTCGTCGACGTCGGCCTCGTCGATCCAGGCGAGGTCGTCTTCGGAGTGGTCGTACTCCACGGGCACGAGCGCGAAGTCGTCGCCGTACTCCTCGAGTCCCGCCATGACGCTGTGCCGCACGGCCATGCGCGCGTAACGCTCGCGCAGGATCATCGGGTCGCGCCGCAGATCCTTCATGAACGCGATCATCATGAACGCCATGATGACCGCGAAGGGCAGCGCCGCGATGATGGTGACGTTCTGCAGCGAGCGCAGGCCGCTCCCCTCCTCGCCCGAGACGAGAAGCACGGCGGCGATGATGCCGACCAGCGATCCCCACACGACGGACACCCAGCGCGACGGCTCCGGCCGTCCCTGCTGCGAGAGGGTCCCCATCACGAGGGATGCCGAGTCGGCGCCCGTGATGAAGAAGATGGCGATGAGCAGGATCAGGAGGATGCTCGTGATGAGCGGGAAGGGGAGGTTCTCGAGCACTCCGAAGAGCACCTCCTCGGGCGGGTCGACCGTGAGGCCGGCGCCGTCCATCTGCTGCTGGATCGCCGTGGTGCCGAAGATCGCGAACCAGACGAGCGAGATCGCCGCGGGCACGACGATGACCACCGACACGAACTGGCGAAGCGTGCGGCCTCGCGAGATCTTGGCGATGAACATGCCGACGAACGGGGACCAGGAGATCCACCACGCCCAGTAGAAGATCGTCCAGCTCGACAGGAACGCCTGCGCCTCGTCGCCCTGCGACGCCGACCGAGCGATCATCGTGGGCAGGTCGCCGAGGAACTGCACCGCGACCGACGGGATGACGTTGAGGATCAGCAGCGTCGGACCGACGAAGAACACGAAGAACGCGAGCACCAGCGCCATGACCGCGTTGATGTTCGAGAGCGCGCGGATGCCCTTGCTCACTCCCGAGACGGCGGATGCGATGAAGCACGCGGTGAGCACGGCGATCGCCGCGATGAGGACGCCGTTGCCGAGCTCGCCGATGCCGGCGACGATCTCGACGCCGTGGCCGATCTGCAGGGCGCCGAGGCCGAGAGAGGCGGCGGTGCCGAACAGCGTGACGATGATCGAGAAGACGTCGATCGTGCGGCCGAGCGGTCCGGTGGTGCGGCCCTCGCCCAGCAGCGGCGCGAAGATCGACGAGATCAGCGGGGTGCGGCCGCGGCGGAACGCGCCGTACGCGATCGCGCCGCCGACCAGGGCGTAGAACGCCCACGCCTGCGGGCCCCAGTGGTACAGCACCTGGGCCTGCGCGGTGTGCATCGCCTCGAGGGTGTTCGCCTCGACCGTGCCCGGCGGCGGGCTCTCGAAGAACGTGAGCGGCTCGGCGGCGCCCCAGAAGACCAGGCCGATGCCCATGCCGGCGGCGAAGAGCATCGAGATCCACGAGAACATCGAGAACTCGGGCTCCTCGTCGTCGCGGCCGAGCGGGATGCGCCCGTACCGGCTGAAGCCGACGAACAGCATGAAGACGAGGATGACGGTGGCGATCGTGGTGAAGAAGAATCCGAAGTACTCGACGACCCAGTCGAGCACGGTCCGTGTCGTGCCGGCGAGGTTGTCGCCCGCGAACACGCCCCACGCGATGAACGCGATCGTGAGCGAGGCGGCGACACCGAACACGAGGGGGTCGGTGCGGTAGGTGCGTCCGGTCTCCTCGACCGAGACCCCGGGGACGAGAGCCGGATGCACACTGCGCGGCGGGACCTTCGTGATGTCGCGGACGATCCTGCCCGCCTGCTTCCCCGCCTGACGCAGTGTCTCGGTGGTCGTCTTATGCGTGTCAGTGCGTGGGGTGGGCTTCTCGTCGCGAGTGTCCATGACAACCGATTCTCCCATGCCGGCATTCTGGGGTCGGGATGGACCACTCCGCCTCGTCGGGTTCGTTAAGGAACATAGAAGCACCCCAAATGTTCCTGAATCGGCAGTAGAGTTACATAGTGGACCTCCAAATGTTCCAGAACTCGACTATGGGATCGCTCGTCCCCATCGACGGGCACGACCCCCACCTGGGAGCGTGGGATCACAAGGCCTTCGTTCCGGTCCCCCTGAGCGATGAAATGCCTGATCTCACGCCGGCCACCTTCCTGGCGGTATCGGACGCTCGAGCAGCACTCGCGGCACTGGACAGCACCTCTCGACAGCTGCCCAATCCTCAACTGCTCCGTCTGCCCACACTTCGACGAGAGGCGCAGAGCACCTCGGCGCTCGAAGGAACGTACGCGCCTCTCGCTGCCGTCCTCACAGCGGATGAGAACAACGCCCCCACGGCGGAGCTCGTCGAGGTCTTGAACTACGTGCGAATGGCCAATATCGGCTTCGACAAGGTCGCGCGCGGACAGACCATCTCCGTCTCGATGCTCAGCGAGTTGCAGGGCATTCTGATGCGAGGCACTCCGCTGCACTCCGTGTCGGGACGAGTGAGGGACAATCAGGTCGTCATCGGCAGACGTCCCGACGCAGACAGCCTCGGCTTCCCGGCGCACGCTGCGCGTTTCATCCCGTCCCCTCCGGGTCTGCAGCTCGAAGCCAATCTCCGCGACCTCACCGATTGGATGCAGCAGCCTCACGGCGCGCTGATCGATCCGGTGGTCGCGGCTGCGATGTCTCACTACCAATTCGAGACCCTCCACCCCTTCAGGGATGGCAATGGACGACTCGGGCGATTCTTGATCGTGCTGCATCTTCAGTTGGGCGGCGTCCTGGAGGAGCCGACGCTGACAGTGTCTCCGTGGTTCGAGTCGCGACGACACGAGTACTACGACGTGCTCTTCGGGGTGAGTGCCGACGGAGATTGGGATCGATTCGTGCGATTCTTCGCTCGCGGACTGCAGGCAGCCGCGGATCAGACTCGTCGGCAGATGGTGGCTCTCGTCGGTGTGCAGGCAGAGCTCAAGGAGGTCGTGAGGTCCTCCAACCTCCGCGCAGACTCCGCACACGCCCTCGTGGATCTTGCCGTTGCCAACCCCTCCTTCACTGTCCGGAAGGTCGAGTCCGAACTGAACCTCTCGTATACAAGGGCGAACAAGCTGGTGGGGCAGCTCGTCGACCTGGGCGTTCTTCATCAGGTCCCCGGAGACACCTACGATCGGCGATTCTTTGCCCCTCGCGTGCTGCTGACACTCACCGAGGACAACTGACCGACATCAGCGACGGGCGAACACCGAGTGCAGCAGCGGCAGCACCGAGACGCACAGCAGCGTGATGCCGAGGGGCGGCAGCGTCGGGACGAGCAGCGCACCGCCGACGAGCATCGCCGCGAACAGCACTCCTGAGCCGATGCGCCGGGCGATGCCCTCGAGCCGGTCGAGGCGACGCTCCAGGCGCGACGTGTCGAACGTGACGTTCCCGTCGTCGACGCGGGTGATGATCGCGTCGATGCGCTTCGGCAGCCGATACGTGACGGCTGCGGTCTCCATGGCGTCGTTCGCCATGTCGCGCATGAGCCCCGCCGACTCGTCGCGCAGCAGTCGCCCGGCGTACGGCTCGGCGGCATCCCAGACGTTGAACGACGGATCCAGGCTGCTGCACATGCCCGACGTGAGCGACACCGCGCGGATCAGCAGCAGCATGTTCTCGGGCAGCTGCAGGGGCAGGGAGCGCACCATGTCGCCGAACTCGTCGGCGAAGTCGGTGAACTCGCGAGGGTCGACCTTCGCGAGCTCGGCGAACCCCATGCCGCCGAAGCGCGAGAACAGCGTCGACAGCGCGCGCTCGAGCTCGGCGGTGTCGGCCGACGGCAGCAGGACGCCGATCTCCTGCGCCGCGCGCACGAGTCCGCGGCTGTCGCGACCTGTGACGGCGATCAGCAGCATCCGGAGGCCGTCGCGGAGGTTGTCCGGGACCTCGGCCATCATGCCGAAGTCGATGAACGTGAGCCGGAAGTTCCGCGAGCCGGGGGCGGATGCCGTGAGCGGCGTCACGAAGATGTTGCCCGGGTGCGGGTCGGCGTGCACGAAGCTGTGGGTGAAGACCTGGTCGAACATGACCTCGGCGAACACGTCGGCGACCTCGGCCGGATCGATGCCGGCGGCGCGCAGAGCATCCGTGTCGTTGATCTTGATCGCGGTGACGTCCGACAGGGTCAGCACGCGGCGGGTCGACCGCTCCCACACGATCTCCGGGGTGCCGATGCGGGGGTCGTCGGCGAAGTTCTCGCGGAAGCGCTCGGCGCTCGACGCCTCGTGCAGGTAGTCGATCTCCTCGAAGCTCGTCTGGGCGAACTCCTCCACGAGGGCCGGCGCGTCGACGCGGTCGGCCACCAGGCGCACCCGCATCGCCCAGCGCGCGACCCGGCGGAGGGCGGCGAGGTCGACGGCGACGATCTCGTCGATGCCCGGTCGCTGCACCTTGACGATGACGTTCGCGAGACCGGTGTCGACGGCATCCTGCGCGGAGAGGCGGGCGCGATGCGCCTGACCGAGGGATGCCGCGGCGACCGGCGTCTCGTCGAACCACGCGAAGGCCTCGGCGAACGGGTGCCCGAGCTCGGCCTCGGCCACCACGCGGATGTCCGCGTAGGGCACCGCGGGGACTTCGTCCTGCAGCCCCTCGAGCTCCTTCGTGATCTCCGGCGGCAGGACGTCGAGGCGCGAGGACATGAACTGCCCGACCTTGATCATGAGTCCGCCGAGGTCGACGGCGAGAACATGGAAGCGCCGCGCGAACCGCTGCATCCGTGGTCCGCGCGTGCGCTCCGAGATCGAGGACATGCCGAAGCGCGGTAGCACGAGCTCGAACCACCAGATCTTCAGGAACTCGCGTGCCGCGAACGACAGGATGCGGCGGTAGCGGGCGCGATGGGCGCCCTGCGCCGCGGCATCCGTCATCGATTCTCCTTGGGTCGGTGGAGATCAGTCCTGGGCGAGGATCGTGTACAGCCTACGGCGGGCCTCGTCGAGGATCTCGACCGCCTGCTGCACCTGCTCCTCGCTGCCGCTGCGACCCACCTGCGCGGCGGCGGCGGCCAGGTCGACGCCGGCCTTCGGCAGAGCGCTGTAGCGCGGGTTGTCGTGCCTGTCGCGCTGGGACTGCGACTCCCACGGCGCGGGCGTCTCGGTGTTCTCCGCCGCGACCGCACGACCGGCCTCGGTGAGCGAGTAGGTCTTTCGACCGTTCTGCTCCTCGGCCTCGATGAGTCCCTCGTCGGCGAGCAGCTGCAGGGTGGGGTAGACCGAGCCTGCGCTCGGCTTCCACGACCCGCCGCTGCGATCGGCGATCTCGGTGATGATCTGGTAGCCGTGCATGGGCCTCTCGGCGAGCAGCGACAGCACCGCGGTGCGGACGTCGCCCTTGGCCATGCGCGAGCCGCCGCTGGGGCGCTGCTCGAAGGACTTCTCGAAGCTCTTGCGCAGCTGGTCCATAGCGTCGAAGATCATGGATGCCGGACCTCCGGAGCCTGAACCGAAGCCGGATCCGCCGAAGGGGTTCGAGGGGAATGCGTTGTTCATGGTGACCTCCCTGGAGTGGTGAGCGATAGTCAACGATATATCGTTGAGATGGGTATGGGGTGGGAATCCGGCGGAGCTGCTCGCGGCCGCAGGGCGCGATGCGTCGGCGGCGTACCGCCGCGCCGCGGAGCTCGCGGACGACGGCGCGGTCGCCGCCTTCCTCCGCACCCGCGCCGCGCGGTGACGGCATCCGCTGGCTCCGACTGCACGCACGGTGCCCTGAACGCAAGCCCCGTGCGGTGCACAGGTGCGGGTGTTTGACTGCGGAGGATGTCGAATCCGTCTGTGCGTGTCAGTGTCGTCGTTCCCGTCTACAAGCCGGGGGCCGCCTTCGACGAGCTGATCGCGTCGCTCGACCGGCAGACGCTCGATCACACGCGGTTCGAAGTGCTGCTGTGCGACGACGGATCGGGGCCGGAGACCGCCGAGCTCCTCGCCGCCGTCGCGAAGGACCGCCCCTGGGTGCGCGTGATCCCGCTGCCGCACTCCGGCTGGCCGGGAACGCCGCGGAATCACGGGATCGACGAGGCTCGGGGCAAGTACGTCCAGTTCGTGGATCAGGACGACTGGCTGTTCGACGGCGCACTGCAGAGCCTGTGCGACTACGCCGACCTCCACGGATCGGACGTCGTCGTCGGCAAGGAGGTCGGGATCGGCCGACCGCTGCCCTCCCGGATCTTCCGGCACGACGTCCCCGATGCCCGGCTCGGGGAGGATCCGCTGCTCGAGATGCTCACGCCGCACAAGATGTTCCGCACGGCGTTCCTCCGGGCGCACTCGATCCGGTTCCCCGACGGCAAGGTCCGCCTCGAGGATCACCTCTTCGTGATGCGGGCGTACTTCGAGGCCGACACGATCTCGATCTTCGCGAGCGAGCCCTGCTACGCCTGGGTGAAGCGCGAGGGCAGTGCGAGCTCGTCGCGGATCGACCCCGAGACGTACTTCCCGCACCTCGAGGCCGTGCTCGACCTCGTCGAGCACTACACGACGCCGGGGCGGCTGCGTGATCGGCTGCTGCGGCACTGGTTCCGCGGCAAAGTGTTGAAGCGGCTGGCCGGCAAGCGGATGCTGTCGCACTCCGCGTCGTACCGCACGCGACTGCTCGACGTGCTGGTGCCGCTGACGCAGCATCGGTTCGGGCCGGGCGTCGACGCGGGCCTGGCCTTCCCCCAGCGCATCCGCGCCGCGCTGCTGCGTGCGAACCGTCGCGACGATCTGGTGCGCTTCGCCCAGTTCGAGGCCGACATGGAGTGCCGCGCCGTGGTCACCGCCGCGCGCTGGTCGCGCGGCGGCGGGCTGTATCTGACGGTCCGGGTGTCGGTGCGACGCGACGGACAGGACGCCCTGGTCTTCGAGCCGGGGTCCGGGCGCCTGACGTCGCTGCCCTTCTCGACCGCCGCCCTCCCGGCGGACCTGCTCGTCGCCGGACGGGAACTCGGCAACGACCAGGTCGAGCTCTTCCTCCGCGACAGGGCGAAGGGCGTCGACCGGAGGATCGCCGGTGCGCACCTGCAGAACCGCGACACCGTCACCGTGGCCGTCGATCCGCTCAAGGTGTTCGGACCGACGGACGAGTCCCGCGGTGCGCGCCTCGTCGCGAAGGTGCGACGTGCGGGCTGGACGTTCGACGTGCCGCTGACGGCGGATGCCGCGACGCTCGCCGGCGCGGGGCACTCGCCGCTGCTCGCCGGACGCACCTGCACGCCGGTGACCACCCGCAGCGGGGCGGTCGAGCTGCGCCGGGTGTGGCCGAGCGGTCGACTGAAGGACATCGCCGGACGCGCGGCACGACGTGTGCGGAGCCGTTCGCGCGGGCGCTGACCCGTTCCGCCCGCCGCTGGATGCTCCCGTCGCGGGGTACTCCTGTCGCGGGGTACTCAGCGCGCGAGCGTCAGGATCTCCGCGCCGTCCTCGGTGATCGCGATCGTGTGCTCGGTGTGCGCGGTGCGGCAGCCGGTCGCGCTGCGGAGCGTCCAGCCGTCGGCATCCGTGACGAGCACGTCGGTGTCGGCCATGACCCAGGGCTCGAGCGCGAGGAGCAGTCCCGGCCGGAGCCGGTACCCGCGGCCGGGGCGGCCGTCGTTCGCGACGTGGGGGTCCTGGTGCATCGTCGAGCCGATCCCGTGGCCGCCGAACTCCCTGTTGATCGGGTACCCGGCGGCCGTCAGCACCGATCCGATCGCGTGCGAGATGTCACCGATGCGGTTGCCGGGATGTGCGGCGGTGATCGCCGCCGCCAGCGCTCGCTCTATCGTCTCGATGAGAGCCAGGTCCTCCGGTGCCGCCCGCTCGCCGACCACGAAGCTGATCGCGGCGTCGGCGGCCACTCCGCGGAGCGTGACCGCGAGGTCGAGCGTCAGCAGATCGCCGTCCGCGAGGACGTAGTGGTGGGGCATCCCGTGCAGCACCGCATCGTTGACCGCCGTGCAGACGTGGTGCCCGAACGGCCCGCGGCCGAAGGACGGGGCGTAGTCGACGTAGCACGACACGGCGCCGGCGTCCTCGATCATCTGCTTCGCCCAGCGGTCCAGATCGAGCAGGTTCACCCCGACCGTCGCCCGCTGCTTCAGCGTCTGCAGGATGCGACCGACGAGGGCGCCTGTGTCTCGGGCGCGGTCTATCTGCTGTGGGGTGAGGATCTCGATCATGATGCTGCTCTCCAATAACTATCCCGGTAATACTATCCCGGGATTAGTATGGGCGCCATGATGGTTCGGATGCCGCTCACCCCCGCCGAGGTCGAACGCGGCGAGCGCCTCGGCGCACTGCTGCGGCGAGCGCGGGCGGATCGCTCCATGCTGAGCGTCGCCCTCGATGCGGGCGTCTCTCCCGAGACGCTGCGCAAGATCGAGTCCGGCCGCGTCGCGACCCCGGCGTTCTCGACCATCGCCGCGATCGCCGGCGTGCTGCACCTGTCGCTCGACGCCGTGTGGGCCGAGGTCGAGCCGGCCCGGGAGTCCGGCCGGTCGCGGGTCGCCTCCTGACATGGCGCACGCTCTCGTCACCGGCAGCTCCCGCGGCATCGGACGCGCCATCGCCCAGGCCTTCGCGCGGCGCGGCGACCGGGTCGTGGTGCACTACGGCCGGGACCGGGATGCCGCCGAGGAGACGGTCGCGTCCCTCGACGGATCGGGTCATGCCGTCGTCGGCGGGGACATCGGCGATCCGACGGTCGCGCAGCGCATCGTCGACGAGGCGATCACCGCTCTCGGGCATCTCGACGTCCTGGTGAACAACGCGGCCGTCGCGCCGACCGCGGCGAACGGACACCGCGTGGACGCGACGACCTACGCCGACTGGCAGCAGTCGTGGGCTCGGATGGTGTCGGTCAACCTCGTGGGCGCGTCGAACGTGTCGATGCTCGTCGCACAGCACCTGGTCGCGCGCGGCGAGGGCGGGGCGATCGTCAACGTCGGGTCGCGCGGCGCGTTCCGCGGCGAGCTCGACCACCCGGCGTACGCCGCGACGAAGGCCGGACTGCAGGCGCTCGGGCAGTCGCTCGCGCTCGCCCTCGCCCCGCACGGCATCGCCGTCGCGTCGGTGGCACCCGGCATGGTCTCGACCGACAGGCAGGCCGCGAAGCTCGACGGCGCGCAGGGCGACAGCATCCGCGGTCAGAGCCCGTTCGGTCGCGTGGGCATCCCCGAAGAGGTCGCCGCAGCGGTCGCGTACCTGACCTCGCCCGAGGCCATCTGGGCGTCGGGCACTGTGCTGGACCTCAACGGCGCCTCGTACTTCCGCTGAGGCCATGACCTCTCGCGGCGTGATCATGCCGCACGCACCCACGGGACACGATCGTTCCGTGCACCGCCCTCGAATCTCGCCCGGCCGCCCAGCCTCGGCGTGCGCCGCGAATCGACGTAGGGCGGCGGGATGAACCACACCTCCGCGCCGACCCCGACCCCATCGATGCGGATCTCCCATCCGTTGTCATGGATCCGGTGATGACAGGTCTCGCAGAGCAGCACGCCGTTCGCCAGATCGGTCGGCCCGTGGTCCCGGCTCCACCAGCGGATGTGATGTGCCTTCGTCATCTCGGGAGGCAGTCCGCACATCGCGCACCCGCCGTCGCGTTCCACCAGAGCGAGACGCTGAGACCGCGTGAACAGTCGTTTCTGTCGCCCCCAGTCGAGGATCTGACTGTCGCTGCCGAGCACGCACGGGATGACTCCCCCGCCGGCGGCCATCCGTCGCGCCGCGCTGACGCTGATCCGCTGACCGATCCCGTCGACCTCCGCCGACCCCTCCCCCGAGACGAGGTCATCGAGCGTCACCCGTACCACGACCGTGGCGCCCGCCAGCGGCACACGCTCGCCCTTGCAGCCGAGCACGTGGGCGCAGAACACCTCGAGGGCGTCAGCCTGCATCATGGACACACTTCGGCGGTCGGCGTCGGGCGCGTCGGGGTCCGGAGCATCCTTCCGCGCGGCGAAGGCCGCACTCACGTACCCGCGGATCGCGGCGACGATCGGAGCGGCGCTCTCGACATCGAACCGACCGTTGAGGTGGACCATCCCGTCGCGCTCGAACAGGGTCAGTGACCTGCGGCTGCGGCGCTCGTCATCGCGAGGTTCGGTGCCGTCGGGGTCGATCCACGCTTCGGCGCGATCGACGACCTTGCGGACGTCGTCGAGGGGAAGACCGATGGACGATCTCACCAGCGAAGCCTCGGCCTCGGCCGTGCGCTCGGCGCCGATCTTCACGCGGCATCGCTCGAGCAGGGCGATGATCAGCGCAGCGGCCGCGACCCCCAGGGTGCCCGACTGCAGGGCCTTCTGCACAGCGGGGTACCTCGAAGGGAGCGGCGAGCCGAGCAGATCGGTGCGTGGCGCGGTAGCCTCGCCCACTCTGATCAGGCGCGATGCGTCGCCCCTCGACATCCCGGTCGTCGCGGCCAGCAGGGCAGCCGCCGAGCGATACCCCTGCTCCTTCGCAAGGCCTCCGGCCCCGAGCTCGGCGCGCGATTCGTGCGCGATGCCCGCCGCGACCTGGGTGTGGACGGCGTCCAGCTGCCGCTTCAGCGCATCGATCGCGGCGTTCGCCGCCAGCAGATCCTCACGCGACAGGCCACGCGCGTCGCCCGATCCCGCCCACGTCGCAGCGAAGCGGGTCATCGCCTCGTGCAGTTCGGTGAGCGGGTTCATGCTCAGATTCTACGGGCGTCGAACGGGACATTCGAAGCTTTGTACTAACAAATTCCGGGACTCCGATATGCCGACCGCGGCGGGCGGGGCACCTCCGGGAACCCGCGTCGACGGCCCCGCTACCCCCGCAGCACGGAGTCCAGCAGGCCGGGGAACAGGGCATCGAGGTCGTCCCGCCGCAGCGTCAGCATCCGTCGTCGGCCGTGGGGCTCGTTCCTGATGACGCCGGCCTCACGCAGCACCTTCATGAAGTGCGACTTCGTGGACTTGGGCAGGTTCGGATCGGTGGCGTGGCAGGAGGCCATGTCGAGCGGGCCGTCGGCGAGCTGTCGGGTGATCGCGAGGCGCTCGGGGTCGCTGAGCGCGAAGAGCACGTCGGTCAGCTGGATCTCGGAGCGATCCGGATGCGGGAGGTCGCCAGGCATGGTTCGAGAATAGTTGAACAATCCGGGAATGGCGAGTACGCTCCGATAGTTCGATGATTATCGAACCCACACGCGTCCCCGCGGATGCGACACCGAGGAGCCCGCATGACCATCACCGCACCGACGCCCACGGCGCCGGCATCCGCCCCGACCGTCCGCCGCGCTCGATTCGGATTCGCGCTCGCGATCGCCGCGCAGATCGCGATGATGAGCGGAGCGAGCGCGCCGTCGCCTTTCTATCCGGTGCTCGCGGCAGACATCGGATTCGACGCGATCATCATCAGCGCCGTCTTCGCCGTCTACGCGGTGGCGCTGCTCCTCGCCCTCCTCACGGCGGGCTCGCTGTCGGATCACATCGGCCGCCGCCCGGTCGCGATCGGCGGCTTCCTGCTGCTCGCCGCCAGCATGGTGCTGTTCTGGCACGCCGACACGGTCGCCACACTCGTGCTCGCCCGGGTGCTGCAGGGCGTGGCGAGCGGCGTCCTGATCTCCGCACTGTCCGCCGCCGCCCTGGATCTCGCGCCGCACGGCCGCGCGCGGACCGCCGCGCTGTGGAACGCCCTGAGCCCCGGGATCGGCCTCGCCCTCGGCGCGCTGGTCTCGGGGGTCGTGCTCGACGTCACGGGAGAACCGCTCCTCGACGTCTTCGCACCCCTCACCGCCGTCTACATCGTCCTCGCCGCGCTGTTCCTCCTCGCTCCGGAGACCGCACCCCTGCGGCCGGGAGTGTGGAGGTCGCTGAGCTTCCGGCTGTCGATCCCGTCCGGCATCCGCTCGGACTTCTGGCGCGGCGCCCCCGCGGTCATCGCCGGCTGGGCGACCGGCGGCCTGTTCCTCTCCCTGGGCGCGAACATCGTGCGCACCGAGCTCGGCGGCGAGGCGCACGTCTGGCAGGGCCTGGCGGTCGCGATGCTCGCCGGCGTGGGCGCGGTCACCGCTTTCGTGATGCGCAACCGCCGACCGCGCACGTCGGTGATCTTCGGCACCGCTGCGCTCGCCGCCGGCACCGCCCTGTCGCTCGCCGCTCTCGCGGTCACCTCGCTACCGTTCTACCTCGCCGCGACCGCGGTCACCGGCATGGGCTTCGGCACCGCCTTCTCAGGAGTCGTCGGATCCCTGGCGCCGCGGATCCCCGCGACCGAGCGCGCCGACACGTTCGCCGTCATCTACGTGCTGGCCTACCTCGCCTTCGGCGTTCCCGCGGTGATCGCCGGCGTGCTGGTCGGCGTCTTCGGGCTCGAGGCCGTGGTCGTCGGGTACGGCGTCGTCGTGATCCTGCTCGCGGCGGTGGCGCTCGTGCTGCGGGTGCGCCGGGCGGAGTAGACGGGGCGCGGGGGGCTTACCGGCGGCGGGCCGTTAGTGCTGGTCGCGCAGCGGGCCTGTGCGGCGGGCACAGTGTGGGGCGGAGAACTCCGCGATGGGCGGATGCTGCGGCGCGATGAGTCCGCCCGACGGGGAGTCCTCCGCCCGACGCGATGGGTGCGGTGTTCTCCTTCAGAACCGGAGAGGCGACGAGCAGGCGCGGCGCCCGGCGGAGAACTCCGCGATGGACGGATGCTGCGCAGCGACGCGTCCGTCCCACCCGGAGTCGTCCGCCCCAACCCGGAGCCGAACGCCGTGGGCGGGCCGGACACAGCGGAGCCCCGATGACGCGGAGCGCAGCCCTCCCGGGCAGGCGTGACCGGCATCCCCCCTTCCCTGATCGAACGATTAACGATAGATTTCTACCGTTGGTCGATGAGAGGTGGAGTCATGGGCAAGTCGACGATCGTCGTGCTGCAGGTCGTGATCGCGTTGGCACTGCTGGGGTCGCTGGTCGTGCAGACCGTGATCATGCCGCTGGTCTGGGCCGATCTGGCGGGCGAGGTGCTGTGGGGACGGATCGCGCTCGTGACCATCGCCGTGCTCGGCATCCTGACGCTGCAGGTCTTCGGGGTCTGCGTGTGGATGCTGCTCGGCAAGGTCCGTCGGGGGTCGATCTTCTCGTCGGCATCCTTCCGCTACGTCGACGTGATCATCGGCGCGATCGCCGCGGCGGCCGTGCTGATGCTCATCCTGGCGATCCTGCTCGCTCCCGGATCGATCGCGCCGGGAGTCGTCGCCCTCATCGGCGGCGCCGCGCTCGTGCTCGGCGGGATGGCGCTGCTCGTCGTCGTGATGAAGGCGCTGCTGCGACAGGCGATCGACCGTGACGCGCGGGCGAATGCGCTGCAGTCCGAACTCGACAACGAAGTCATCTGATGCCCGTCGTCGTGGACATCGACGTGATGCTCGCGCGCCGCAAGATGGGTGTGGGCGAACTCGCCGAGCGCATCGGCATCACCGCGACCAACCTCGCGGTGCTCAAGAACGGGCGAGCCAAGGCCGTGCGCTTCGGGACCCTCGACGCCCTCTGCGAAGTTCTGGAATGTCAGCCCGGCGACCTCCTGCGGTGGGTCCCCGAGGCCTGAGCCGGATGCGCGCTTCCCTCGGACCCAGGCAGTTCCCTCGGACGCCGTCACGAGATTCGACCGAGCGAAGTGGAAACGTCCGCGGCACGGGCAGCCACGGGAAGGCCGACCCGGCTCACCGCGCGGCGAGCAGCTCCCGCATCCGCGTGGCCTCCGCCTCCGGCATCCGGTATCCGTGCTCGGGCGCGGGGTACGCACCCGACCGGACCTCCGCCGCATACGCCGCGACCCCGTCGACCGACGCCGACCGCACCTCGGCGTAGCGCTTGACGAAGGTAGCGGCCGGACCGTCGTAGATCCCCAGCAGGTCGTGGAACACGAGCACCTGGCCGTCGGCATCCGCCCCCGCTCCGATCCCGATGACCGGAACCGTCAGCAGCGGCATCAGGGCGGCGGTGACCTCCGACGGCACGGCCTCGACGACGATCAGCGACACTCCGGCATCCTGCAGCGCGAGCGCGTCGTCGATCACCGACAGGGCCGCCTCGGCGGTGCGCCCCTGCGCCCGGAACCCGCCGAGCGCGGTCGCCGTCTGCGGCGTCAGGCCGACGTGCCCGACGACCGGGATGCCGGCATTCACCAACGCCCGGGCACGGTCGACGGTCGTTCCGCCGCGCTCGATCTTGACGAGATCGACCCCTGCCTCCTTGATGAAGCGCTGGGCCGTGGCGAGGGCGAGCTCGTCGGACGCCTCGTACGACCCGAACGGCAGGTCGCCCACCAGCAGGGGCCGCGTGAGACCGCGGCGCACCGCACGGGTCAGCATCAGCATCTCGTCGGTCGTGATCGGCACGGTGCTGTCGTATCCGAGCACGGTCATCGCCGCCGAGTCGCCGACGAGCACCATGTCGACGCCGGCGGTCTCGACGATCTGCGCACTCGGGTGGTCGTAGGCCGTCACCATGACGATCGGCTCGCCGGCGCGCTTCTTCGTCGCGAGATCCGCGATCGTGAGCCGCTTCGTCGGGACATGGGCGCTCATCACGCGTCACCTTTCAGGATGTGGTTGTCGATCAGCCGTGCCGCGCCGACACGGGCCGCGACGAGCAGGAGGGCATCCCGCTCGATGCGCGTCACGGGATGCAGCGTCTCGGCATCCCGGAGCTCCAGGTACTCGGGCACGAGCGACTCCTCCGCGAGCACCGCCTGCGCGGCGGAGAGGATGCCGTCCGCATCGCGCTCCCCCGCTCGCCGCACGGCCGCGGCCGCGTCGAGCGCCCGGTTCAGCGCCGTCGCCTGGGCGCGAGCATCCGCGTCGAGGTACACGTTGCGGGAGCTCATCGCGAGCCCGTCGGGTTCACGGACGATCGGGCAGGCCTCGATGCGCACGTCGAGATCGAGATCGCGCACGACCCGACGGACGACGAGCACCTGCTGGGCGTCCTTCTGTCCGAAGTACGCGACGTCGGGGCGCACGATGCCGAACAGCTTGGTGACCACGGTGGCGACGCCGTCGAAGTGGTGGGCTCCGCGGCTCGCGCCGTCAAGAACGTCGGTGATGCCCGAGACGTGGATGCTCGTGGCGAAGCCATCGGGATAGATCTCGAAGGGCTCCGGAGCGAAAAGGATGTCGACGCCCTCGGCCTCGGCGAGCCCGGCGTCGCGGGCCTCGTCGCGCGGATAGGTGCTGAGGTCTTCGTTCGCGGCGAACTGGGTCGGATTCACGAAGAGCGAGACGACGACGAGCCCGGTCTGCGCGCGGGCCGCGCGCATGAGCGAGAGGTGGCCCTCGTGGAACGCGCCCATGGTGGGCACAAGTCCGACGGACTGCCCGGCGGTGCGGGCTTCTCGGACGGTGCCGCGCACCTCGGCGATCGTGCGGAGGATCCTCATGCGTCGTCCTTCCCGGTCGTGTCCGTCGCCCCGACGCTCCGCTCCCCGGCGCCACGGCTCGCGGCACCACGGCTCGCGATGTCGCGGGTGGCGGCGGCGAGCGCGTCGAACAGGGGCTGCAGGTCTCCGGATGCCGCGCGCTGCCGAGCCACGGTGTCGTGGTCGCCCCGTGCGATGGGCCCGGTCAGGACCGCCGCCGTGCCGGATGCCGCCCAGTTGTCGACCGTCCGACGGACGAGCGGGGCGAGGTGCGCGCGCTCGAGCCCTGCGGTCGCGCCGAGCCGCTCGGCCGCATCGAGCACCGTGAGCACGAAGTTCGAGGCGAAGGATGCCGAGGCGTGATACCCGGCGCGATGCTCGTCGTCGACGCGGAACGGACGCGCACCGAGCGCCCGCGCCAGCGCCTCGGCGACGGCGAGCGCATCGGCTGAGCGCCCGTCGATCGCGGCGCCGATGCCACGGAAGACATCGGGCGTCTCGTCTCCGGTGAACGTCTGCAGAGGGTGGATGCTGAAGTCGACGTCGGTCAGCGGCGTGGCCCCCGAGACGTGACCGATGAGCGTCGAATGAGGGCGGACGGCGAAGGCCACGGCCGGGATCGCCGCGTCGGGAACACACAGGACCGAGACATCCGCATCCGGGAGCCGATCGTCCCTGCGCAGCGGGCCGATGACGACGAAGTCCGCCGCACGTAGAGCCGTCGCGAGAACGACGCCGAGACGGCCCGCGCCGATGACGGCGATGGTCGTGTCGCGAGGGGAGAGGGTGTCATTCATGGGATCCCGGATCAGGCGGAGATGCCACGAGTATCCGCCCGCGCAGGAAGCAGCTCCAAATCACGGAGCAATCTGCCATGCAGCGCACATAAAAGACAAGGCAGATTGCAGCTCATACCTCCTCTTCGATTGCCACTTCGATCCGCGTCCCGTTCATCGAGCCGTCGGCTTCCGATCCCGGCACGTGCACGCGCCACATCTACAGGTAGTAGATCCGCGAGGCCTGCCGTCCGTCGCCGTCCGTCCACCGCAGCGTGACTCCCCGGACGGCCGGCCCCCCGAGATCCCTCCGCAGACGCACCTCGAACGAGGCGGTCGGCGGCACCTCGAGCGGGAGCTGCGCATCCAGAGCGGCGTGCACGCCGCCGACCACGTCGATGCCCGACACCACCGCAGATCGCCCGCTGGTGTTGCGGAAGATCCCGACACGACGGTCGCGCTCGACGGCCCACGGCTCCGGCGGGTCCGTGCCGGTCGCCGCACCGCCGATCGCGAGTCCTCCGATAGCGCCTCGACGCACCGACGGCTCGCGGTTCAACGCGTCGCCGATCTCTGTGACCCCGCCCTTCGCCGACAGGCTGTTGAGGAAGGCGATGACGGCGACGGTCGACGCCGCGATCGACGCCACGGCACCGAGCCACGACGGCACGACCACACCCCAGAAGTCGGTCGGCACGGGTTCCATGTCCGCACTCTAGCCGCGGCCGTCGACACCGGACAGGGACGGGGCGCACACCGCCCGCAGCCGACGCCGGGCAGCGGCGGCGCGACACTCCCCGGCATCCGCCGTACCCTTGAGTGTTCGGCCCGCCCCCGGCCGCGTCCTCTGGAGCATCCCCATGTCTGCATCTGCGATCGATGATCGTGCCCGCTATCGGGCGAACCCGACCGTGTTACAGGCGCTGCGGAGTCCGCGGATGCTGACGCGCGAGGTCCTCGCGGGCCTGGTCGTCGGTCTCGCGCTGATCCCCGAGGCGATCGCGTTCTCGGTCATCGCCGGCGTCGATCCGAAGGTCGGACTGTTCTCGTCGTTCATCATGGCGGTGTCGATCGCGTTCCTCGGCGGACGCCCCGCCATGGTCACCGCGGCGACCGGAGCCGTCGCCCTCGTGATCGCCCCCGTCGCGCCGACGTACGGGATGGACTACTTCATCGCGACCGTCATCCTCGCGGGGGTCTTCCAGGTGATCCTCGGAGTGCTGGGCGTCGCGAAGCTCATGCGGTTCATCCCCCGCAGCGTCATGGTCGGATTCGTGAACGCGCTCGCGATCTTCGTGTTCAGCTCGCAGTTCCCGCAGCTGATCGATGTGCCGTGGCTGGTGTATCCGCTGGTGGCGCTGGGAATCGTCGTCATGATCGTGATGCCGCGGATCACGAGGATCGTGCCGGCGCCGCTCGTGTCGGTGATCATCGTGACCGCGGTCGTGCTGACGATGGGCCTCACCGTGCCGACCGTCGGCGATCAGGGCGAGCTGCCGCGCAGCCTGCCCTCGCTGTTCCTTCCGGACATCCCGTGGACGTGGGAGACGTTCGGCATCATCGCGCCGTTCGCGCTGGGAGTCGCGCTCGTCGGGCTCATGGAGTCGCTGCTGACCGCCAAGCTCGTCGACGAGATCACCGACACCCACTCGAACAAGACGCGCGAGTCGTGGGCGCAGGGCGTCGCGAACATGCTGTCGGGCTTCTTCGGCGGCATGGGCGGGTGCGCGGTGATCGGCCAGACCATGATCGGCGTCAAGGCCTCGGGAGCCCGCACCCGCATCTCCACCTTCTGCGCCGGCATCTTCCTCTTCGTGCTGGTCGTCGTGTTCGGCGACTTCGTCGGCACGATCCCGATGGCCGCTCTCGTCGCCGTGATGATCATGGTCGCGATCGGAGCGTTCGACTGGCACTCGGTGAAGCCGTCGACCCTGAAGCGGATGCCGAAGAGCGAGACGTTCGTCATGGTGGCGACCGTCGTGCTCGTGCTCATCACCCATAACCTCGCGATCGGCGTCGTGGGTGGAGTGCTCGTCGCATCCGTGCTGTTCGTCCGGCGCGTGGCGCACTTCGTGTCGGTGTCGCGCACGGTCGCGGACGACGGCGAATCGGTGACGTATGTCGTGAACGGCGAGCTCTTCTTCGCGTCGAGCAACGACCTGACGACGCTGTTCTCGTACACGGAGGACCCGTCGCGGGTGGTCGTGGACCTGTCGGGCTCGCACATCTGGGACGCCTCGACCGTCGCCGCGCTGGATGCGATCGAGACGAAGTACGACGCACTCGGCAAGACGGTGCAGATCGTCGGGATGAACGAGAGCAGCGAGCGGATGCGGGGACGACTGACCGGCGGGTTCGAGTAGCCCGGCGGCGCGGAATAGGGCATCCGGGGGAACGCCGCCGGAACTGAGCGCGCCGGGCGGCGGTGCACGATTCAGCAAGGTTGCTGCGCTCAGGTCGATGCGCACCCGAGTTCACGCGCGGCCGGCCGGGTTGATGCGACGTTCTTGCTGAATTGTGAACCTGCAGCGTCCGCACACCGACGCCGCGCGATCGGCGCCGGCGATGGGCTCGCATCGCAGCGCTTCATCGACCTGCGTCGGGGAGAGTTCGTGAACGAGCGAAGCCGCGACGCGAACTCCCGTCCGTAGGCCTCGGCGCTTTCCTCCGGGTGGTACGCGCCTGGCGGAAGAATGGTCAGCGCGACGGGGCGCCGCTCCGTTCCGTCGGCTCCCGTCACGCGGACCGTGACGTCGTAGATCGCCTGCACCGACGAATTCACGACGACCGCGCCGTAGGCGACGGCCCGGTCGTCGACGATCCGCGACGCGACCCACGCGAACAACTGGCTCGCCAGCGCCTGTCGGACGAGCTGCCGGCTCAGCAGTTCACCGGCATCCGGCCTCTGTCCCCAGCCGGCACGCCGCCGCGAGCCCGGCCGCTCAGCGCACCAGCGAGGGGCGCTTGCTGTCGAAGGTCCATCCCGGCACGAGGTACTGCATCCCGACCGCGTCGTCTCGGGCACCGAGCCCGTGCTCGACGTAGAGCTCGTGGGCCTCGGCGAGCCGCGCGCGGTCGAGCGTCACGCCGAGTCCAGGGCGGTCGGGAACCCGCACCGCTCCGTCGCGGATCTCCGGGGAGTCGACGGTCAGCTGCTGACCGTCCTGCCAGATCCAGTGCGTGTCGAGCGCCGTGATCTCCCCCGGCGCCGCGGCCCCCACCTGCGTGAACATCGCGAGGGAGACATCGAAGTGGTTGTTGGAGTGCGAGCCCCACGTGAGGTTGAAGTCGGCGCACAGCTGCGCCACCCGCACGGAGCCGGCCATGGTCCAGAAGTGCGGATCCGCGAGCGGGATGTCGACGGCATCCGAGCGGATCGCGTGCGCCATCTCGCGCCAGTCGGTGGCGATCATGTTCGTCGCCGTCCGCAGTCCGGTGCGCCGACGGAACTCCGCCATCACCTCACGGCCCGAGAACCTGCCCTCCGCTCCGCAGGGATCCTCGGCGTACGCGAGCACGTCGCGCAGGCGGTGACCGATGCGCACGGCATCCTCGAGCAGCCATCCGCCGTTGGGGTCGAGCGTGATGCGCGCGTCGGGGAACCGCTGCGCGAGCGCGGTGACGACGTCGGCCTCGGCGTCGCCGTCGAGCACGCCGCCCTTGAGCTTGAAGTCGGAGAAGCCGTATCGCGCCTGCGCGGCTTCGGCGAGGCGCACGACGGCGTCGGCGGTCATCGCCTCCTCCCGCCGGACGCTCTCCCAGTCATCGCCGCTCTCACGGAGGTACGGGAGGTCGGTGCGGTCGGGATCGCCGATGAAGAAGAGATAGCCGAGCATCGGCACGCTGTCGCGCTGCTGGCCGTCGCCCAGCAGCTCCGCGACCGGCACGCCGAGGTGCTGCGCGTGGAGGTCGAGGAGGGCGGACTCGATGCCCGTCACCGCGTGCACGGTCGTGCGCAGGTCGAACGTCTGCGCTCCGCGGCCGCCGGCGTCGCGGTCGGCGAACCGCGTCGCGATCGACCGCAGCAGCGATCGGTAGCGGCCGACCGGCTGACCGTCGAGGATCCCGCCGGCCTCCTCGATCGTGCGGCGGATGGACTCGCCGCCGGGAACCTCTCCGAGCCCCTCCCGCCCGTCGGAGTCGGTCGCGATCACGATGTTCCGGGTGAAGAAGGGCCCGTGGGCGCCCGAGAGGTTCAGGAGCATCGAGTCGTGGCCCGCGACCGGGACGACCTCGATCCGCTCGATGATCGGCACCGAGGTCATGACTCGCGCCGCCCGTCGACGAGGCGCGGCACGTGCCACGGGTTCGCGTCGCGCAGCGCCTCCGGCAGCAGCTCGTCGGGGATGTTCTGGTACGCCACCGGCCGCAGGAAGCGATCGATCGCGAGCGTGCCGACGCTCGTCGTCCGCGAGTCGCTCGTCGCCGGGAACGGCCCGCCGTGCACCATCGCGTGGCCGACCTCGACCCCCGTGGGCCATCCGCCCGCGAGGATGCGCCCGACCTTCCGCTCGAGCACGGGCAGCAGAGCGGATGCGAGCTCGTGGTCGTCCGCGCTCAGCTGCAGCGTGGCGGTCAGCTGGCCCTCGAGCCGCGAGGCCGCCTGCACGAGGTCCGCCACGTCGTCGTATCGCACGACCAGCGACGCCGCGCCGAAGATCTCGTCGTGCAGCACGTGGTCGGTGTCGAACGCGGGCAGGTCGGCGGCGTGGATCACGGGCGCCGGAGCGTGCGGCCCCTCGCCGTCGGCACCTCGCGCGAGCACCTCGGCGTGGGCGTCCCTCGTCGCGACGCCCTCGCGCCAGGCGGCGGCGATGCTCGGCGAGAGCATGGTCTGACCGGTGGCGGCGTTCAGCGCCTCGGCGACGGCTCGCAGGAAGGCGTCGCCGTGCTCGCCGCGCGGCACGAAGACGATGCCCGGCTGCGTGCACAGCTGCCCGCTGGAGCCGGTGGCGCTCTGCACGTACCCGGCGGCGAGCGCCTGGACGTCGCCGTCGAGAGCGCCCGGCAGGATGAAGACCGGGTTCACCGAGCTCATCTCGGCGTAGACGGGGATCGGCACGGGCCGCTGCTGCGCCGTCCGCACGAGCGCGAGTCCGCCTTCGCGCGATCCGGTGAAGCCGACGGCGTGGATGTCGGGGTCGGAGACGAGGGCCTGGCCGACGCTGCGACCCGGACCGAAGACGTGCGAGAACACGCCGGGGTGCAGGCCGTGCGTGGCGATGGCGCGGGCGATCGCCGAGGCGACGAGCTCGCTGGTGCCGGGGTGCGAGCTGTGCGCCTTGAACACCACCGGGCAGCCGGCGGCGAGAGCGGATGCCGTGTCGCCGCCGGCCGTAGAGAACGCAAGCGGGAAGTTCGACGCCCCGAACACGGCCACGGGGCCGAGGGGGATCCTGCGCTGACGGATGTCGACACGGGGCAGCGGGGTGCGGTCGGGCTGCGCCGGGTCGATCCGCACTCCCCGGTGCTCGCCGCTGCGGACGACCTCGGCGAAGAGCCGCAGCTGTCCGGTCGTGCGCGCCCGCTCGCCGACGAGTCGCGCCTGCGGCAGCCCGGTCTCCCGCATGCCGCGCTCGATCAGCGCGTCGCCGAGCGCGTCGATCTCGTCGGCGATCGAGTCGAGGAACGTCGCGTGGGCCTCGGGCTCGAGGCGCGAGAACGACGGGAAGGCGTCCGCTGCTGCCGCCGTCGCCTCGCGGAGCTGCTCGACGTCGATCTGCGAGTAGGGCGGATCGAGCTCCTCCCCGGTGTCGGGCGCGATGGCGTGCAGCGCGTCGCCGGTGCCGGGAAGAGAGCGTCCGGCGATGGAGGAATGCCCTGTGAGGACGGCGGTGGTCATGTCACGCTCCGGGGGTCGGCGGCAGAGGGATGGGGTCAGGCGGGGACCGAGGCGAGCACTCCGGAGCGCTCGAGGAGTTCGGCGAGGTCGGCGTCGTCCTTCTCGGAGAGGTCGTGCAGCGGCGGGCGCACCGGCCCGACGCCGTGGCCGGTCAGGCGGAGCCCTGCCTTGACGATGGAGACGCCGAATCCCCGTCCGCGGTCGCGGATCGCGATGTACGGGAGCACGAACCGACCGAGCTTGTCGGTGACGGCCGCACGGTCCTGTGCGCGCACGTCGCGGTAGAACTCGAGCGCGAACTCGGGGACGAAGTTGAACATCGCCGAGGAGTACGTGCTCATCCCCATCTGCAGCAGCGGCAGCGCGTACGTCTCGGCGGTGGGCAGCCCCCCGAGGTAGAAGAGCCGCTCGCCGTTGCGCACGTACACCGAGGCGAGGTGCTCGATGTCGCCCGTCGCGTCCTTGAAGCCGATCACATTCTCGTGTCGCGCGGCGAGGGCGGCCATGGTCTCGGCCGAGTAGATCGCATTGCCGCGGTTGTAGACGATGATCGCGAGCCGCGTCGCCGAGGCGATCGCCGAGACGTGGTCGAGCAGGCCGCGCTGGTCGCATTCGGTGAGGTACGGCGGCAGCACGAGGATGCCCTCGGCGCCGGCCTCCTCGGCGGCTCGCGCGTTGGCGACCGCATGCCGGGTCCAGCCGCCGGCGGAGGCGAGCACCGGCACCTCGGGACGGGACGACTGCACCGCCGCCCGGACGACCGCGGCCGACTCGGCCGCGTCGAGGCTGAAGCCCTCGCCCGTGCCTCCGGCGGCGAACAGACCGGCGACTCCGAATCCCGCCTGCCACTCCACGTGCTCGCGGTAGCGCTTGTCGTCGAACTCGAGGTCCGGCGTGAAGGCCGTCGCGGGGAACGAGAGGAGTCCCTCTCGAAGGTGGTCGGCCAGCTCGCTGGGCGTGAATCGTGCCACGGTGCACTCCTGGGGTTTCGCGCCGGTGTCCGGCTCGGATCTGAACAATCGTCACGCTATGCGCGAAACGATGCGCCTACAAACCAAATGGTGGATGGATCAATACCGTGACGACATCAGACGGCGGCCATCTCGGGCACCGGCGTCGGCAGCGGATCGCCGGCGAGGTGGGCTCGCAGGTTCGCCAGGGTGAGGTCGCGCATGTCGTTCCGGGTCTCGTGCGTGCCGCTGCCGACGTGCGGCAGCAGCGTGACATCGTCGCGGATCAGCCGCTCCGGCACGTGGGGCTCGTGCGCGAAGACGTCGAGGCCCGCTCCCGCGATCTCGCCGCTCTCGAGAGCCGCGACGAGCGCGTCCTCGTCGACGACCGAGCCGCGCGCGATGTTCACGAGGTAGCCGTCCGGACCCAGGGCGCGGATCACCTCGGCATCCACGAGGTTCTCGGTCGCCGCGCCGCCGGGCACCGCGACGACGAGGACGTCCGAGCGTCGCGCGAGGTCGACGGCGGATGCCACGTGCTCCCACGCCACCCCCTCGACCGGGCGGCGCGTCGTGTACAGGATCGTCGCGTCGAAGGCGGCGGCCCGTCGGGCGATCGCCTGCCCGATGCGGCCGAGGCCGAGCACGCCGACCGTGCTGCCCGAGAACCGGCGCGTCAGCGGGAACCCGCGCGACTCCCACTCCCCGTCCCGGAGGAACCGCTCGGAGGCGCCGAAGCGCCGGAAGACGTCGAGCATGAGCGCGAGCGCGGTGTCTGCGACGCAGTCGGTGAGCACGTCGGGCGTGTTCGTGACCCGGATGCCGCGGGCCACCGCCTGCGCGACGTCGGTGGTGTCGTAGCCGACGCCGAAGTTCGTCACGATCTCGAGGTTCGGGAGCGCCGCCATGAGCGCCGACGGCACCCCGACCCTCCCGCTCGTGACCACGGCGCGGACCTTCGCGGCCTCCGCGGGATCGAGGCTCTCGACGTCGTCGGGGAGACGCACGACGGAGTACTCGTCCTTCAGCATCCGTTCGAGGGAATCCAGCAGCGGACCCGCCTGGGCGACGGTGCCGGGGGCCATGGGCGAGGGGCGGTCGGGAGAGTTCGTCATGGCGCGAGACTACGACCAGCCAACGATGCAGTTCCATAAGCGAACTTGCATTGATTGATGCCCGCCCTGTATCTATGGGGAGAGATCGGCGGAATACCGCGGATCGCGTCCGAGCCTCCGGACGGCACGGGGCGCGGATGCTCGACACGAGCCGCCGATGCGCCCGACGCATCGGTTGACGCTCGCCGAGCGGTCTGCGACATTCACAAACGAGCCGAGTGCCACCGTGGGCCGCGGCCATCCCCTACCTGGAGGAACCGATGAAGCTTTCTTCCCCCCGACGCAGAGCCGTCCGGGCGTCCGCCGTCACCGCAGGAATCGCATCGATCGCCCTGCTCGCATCGTGCTCCGTCGCCAACTCGGAGTCGCAGGGCGGCGGCGAGGGCGGCGCCGCCGACACGCTCCGCGTCGTGCTGACCCAGGAGCCCCCCACGCTCGAGGCGTGCGACGCGAACCTCACCTCGACGGGCGTGGTCGTGCGCAGCACGGTCACCGAGCCGCTCGTCGAGCGCAACCCGTCGACGGGTGATCTCGAGCCGCTGCTCGCCACCGAGTGGGAGCAGACCGGCGACACCGAGTGGACCTTCACCGTCCGCGACGACGTCACCTTTCAGGACGGCACGCCCTTCGACGCCGAAGCGGCCGCCTACTCCATCGATCGAGCCGTGAACGGCGACCTCGGCTGCAACGTCGAGGGCTACATCTTCGGCGACGACGACCTCGAGGTCTCCGCCACCGACGCCACCACCCTGACGGTCACGACGCCCAGCCCCGACCCGATCCTGCCGCTCAAGCTCTCGTTCATCGAGATCGTCTCGCCCGAGACTTCCAACACGGAGTTCGTGCGCGAGCCGATCGGCACCGGCCCGTACGCGATCGGCGACTGGCAGGCCGGCACCAAGCTGACGCTCGAGCGCAACGACGACTACTGGGGCGACGCTCCGGAGTTCGCCGCGGTCGAGTACCAGTGGCGCTCGGAGGGCACCGTGCGTGCGGCGATGATCACCAGCGGCGAGGCCGACATCGCCCTGGGCCTCAGCGCCGAGGACGGCATCGGCGACCTCGGCGTGAGCTACCCGAACAACGAGACGATCGCCCTGCGCTTCTCCGGCCAGACCGCTCCGCTCGACGACATCCGCGTCCGTCAGGCCATCAACTACGCCATCGACCGCGAGGGCATCGTCTCGTCGCTCTACCCGGACGGCGACAAGGTGGCCGCGCAGCTGATCCCCGAGGGCATCGTCGGATTCAACTCCGATCTCGAGCCGTGGGAGTACGACCCCGAGCAGGCGACCGCGCTCATCGAGGAGGCGAAGGCCGACGGCGTCCCCGTCGACACGAAGATCCTGATGCCGGTGCGCACCGCGCAGTTCCCCAAGGTCAGCGAGCTCGGCGAGGTGCTGCGCGAGCAGCTCGCCGCCGTCGGCCTGAACGTCGAGCTGCGCATGGTCGACACGACGCAGCACCTGCAGTACCAGCTGAGCCCGTTCGTGACGAACGAGGGGCCGATCGCGATGCTCATCCAGCACGGCAACCAGGCGGGTGACGCGCAGTTCACCGTCGAGCAGTACATGCTCACGGGCGGCGCGCAGGCCGAGTTCGGCGACCCCGGTCTCGACGAGCTCATCACCACCGCCCGCACGCTGACCGACGACGAGCGTCAGTCGGCCTACGAGGACGTGTTCTCGTACGAGCGCGAGAACGTGGTCGCGCTGGCCCCGATCGCGCACCAGACCGTCATGCTCGGCCTCTCGGACCGGGTGACGTACGAGCCCAACTCGTCGACCGGCGACGAGCTGCGCATCAAGGAGGTCTCGCTCGCGGGCTGACCGCGAGCGAGAGTGAGAGAGGCGGGCGACCATGTGGACCTACCTGAGAAGACGAATCCTGCAGAGCGCTCTGCCGCTGATCGCCGTCGTACTGGGTGTCTTCGTGCTCGCCCGTCTCACCGGCGATCCGTCGCAGCTGTACCTGCCGCTGAACGCCACCGACCAGATGCGCGAGGACTTCGCCGCCCGCAACGGCTTCGACCTCCCGCTCTGGCAGCAGATGGGCGACTACTTCCTCGGGGTGCTGCAGCTCGACTTCGGTCAGTCGCTGCGCACCGGGGAGCCCGCCGCCGAGATGGCGCTGCGCGCCTTCCCGGCCACGCTGCAGCTCGCCGCGGTGACGATGATCCTCGCGATCGTCGTCGCCGTGGTGCTCGGCAGCTGGGCGTCGCTGAAGCCGAACGGCATCGCCGACCGCATCGTCAGCTTCTTCTCGATGACGGCCGCGAGCGTGCCGGACTTCTGGGTGGCGATCCTCGGCATCTGGATCTTCGCGATCACCCTCGGCTGGCTGCCGACCTCGGGCACCTCGGGCCCCCTGGTCTGGATCCTGCCGATCGCGACGCTCATGCTGCGCCCCGTCGGCGTGCTCGCCCAGGTCGTGCGCGGGTCTATGGTGACGGTGCTCGGCCAGCCGTACATCCAGGTCGCCCGCAGCCGCGGCGCCGGTCAGATGCACATCGTCTCCAGGCACGCGCTGCGCAATGCGGCCGCCCCCGCCCTCACCGTGGCGGGCGACCTCACGGTCGGTCTCGTCAACGGCGCCGTGGTCGTCGAGTCGATCTTCGGCTGGCCCGGCATCGGCAAGCTCATGATCGACTCGATCCTGCAGCGGGACTTCGCCGTGCTGCAGGCGGCCGTGCTCATCACGGCCCTCGCGATCTTCGCGCTCAACATCCTCATCGACCTCGGGTACGCGCTGCTGGATCCCCGCGTGCGGCCCGCATCCCGATCCCGCGCCCGCCGCCGCGGACCCGGGGCGCTCTCCGACACGAAGGCAGAGGTGCTGACCAATGTCTGACGCATCCACCGTCACCGTCCTCACCCAGAAGGCCCGACAGAACCGCGGGTCGGGCCGCGCCAACCTCTGGCGGCTGCTGCTCAAGGACAAGGTCGCGACCGCCGCCGCCATCGTGCTCGCGTTCATCGTGCTCACCGCGATCGTCGGCCCGCCGCTGTTCGGCGAGCTGGCGCAGCGACAGGACCTCGGCGCTCGCAACATGCCTCCGTTCAGCCTGCAGCTCGGATGGGAGTACATCCTCGGCAGCGACTCGCTGGGGCGCAGCCTGCTGGCCCGCATCATCACCGCGGCCGGCACCACGCTGGGCGTCGCGGCAGCCGCGGTGCTCGTCTCGGCCGTCATCGGCTCGATCTGGGGCATGTGGGCGGGCTTCCACCGCGGATGGCGGGAGTCGGTGTCCATGCGCATCGCCGACGTCATCATGAGCTTCCCCTCGCTGCTGCTCGCGGTCGTCATCCTCTACGTCTTCAACCCCAGCGCGGCGAACATCGTGCTCGTGCTCGCCATCACCCGCATCCCGCTGTACCTGCGCACCGCGCGGGCGGATGCCGCAGAGCTGCGCTCGCGCATGTTCGTGGATGCCGCGACGAACTTCGGCGCCAAGAACAGCGCCATCGTGTTCCGGCACATCGTCCCGAACGTCCTGCCCACGCTCGTCACGCTGGCCACGCTGGAGTTCTGCTACGTGATGCTGGCCGAGTCGTCGCTGAGCTTCCTCGGCATCGGCATCCAGCCGCCGGACGTCAGCTGGGGCCTCATGGTCTCGCAGGGACGCCAGTACCTCGCCGAGGCGTGGTGGCAGTCGGTGCTCCCGGGTCTCGCGATCGTGATCACCACGGTCTGCGCGAACGTGCTGGCCGCGTGGCTGCGTCTGGCGACCGACCCCGGACAGCGCTGGCGTCTGCAGACCAAGAAGCGGCGCCGCGTGATCGGCGCGGTCGCCCCGCGACGCTGATCTCCGGTGACGCCCCTCGAGGTCGCGCTGCTCGCCGCGGTGATCCTCGCCGCGAGCTGCCTGCAGGGCTCGATCGGCTTCGGCATGGGGATGCTGGCGGCGCCGTTCATCGCCCTCATCGACGCGAGCCTGCTGCCGGTGATCGTGATCATGCTGGCGACGGTCGTGACGCTGATCGTCGCGGTGATGGATCGCGCGGCCCTCGACCTCCGTGGAGCCGGCTGGGCGCTCGCGGGCCGGGTGCCGGGAACGGCCGTCGGCGCCTGGCTCGTCGCGGTCATGTCGACGACGCTGCTGTCGTGGGCCGTCGCGGTCGTCGTGCTGCTCGGCGTGGTCGTGTCGCTCCGCGGCTGGCGGCCGCGGGTGACGAGGACGACGCAGGCGGTCGCGGGGGCTCTGTCCGGCGTCATGGGCACCACGACGTCCGTGGGCGGCGCGCCGATGGCGATCATCTGGCAGTCGTCGGAGGGACCGCGGCTGCGCGGCACGATGTCGGCGTTCTTCCTCGTGGGCTCGTCGCTCTCGCTCGTGGCGCTGTTCCTCTGGGGCGCCGTGCCGTCGCATGCGCTCGTCACCGCCGGATGGATGGCACCCGTCGCGATCGTCGGCGTCGTGCTGTCGCGGTACCTGAACAGGTTCCTCAACAGACGGCGCACGCGCGCGATCGCCCTGGGCGCATCGGCGCTCGGGGCGCTGACGCTGATCGCGACCCGTGTGGTCGAGATGCTCTGAGCAGGGCGCTCAGCGGACGCGGCGCTCGAGGGGGAGGCCGGCGTCGAGCAGGTCGATGTTGCGGGCGATGTCGGCCGCCCGGTCGGTGAAGACCTCGCGCGCATGGCCGGAGAAGTGCGGGGTGAGCACGACCCGGTCGAGCTCGGCGAACCGGTGCACCGCCGGCGGAGCCTGCGTGCCCTCGGGCGCACCCCACCACACGTCGATCGCCGCTCCCCCGATGCGCCGCTCGGCGAGGGCGTCGTAGAGGGCGTCCTCGTCGATGAGCGCGCCGCGGGCGACGTTGATGACGAGCGCGTCGGGACGCAGCTGCGCCAGCGCATCCGCATCGATCAGTCCGCGCGTGCTCTCGGTGAGCGGCGCGGTGACGACGACGACGTCGCTCTCCGCGAGCAGCGCGTGCAGCTGGTCATCCCCGTACACGGCATCGAGCAGCTCGGTTCCCGGGCCCCCGGCATCCGGATGCCGCCGCAGCGCGACCACGCGCATCCCGAAGGCCGTCGCGAGCGGGGCGATCGAGCGCCCGATCTCGCCGAAGCCGATGAGCCCGAGGGTGCTGCCGGCGAGCGAGCGGTGGTACGGCACGGCGTCGGGCGCGGAGCCAGGCACCGTGGCGACCGTGCGCCACTCCCCCCGCCGCATCTGCGCGTCGGCCTCGAGCGCACGACGGCGCAGCATGAGCGCGGTCATCATCACGTGCTCCGCGATCGCCGGTCCGTGATGACCCGTGTTGCACAGCGGCACGCCGTCGGGCACGGCCCCGGCATCCACCCGGTCCACTCCGGCGCCCGTCGCGTGGACGAGACGCACGCGAGTCCCGCCGGTCATGTCGTCGACGGTGAGCCGCGAGCAGATCACGACGTCCGCGCCGTCGATCGCCGCACGCGCCGATCCGGGCACCTCGGGGTCGGCGATCACCCACTCGTGCTCGCGCGCGGTGCGTCGCAGATCGTCGGCGAACGCCGAGATGATCGGGTCGGTGACGGCGATGCGCAGCGGACGGCTCACCAGCGCGGGCTCTCGAGCACGTAGTCCGCGTCGACGCGCTGCATGTAGCCGGTGTCGTCGCGTTCGCGGATGCCGCCGTCGAGGTACTGCCGGTGCAGCCGGGCGAGCGCCTCCTCGTCGAGTTCGACGCCGAGACCCGGCGCGGTCGGCACCGCGAGGGAGCCCTCCGAGAAGGCGAGCGCGCCCGGGGCGATCACGTCCTCGTCCTCGCGCTTCCACGGCCAGTGGGTGTCGCACGCGTAGCCGACGCCCGGGGTGGCCGCGGCGAGGTGGGTCATCGCGGCGAGGCTGATACCCAGATGAGAGTTCGAGTGCATCGAGAGGCCCCACCCGAACGTCTCGGCGAACCCCGCGAGCAGCCGCGACCGCTCGAGGCCGCCCCAGAAGTGGTGATCCGACAGCACGATGTCGATCGCGCCGAGGCGCACGGCGTCGGCGATGTGCGAGAACGCGACGACGCACATGTTCGTCGCGAGCGGCAGGTCGGTGTTCCGGCGCACCTCGGCCATGCCCTCGAGCCCGGGCGTGGGATCCTCGAGGTACTCGAGCACGTCCTTCAGGGCGTCGGCGACGCGCAGCGAGGTCTCGACGGTCCAGGCGCCGTTGGGATCGATGCGCAGCGGGTGGTCGGGAAAGGCCTCGCGCAGGGCGAGGATCGCCGCGACCTCGTCGTCGGGAGGGAGCACCCCGGCCTTGAGCTTGAGCGCGGTGAAGCCGTACTGGTCGACGATGCGACGCGCCTGGGTCACGATGCCCTCGGGCGTCAGCGCCTCGCCCCAGTCGTCGGCGTCGGCGCCGGGGTGGCCCGCCCACTTGTAGAAGAGGTACCCGCTGAAGGGCACGGCGTCTCTGACCCGCCCGCCGAGCAGCTCGCTGGCGGGCACGCCGAGGATCTTGCCGCGGATGTCGACGGTGGCGACGTCGAAGGGCGAGAGCACGCGGTCGCCGGTGCTCGTGCCCGTGACCATGCCCGACATGCCGTGTCCGCCGCGGACGGCATCGCCGGCGATGCTGCGCTCGACCCGCAGCCGCAGGTCGTTGATCGCGAACACGTCGCAGCCCAGCACCGCCTCGGCGGCGATCCGCAGACGCTGCAGGTGCGCGGCGTCGCCGTAGGTCTCGCCGAGTCCGAGCACCCCCGACTCGGTGGTCACCTGCACGATGGCCCGCAGGGCGAGCGGCTCGTGCACGCCGACGGTGTTGAGGAGGGGCGGGTCCTGGAAAGCGACGGGGGTGATGCGGATCGACCGCACCGCGTTCTCGGACAGCCGCGTGGCCGCAGGGACCGACAGCAGGAACTCTTCGGACATCGCGCCTCCATTGGTGAGATTCCGTGGACCCCGCGTCGTCGGATTCCGCGTCATCGATGTGCTCCGACACTATGGTGGGGACGGATGCGCAGACAAACCAAAACTCGCACTGATTGATATCGGGAGTGGATCGATGATCTCGCTGGTACAACTCGAATGCTTCGTGGCCGTCGCCGAGGAGCTGCACTTCGGCGCCGCTGCGACCCGGCTGAAGATGACGCAGCCGCCGCTCAGCCGGCAGATCCAGCAGCTCGAGCGCGAGCTGTCGACCCGGCTCTTCGACAGGACGAGTCGCCGCGTCGCGCTCACGCAGGCCGGCCGGGCGCTGCTGCCCAACGCGCGACGACTCCTCGACCTCGCCGCGAAGGCGGTCTCGGATGTCCGTTCGGTCGGAGAGGGCGCGGCGGGCACCGTGACCATCGCGTACACGGCGATGGCAGGGCAGGCGGTCGTGCCCGATCTGCTGCGTCGGGCCTCCGTCGAGCTGCCCGGCGTCACGCTGCTGCTGCGCGAGCTCGTCTCGCTCGACCAGATGGACGAGCTGGAGAAGGGCACGGTCGACATCGGCCTCATGCGTCCGCTGCTCGCCCGACCCCAGATCAGCACCAGGGCGGTGTACCGCGAGCGGCTCGCCGTGGCGGTGCCGAGCGATTCGCCGCTCGCGCAGCACGAGGAGCCGCTGAAGCTCATCGACCTCAAGGACGAGCAGCTGCTGATGTACTCGCCGAGCGGGGCGCGCTACTTCCACGACCTGCTGCTGTCGATGTTCGTCGCGAGCGGCGTGCATCCGCACATCGTGCAGTACGCAGGGCAGGTGCCCGCGCTGCTCGCTCTGGTCAGCGCCGGCATCGGCTTCACCCTGGTGCCGGAGTCGGCGGCGCGCATCTCCCCCGCCTCGGTGACGCTGCTCCCCATCAGCGAGGCGGACCCGTCGTCGCGCGTCAACAGCGTGGAGCTCGACATCGCCTGGAACTCGGAGTCCCCGAATCCGCTCGTCGAGCGCCTGCTGCGGCTGGTCGAGGATCCGGACCGCGACCCGCAGGGCGACCCGGACGATGCCGACGGCGACGCCTGATCGATGCGGGTCGTGCATTGCCCAATGCCCATGTGGTGCTTGATCGGGATGAATAGGCCCGCATACCGTGAATCAGTACACCAGTGCTGATGACGACACCCGTGCTCGACGAGGAGGACGCATGCAGAAGGACATCGCCGCGACCGCCGATGAGTCCGACCGGCTCGGGGATTCCGCCGGCCCGACGCAGAACGAGCAGCGCGCCGTGAGGAACGACATCCTGCGCGTCGAGGACCTGCGCGTCGCCTACCGGATCGGCGATCGCGAGGTCGACGCGGTGCGCGGCGTCAGCCTGAGCGTCGGCCGCGGCGAGGTCGTCGCGATCGTGGGGGAGTCCGGCTCGGGCAAGAGCACGGTCGCGCAGTCGATCATGAACCTCCTCGCTCCGAACGCCGAGGTGGTCGGCGGGCGGATCGAGTTCGACGGACAGGACCTCATCGGCCTGAGCGAGCGGCGCTGGCGCGGCATCCGCGGGCGGCTGATGGGACTCGTCCCGCAGGATCCGGCGCTGTCGCTCAATCCGGTGCGCCGAGTGGGCGTGCAGGTCGCCGAGCCGCTCGTCGTGCACGGCCTCGCCACGAAGCACGAGGCGCATGACCGCGCCGTCGACCTGCTCGAGATGGCGGGGCTGACGTATCCGGCCGAGCGGGCGAAGCAGTATCCGCACCAGTTCTCCGGCGGCATGAAGCAGCGCGCCCTGATCGCCGGGGCACTGGCGGCGCAGCCCAGCCTGATCATCGCCGACGAGCCGACGAGCGCCCTCGACGTGACGGTGCAGAAGCAGATCCTCGACCATCTCGCCCGTCTGACGCAGGAACTGGGCACCGCGATCCTGCTCATCACCCACGACCTGGGCATGGCCGCCGAGCGCGCCGACACCGTGGTCGTCATGAAGCAGGGCGAGATCGTGGATGCCGGGCCCGCGGCGCAGGTCATGACCTCGCCGACGCACGAGTACACGCGCAAGCTCATCGCCGCGGCTCCGCGGCTGAGTGCGCACGAGCGGCGCACGGCGTCGACCCAGGCCCGCATCGAGTTCGGCGGCGAGCCGATCGTGCGGGTCACCGATCTCACCAAGGTCTTCCCGCTGCCCAAGGGCGAGGGCGACCGGCGGACCCTGACCGCCGTCGACGCCGTCTCGCTCGAGGTGCGGCGCGGCGAGACGCTCGCGGTCGTGGGCGAATCCGGATCGGGCAAGAGCACGCTCGCCCGCCTCGTGCTGCGCCTGGAGGAGCCGACCTCCGGCGCGATCTCCTTCGCGGGCGAGGACATCACCCACATCAAGGGCGAGAAGCTGCGGCAGCTGCGGCGGCGGTTCCAGATGGTCTACCAGAGCCCGTTCGACTCGCTGAACCCGCGCATGACGATCGAGCAGCTCATCACCGAGCCGCTGCTGTCGTTCGGTGAGGGGGATCGGCAGTCGCGGTCGACGCGCGCGGTCGAGCTGTCGGAGCAGGTCGCCCTTCCCGACGGGATGCTCGACCGCTTCCCCGACGAGCTCTCCGGCGGTCAGCGACAGCGTGTGGCGATCGCCCGCGCTCTCGCGCTCGACCCCGAGTTCCTCGTGCTCGACGAAGCCGTGTCGGCGCTCGACGTGTCGGTGCAGGCGCAGATCCTGACGCTCCTCGACGAACTGCAGCGCGAACGCGAGCTCAGCTACCTCTTCATCACGCACGACCTCGGGGTCGTCGCCGAGACCGCCGACCGCGTCGCCGTGCTCAAGCACGGGAAGCTGGTCGAGTGCGGCGCGGCCGCGCAGATCTTCACGGATCCGCAGGAGGAGTACACGCGGATGCTGATCGACGCCGTCCCCGCGTTCTCCGCCTGATCCCGCTCCTCAACGACCGATGGCCTCCCGCCCGTAGGCTCGAGATGTGACCACTCCGCAGACTCCACCGCCGAAGCCGACCCGCACCGGCATCGTCATCGGCGCCGCGATCGGAGCGGTCGTCGCCGCACCTGTCACGGCGCTGATCCTCGAGAATCAGCTGCTCGGTCTCGGGATCGGCGCCGTGCTCGGCGCATGCATCGGCGGCACGATTCTCGCGCCGTTCGTCAGCCCCCGCCGCCGAGACGAGTCCGACGAGCGCAACTGACGCCGTCGAGGGTTCATCGGGCCCGTCAACTCCCCGACTGAATCACAGGTCACCCAGGCGCATCGGTCTTGGCCCTGACACGTTCAGCGAGAGCGCCCACGGCCCTGACCCGCGTTTGATGATCTCCCTCACGATCCGCTCCTCGTGGCGAAGGAAAAGAGCAGCCTGGTCCTCGGGACGCATGTCCCGCTTGGCTCCGATCCATACCGATCGGATTCCGTACTCGCGGTAGGCCGCAAGTTCGGCGGGGCGCGTACGGATACGACGGTCTCGGGTCACGACGATGAATCCACGTGCGCCCACGATCGGCATCCACTCGAGATCGAGAGCACCGAGCGGTACCTCAGGCAGATCGGGATGCCCCGGGGACAAAAAGTCCGTGCGGCCGGAGCGCCGAAGCACCTTCGCCAGGCCCAACGTGTTCTCGTCCGCGAAATAAACCGGCGAGAACGGAGTCATCACGCTGCTCGGTCGCTGCCGACGATGAGTTCGAAGCGCAGAGCCTGATCGACTTGATCGAGCGTCAACTCATAGAGGTCGGCGAGCTCGTCTCTCGAACTGCCCGCCTTGTAATCTCCAGCCAGAACCTCGGTGCGGACATTGCGCACCGAAGGTTGCCCGAAGGTGCGCGCAGGATCCATGACGACGGATGGGGTGCGCGGATCGGGTTGGACGCTGCCTGCTGCGCCGCCCACGTAGCGCACCGCGCCGCTGAATCGCTCGGTCGCCGCTGTGAGCATGCTCTGCCCGTTGCGCACCACCACAAGTCGGAGGGCCCGATCGAGCCCGACCTCCTCCTGGACGACCTGAACGAGTTCTCGTCCTTCGATCTCGAGAAACGGCCTCGCGAGCGCGAGCGGGTAACGACCGAATCGTTCCCGCAGTTGCTCGATCGCGGGACGCAGACGCTGAACCGTGACGTCCCGACTTCGAAACTCCGCGAGAAGTCGCGCCTCGACCATCTCTCCCCACGTGACGACCTCCGCACCTGTCGATGCCTCACGAAGAATCGGCTCGTAGAACTTCCCCGCCCGCGTGTATCCATCGAGCCAGCGCCGGGCGGTCCCACTGTGCAGACCGACGAGACGATCGACATCCGAGTAGGAGTAGATCGCCCTGTCGAGCATCGAGGTGGTCATGGCGTCAATCATGACAGCCCTGGGTGGGCCGGCGGTGATTGGAGAACGAAGCGATTCGCGAGTAGTGGCGGTGGCGGAAACGGATCGAAGCTGCACGCGATGACGGTACCGACGGGTCCGCGACTCACCTCGTGTGACGCGCCTCCGACTCGCGCCGTACACCGGAACAGAGCAGCGCGCGTCGCCACGTTTCGTTTCGATCGCGCTTGTCGACTCCGTCGTCTTCGCTCAGCGACCGACTCCGACCCTCAGCCGAGAGCGGCCTGGATCTGCCCCGCCAGCTTCTCGACGGCCTTCTTGTTCTTCATGCCGTCCATGAGTGCCGGCGGACGGTTGTGGTGCACGTCGAGCGACAGGTGAACGTCCGAGCCGGATGCCGCCGGGGTCGTGGTCGCACGACCGAGAAGCTCCCAGTTGAACAGGGTCTTCTTGGTCTGGAAGTCGATCGTGGTGCCGTCGGGTGCCTGGCCGAGCACGGTGGCCTTGTTGTCGGCGAGCACCTTCTGGACAGCGGCGGCCGTGGTCGCGGCATCCGCATTCGAGTGGAAAATGGTGGTTGCAGCAGAAGACATCGTGATCCCCCTCCGGTCATGGTGTTGCGATCACCCTAGCGATATACCGGAGCGTCCGGCGTGCCGCCGGACCGGAGGGGGCGAGCGAGACACGCTCGCTCACTCACGGGATGACGATGACCTTGCCCGCGATCCGTCCCTCGGCTGCCTCCGCGTGCAGCGCCGGGAGATCGTTCAGCGGGATGCGCCGCGTGACCTCGAGCGTGAGGTCTCCGCTGTCTACCAGCCCGACCAGTTCCCGCAGCTTCTCCGCGTCGCTCTGCACGAAGACGACCACGGAGGTCACACCGCGATCGGCGTCGTCCGGCGCGGGCATCCAGGCGGTGGTGCTGACCACGACCCCACCGTCCCGCACGAGACTCACCAGGGCGGTGAACTCGTCCGGCTCGATGGGAGCCAGGTTGAGCAACAGGTCGACCTGCTCCGAGACGGCATCCAGCACACCGGTCTGGGTGTGGTCGATGATCTCGTCGGCACCCGCCGCGCGCACGGCATCCGCACTGCGCGGGCTCGCCGTCGCGACGACGTAGGAGCCCGCACGCGTCGCCAGGGCGATCGCGTACTTGCCGACGACTCCGCCGGCGCCGACGATGAGCACGCGCTGTCCCGCCGTGAGGCCGCCGTCGTCGAAGAGCGCCTGACGCGCGGTCAGCGCGACGGACGGAAGCGCGGCGGCATCCGCGAGCGGCACGCTGGTCGGCGCCGCGACGAGCGCATCCGCCGGGGCGAGGACGTACTCCGCCGCTCCGCCGTCGTCCGTCATCGGCAGGAAGCCGATCACCGCGTCGCCGATCGCGAACCCTTCGACGCCCTCGCCGATGGCATCGATCGTGCCCGAGACGTCGTAGCCGGGGACGTGCGGAAGCACGACCGGGATCGGCAGGAATCCGGCGCGCATGCCGTTGTCGGCGGCATTGAACGCGGATGCTGCGACGTGCAGCCGCACCTGACCGGCGCCCGGCGTCGGCTGGTCGATCTCTTCGTACTGCAGAACCTCGGGGCCGCCCACTTCGTGGAACCGTACTGCCTTCATGATCTTTCCTCTCGACATGTGCTTTGAATTCGAAGCAGTAAGGCGACTGTAGCACTGCTTCGAATTCGAAGCAACACGTATACTGGATGCATGACCACTCGCCCTCCTCAGCTCACCCCGACGGAGCTCTCGGCCTACTTCGCCTTCACCGAGGTGAGCAGCCTGCTGCGGCACGCGGTCGAGAAGCAGCTGCGCGACGTCGGCAAGCTCAGCTACGTGCAGTTCCAGCTGCTCGCGCGACTCGGCGACGCACCGGACGGGGCGCAGCGGATGACCGACCTCGCAGACGGCGTCGTGTACAGCCGGAGCGGGCTCACGTATCAGGCGCAGTCACTGGAGGAGCGCGGGCTCGTCACGCGGTCGCCGTCACCCGAGGACGAGCGCAGCACGCTGCTGACGCTGACGGAAGAGGGGCGCGAGGTGCTGGCGAAAGTCTTCCCCGGGCACATCGAGGCCGTGAAGGCGCATCTGTTCGCATCGCTGAGCGCGGAGGACGTCGAGATGCTGCAGCGCGTCATGACGCAGGTCAGCGGACATCTGCGCGCGAACCCGCCGCGGAGCGCGGCACCGCGGAAGCGGTCGGCCACCCGTTCCGAGTGAGACGGGCCTGACCGGAACGTTCGCGGCATCCGCTCTGTTCACCCGACGCTCCTCCGGCGTTCATCTGCGCCCCCTATCTTGAGTGCGGTCGCGCGAACGCGGCTACAAAATTGCCGATTCATTGTGCGGACACCACAAAGCCGGGGTACAGTCGACTCAGACATACCTCGATGACGAGAAAGGGCGACCATGGTCGACATCCGAAAGAAGCGCTGGTCTCTCCTGGGAATCGCGGCGATCGCGGCCGTGACCCTGAGCGGGTGCGCAGGCGGCAGCACCGAGTCCGAGGGCGGCTCGGGCGAGGGCGGCGGCTCCGATGAGACACTCATCGTGTACACGAACTCCAACAGCGACGGCCGCGGCGAGTGGATCACCGAGCAGGCCGCGGATGCCGGCATCGACATCGAGATCGTGGGTCTCGGCGGCGCCGATCTGACCAACCGCATCATCGCCGAGAAGAACAACCCGGTCGGCGACGTCGTGTTCGGTCTCAACAACATGTTCTTCGAGCAGCTCAAGGCCGAGGACGCGATCACCGCATACGAGCCCGAGTGGAGCGGAGAGGTCCCCGCGGATGCCGGCGACCCGGCCGACGGCGCCTTCTGGCCGCTCGTCGAGCAGGCCATCGTCACCGTCTACGACGAGAACCGCATCACCGACGCCCCCTCCGACGAGGAGGACCTCTGGACCGACGAGAAGTTCGCCGGCCGCTACGAGGTCAACCCCGCGCTGGGCCAGGCGACCCCGCAGCTCGTGCTCGCCAGCATCCTCTCCCGCCACCTCGACGAGGACGGCGACCTCGGCGTCAGCGACGAGGGCTGGGAGCTCGTGGAGTCGTACTACGCGAACGGCTCGCCCGCGGTCGAGGGCACCGACCTCTACGCCCGCATCACGCGCGACGAGATCGACTACGGCGTGCTTCCCTCGAGCGGCATCGCCGCGCGCGACGAGGAGTACGGCACCACGACCGGCATGATCGTCCCCGAGTACGGCGTCCCCTACGTGACCGAGCAGATCGCGCAGATCAACGGCACCGGCAACGAGGCGAAGGCCCAGGAGTTCATCGACTGGTTCGGCAGCGCCGAGGTGCAGGGCGAGTTCGCGGCCGAGTTCAACTCCATGCCCGTCAACGAGGGCGCGGTCGAGCAGGCCAACCCCGAGGTCGTCGAGCTCATGGGCACGCTCGACCGTCAGGACATCGACTTCGGCTTCGTGAGCGAGAACCTCGGCGCCTGGGTCGAGAAGGTCACGCTCGAGTACATCGGCTGATCCGGCCGCGAGACCGCACCGCAGAGGCACACCCCCGTGACGATCGAGAAAGACACCGTGATCCGTTTCGACGATGTCGAGGTCGCGTTCGGCGACCACCGTGCGGTCTCGCACCTCGATCTGGAGATCCGGGAGGGTGAGTTCTTCACCCTCCTGGGTCCCTCCGGATGCGGCAAGACCACCGCCCTCCGCGCGCTCGCCGGGTTCGTCGAGCCGACCGGCGGACGCATCCACATCAACGGCCGCGACGTCACCCGCGTGCCGAGCGAGAAGCGCGGCGTGGGCATGGTGTTCCAGAACTACGCGCTGTTCCCGAGCATGAACGTGCGCGAGAACATCGGGTTCGGCCTCTCGATCCAGAAGACGCCGAAGGCCGAGCAGCGCCGCCGCGTCGACGAGGTCGCCGATCGCACCGGCCTCGCGCAGTCGCAGCTCGACAAGAACGTGTCGGAGCTCTCGGGCGGCCAGCAGCAGCGCGTCGCCATCGCCCGCGCGCTCGCGCTGACCCCCAGCATCCTGCTGCTCGACGAGCCGCTGTCGAACCTCGACGCGAAGCTCCGCGTTCAGCTGCGCGAGCAGCTCAAGGAGCTGCAGCACGAGGTCGGCGTCACGACCGTCTACGTCACGCACGACCAGGAGGAGGCGCTGACCCTCAGCGACCGCATCGCCGTGCTCGACGCCGGCACGCTGCAGCAGGTCGGCACGCCCGAGGAGATCTACGACCGCAGCGCCACCCCGTTCGTCTGCCGGTTCATCGGCGAGAACAACCGGCTCAGCCCGGTGCAGCTCGTCAGCCTCGGCGGCGGACTGGATGCGACCGCCGAGAGCTACGTGCGGCCCGAGAAGCTGCACCTCGCGGATGCTGCGGACAGCTCGTCCGCGCCGGCATCCCTCGAGGGCGCCATCGTCGACCGCACGTACCACGGCAGCCACAGCGTCTACACGGTCTCGGCCGAGGATGCGACGCTGCGCGTCAGCGTTCCCGCTGCGGCGAGCGCCCGCCAGTGGAACCCGGGCGACGCCGTGCGCGTCGACGTGGACCCCCGCTGGATCCTGCAGTACCCGGCGGCCTGACATGTCGGACGCTCAGAAGCCGGCCGGCTCTCCCGACCACACAGACCCCGCGGTCCCGCCGTCTGCAGCCATGATCGGAGGGGCTGGCGCTCTCACGACCGAAGCGGTCGTCGAGGAGCAGACGTCGGGGCCGCGGCCCCGCACCCGAACCCGCGGGCGCGGCCGCCCCGGCAGCATCCGCGCGATGCTGCGCTCGCCGCTCGCCTGGGTGACCGGCATCATCGTCATCTGGTTCGCGGCCGCGTTCCTCGTGCTGCCGAACGCCGCGCTGCTCGGGGTCACGTTCTTCCCCGACGGGCAGTTCAGCATCCGTGCCGTCGAGAAGCTGTTCGGCAGCGAGCGTGCGCTGAAGACGCTCGGCAACAGCTTCCTGCTCGCGGTCACGCTCTCGATCACGGTCAACGTGGTCGGTGTGTTCATCGTGCTCGTGACGAAGTACTTCCAGGTGCGCGGGGCGAAGATCCTCTGGCTCGGCTACGCGACCACGCTCATCTACGGCGGCATCGTGCTCGCCGCCGGCTACAACTTCATCTACGGCCGGTTCGGGTTCTTCACGAACCTCATGGTCAACATCTGGCCCGACATGGACCGCGACTGGTTCTCGGGCTACTTCGCCGTCGTGTTCGTGATGACGTTCGCGACCACGACCAACCACATGCTGTTCCTGTCGTCGTCGCTCGGCAAGGTCGACTACGCGTCGATCGAGGCCGCGAAGCTCATGGGCGCCTCCACCTGGACGATCCTCCGCCGCATCGTGCTGCCGGTCATGAAGCCGATGCTGTTCGCGGTCACGGTGCTCACGTTCCTGATCGGGCTCGGCGCGCTGACCGCTCCCCTCGTGCTCGGCGGGCCGGACTTCCAGACCGTCGCGCCCCTCATCATCGACCTGTCGCGCAGCCCGATCACCCGGGACATCGCGGCGCTCCTGGCGATCGTGCTCGGCATCGCGACGATCATCCTGCTCGCGATCATGAACCGCTTCGAGAAGTCGGGCGTGTACTTCTCGGTCGCCAAGGTCGCGACGCCGATCCAGAAGCAGCGGATCCGCAACCCGTTCGCGAACGTCGTCGTGCACGTCATCGCGTATCTGATGTGGGTGATCTACCTCATCCCCGTCGTGCTGATCGTGATCTTCTCGTTCGTCGATGCCCGTAGCATCCTCGCCGGGTCCATCACGCTCGACAGCTTCACGCTCGACAACTACATCACCGTGTTCTCGAGCGCGGCGGCGATCCGTCCGTTCATCGTCAGCGTCGTGTACAGCGCGCTCGCGTCGCTCATCGTCGTCGGCGGTCTGCTGTTCGTCGCGCGGATGCTGCAGAAGCACCGCAACCTGCTGACGACCGCGATCGAGTACGTGCTGCACATCCCGTGGATCCTGCCGATCGTGCTGATCGCGCTCGCCCTCGTCACCGCGTTCGATCAGCCGCGGTCGATCGTCGCCGGGTTCGTGCTCACCGGAACCCCGGTTCTGCTGCTCATCGCGTACATCTCGGTGAAGATCCCGTTCACGCTGCGGCTGCTCAAGGCCGGGTTCGCGTCGGTGCCCGATTCGCTCGAAGACGCCTCGCGCATCCTCGGGGCGAAGTCGCTCACGACGTTCCGTCGCATCCTCATCCCGCTCGTGCTGCCGACCGCCGCCGCGATCACGGCGCTGAACTTCAACAGCCTGCTCGACGACTACGACGCCGCGATCTTCCTCTACCACCCGCTGTACAAGCCGCTGGGTGTCGCCATTCAGGAGAGCACGCGCGGCGAGAACAACCTCGACGCGATGCCGATCACGTTCGTCTATACAGTGCTGCTCATGATCATCATGGGTGTCACCATGTATCTCGTGTATGGACGAGGATCGCGCGCTGGAGCGCCCCGCAAGGCTCGGAAGACGCGCGCATGAGCTCGTCGTCGTCGTCGGATGCTCCGGGGCTGCGGGTCACCGTCAGTGACGTGGCCGCCGCTGCGGGGGTCTCTCGCGCGACCGCGACCCGGGCGCTGAAGGGCGAGGGACGGTTCGCTCCCGAGACGCAGGAGCGCATCCTCGCGGAGGCCGAGCGCCTCGGATACGTGCCGAACACGATGGCAGCGGAGCTCGCCGCCGGGCGCACCGGCACCGTCGGGCTCATGCTGCGCGACGCCAGCAACCCCGCGTACGGTCTGCTGTTCTCGCGGCTGCAGGACGAGGCGCACCAACGGGGACTCGACCTGCTGACCGTGACGATCGGTGCCGACGTGCAGGGGGCGAAGCAGGTGAACGCGCTGCACCGACTGCTCGGGATGCGCGTCGCCGGGCTGATCGTCGCGACCGGTGGCATCACCACCGCGCAGCTCGAGCCGTTCGCCGACCAGGTGCCGATTCTGCGCGCCGGGCGGGCGGAGACGTCGGGGCGGATTCACTCGGCGCACTACGACGACGCGGCGCATGGGCGGTTGCTGGCGTCGCATGTGTCGGGGTTGGGGCACCGTCGGGTGGTCGTGCTCGCGGGGAACGAGGAGGCGTCGGTTCCGGAGCATCTGCGCGCGTTGGCGATGCAGTCGACGTTGGCGGATGCCGGGGTCGAGGTGGATCTCGTGTCGACCGGTGCACGGCCGGATGAGGGTGTCTCTGAGGCGCTTTCCGCTGTGCGGGCCGGGGCGACGGCGGTGATGTGCGCGTCGGATTATCGGCAGCTCGCGGTGATGCGCGCTCTGCGTTCGCTTGGATTGTCTGTGCCCGGCGATGTGAGCGTGACGGGGTGCGACGGCATCCTGCCCGGTGCCGACCTTCTGGGCCTGACGACCGTGCGGATTCCGGTGGAGGCCGTCGCGGCCGCTGCTGTCGAGACGATGCAGGGGCTGCTTTCGTCTGACTCTGACTCCTCTCCTGTGCGGCGCGGGTTCACGGGTGAGCTCGTCGTCGGGACGACCGCCGCGGCTCGCTGACCTCTGTCTTGTACATGTTCGTCGCACTACTGGAAGAGACATGATCCTCACCGAACACCCCCGTCCGTCGCACACGTTCGTGCACATCTCCGACACGCACCTGCCGGGTGAGAGGTCGCCGCTGTACGGGAGCGGGGCGGATGCTGACGCAAACCTCGATCTGATGTTGTCGCGGTTGGTGGCGTCGGGGTTGCGGCCGGATGCGCTGCTGCTGACCGGAGATCTCACGGACCGGGGAGATGCGTCGGCGTATCAGCGGTTGGTGGAATTGGTGTCGCCCGCGGCGGAGGCGCTGGGGTGCGAGGTCGTGTGGGTCGCGGGGAACCATGATGACCGGGCGGTGATGCGGTCTGTTCTGGGGTTGTCGGGGTCTGGTGATGAGCCGGTGACCGAGGTGCGCTGGTTCGGTGGGATGCGGGTCATCGTGCTCGACTCGACCGTTCCGGGAGCGCATTGGGGTGAGGTCGATGACGCTCAGCTGGCGTGGCTCGCGTCGGAGCTCGCTTCGCCGGCGCCTGAGGGGTCGCTGCTGTTGATCCATCACCCGCCACTGCCTACGGTGCTCGATTTGGCTGTGACGGTGGAGCTGCGGAACCAGGCGGCGCTGGCTGAGGTGCTGCGTGGTTCGGATGTGCGGGGGATCCTGTCAGGGCACGTGCATCACCCGTCATTCGGGACGTTCGTCGGGATCCCCGTCGCGGTGGCGTCGTCGAGTGCGTATGGGCAGGATCTCGCGCAGCCTGTGGGGGCGACGCGGGGGCAGGATGCTGCGCAGGGCTACAACCTCGTGCACGTGTACGACGGGACGATCGTGCACTCGGTCGTGGGGCTTGAGGTCGGGGCGGATGTTGGGGAGCCTGTAACGGCGGATGAGTCTGGGCGAAGGATCGCTGGGCGGGGCATCGACTGGCGAGAGCGGGGCTAGTTTCACCCCGTTTGTTGAGCGAGCCAGGCTGAGCCGAGCGAGACGAAACGCCCGCAGTTAGTGGAGCGCTCCCGCAGAACGAAGAGCCTCGCGAAGTCCCGCCACTCCCGTGAAGTGATGCGTCGGCACATCTAGTGCCTCCGCCCCGGCGAGCTTGCCGAACGAGTCGTCGATGAAGAACACCTCGTGGGGTGCGAGCTGCATCGCGTCAAGCACGTGCTGGAAAGCCCGTACGTCAGGTTTCGTCCACCCGATCTCCGCCGAGTTGAAGACAGCCTCGAAGTGAGAGCCGAGGTCGATGGAAGCGATCTCGTCCGGAATCGTGTCAGTCCCGTTGGTCAGGATGGCGGTGCGAATGCCATTCGCTCGCAGTTCATCGACGTGGCCCAGCACCTCCTCGTCGACATGGAAGGGCTGACTCCCCCACGCCTCAGCAGCCTCAGCGTTGCCGAGCTCGACGCCGACGCGCTCGACCCACTCGCGGCGAGAGATGCGGCCGGTCGTCACCAGTTCGAGGTGGTGTGGAGCGAATGCGATGGCCTCGATCGAGCCTGGTTCGAGTCCGTGAACCCGCTCGATACCCGCGACATTCTCGGGGTCGAAGTGACGGACGACGCCATCGAGGTCGAAGAGCACGGCACGGATGGGAGGCATCGGAACAGGGTACCGGTGTATACGGTCACCGACCGGCGTGGGCCATGATCAGAGCATGGAAGCTTCGACGACTCTCCCGAGTTCCATAATCGAGATCTCGCGCCGCTACGACATCCCGATCGCGAACATTCGGTCCGCTCTGAGGTCGAAGTACCCCGAGCTACGCGGGATGCCGAAGTCGCTTGAGCTGCATGACGATCACGTCGCCCACATCCTGGCTAGCTTTCCGGCCGAAAGCGCGCGCCCGCTCGAGGCCCATTCGACGCCCGCCCTCCTCGGCCAGTATGCAGGAATCCTTGCCGAGCTGAGGGCACGCGGTGTCATACGGACGGCCAACGCGCCCGTCGGAGACTACGCAGAGCACATCGCTCAGCAGGTATACGGCGGGACGCTCGCGAACAGCTCCGTGAAGTCCCATGACCTGCTGAGCGAAGCATCTCAGCGCATCCAGGTGAAGGCGCGAGCCGTTGGAAGGGCGAGCAACCGCACAACGAAGTTCTCGACTTTTCGGTCATTCGAGTTCGACCTCGCTTGTTTCCTCCTGTTCGATTCCCGCACGTACGACCTCATCTGGGCACGGGAACTCTTGCCTGACGTCGCGCGCTCGCTGGCTCGACACTCGGACCATGTGAACGGCGATCATCTGACCAGGGCCGTCGTCGAGCGTGAAGGTACAGACGTGACGGCGGAGTTTCGACGCGTCTTGGAGTTGGCGGGATCTTAGAGGTTCACCTCCGATCAGGGCGAGGTTTGCCGTCCGCCGAAGATCGGGACGGCTCTCAGCTCCAAAGCATAAGGCTCGAGGTCGTCAGCGGATCGCGCGCCCTGTACATCGGACCCCACATACCAATAAAGGTGCCGGGAACCGTCCTGGCGATGCTGCTGCGCGAGGGCAAGAGCTTCGTCGCGAGTCATCAACCACACACGATCTGAACTGAGATCGACGAGAACGAGGGTCTCCGCCCGAAGGTCATGTGGAAATGTGAACCCGAGAGACAGCCGCCCCGTACCGCCGGCCGGAGTAGGGGTGTACTTCGTCTTTACTTGAACCGTTGTTGCCCGCGTAGCTCCCGGCGCGTACACGACGAGGTCTACCCCGGAGTCTGTCGTGAGGCGCGCCGAATCGAACCCCATCTTCAGCAACTTGTATTGGGTAAGAAGCTCGCCGGCCGCTCCAATGTGCAGAGTGCTGAGAGTCGACGAGGCGCCCAACGCCGTCAATCCTTGTATCGCCGAACGGCGTCCCTGATCGGCTCCGCATGGGCGTAGATCTCGTCCAACTCTTCGATCGCATGCCGCGTCTCGACCTTGCCCTCATCCAGCAAGCCGAGATACTTCTGCTTGCCGTTGAAGTGGAGACGCGCGATCGGCTTGCGGTTGTTGTCATCGAGCAGCACGGCGAAGTAGCTCTTCGCGTCGCGATGGGTCACTCGCTGCGGCTTGACCTCACCACAGGCGATCGCCTTCACAATCTGGTACCCCTCGAGCTCTTCAAGAGTCGTCTCGATCTCTGTGTCTCGGTCGAGGTCCGCCTCGGCGACCTCCGCGCTCGCCGGTGCGGGCGCCGGTGCGCTGTGAGTGATGCCGCTGACTCCCAACGCGGTCTTTAGCCGCTCGTTGACCCTCTCCGTAAGGAACTGCTGACCCGCCTTGCTCACCAAAATCGTGAACTGCTGGCGGACCTTCTGTGTGTAGGATCCGTCGAATACGCGCGTCGCGAAGAACTTGATCCATTCGTCGTTCGGTTCGCGGAACTGCGCCGCGATCTCCCGCTTGAGCGCTCCGATGTACTTGAGTTCTTCCGCAGCGCTGATGATCGAGTCGAGATCGAAGCTCTCCTTGCTGAGCTTCTGGATCTCGTGGATGAGCGTCTCGTCGATGTCGAGCAGATCCAGAACGAGGAACGGCTTGGCATCCATGCGGTTCGGTGCGTCGAGGTCGGTGTAGAACTGCCAGACCACACCGTTCGTGAGGACTGCGATCCGGGCATTGGTGACAGAGAAGTAGCGGAACAGCTGCGATGCGTGCTCGATCTTGAGCGCGCCCATCGACGGCTTGCACTCGATGAGGATCTGCACCTCGCCGTCGCGCATGATGGCGTAGTCGACCTTCTCACCCTTCTTAGTGCCCACGTCTGCAGTGAACTCCGGGACGACCTCCAGCGGGTCGAAGACGTCGTATCCGAGAATCGTCGAGATGAACGGCATGACGAAGGCGTTCTTCGTCGCCTCCTCAGTCCCGATTGCCGTTGCCTGGTTCTTCACCTTGGTCGCCAGGGAATCGAGACGCTCCGCGAACTCCACCGCTACTCCGATCTTCGTCGAACGCATTCATCCAGACGATAGCGGAATTCCACCACACCGCAGAGGAACCCGACATGCTTGAAATGCCGCGGCGTCGGCACTCGTATGCAACAATCAGCATCATCCCGCTGGTGACTGATCATCGCAGCGGCATGATGGATCAAGATTGAGGTGCGTCGACGTGGCGTCAGACGCGGTGAACTGCGGGGGGAGAGCAATGGTCGACTCACCCGCGCGTCCACGTATACTCCTGGGCCTCGCGGACGCGCACGCGGAGCCCCTGGTCGCCGGATCCTGGATCGGCTCGTTCGTTAGCCTCGGATCTCTACTTCGCCGCTATCTCGCGAAGCTCGACGAACGACAGCTTGTAGTGGCTATTTCGGTGCCTCGGCGGGACTATGTCGGCGCGCTCATCGGGTCTGGCTGGATGCTCTCGAGTCCTGTGGCTGGCCTGGATAAACCTCTCGCAGTGTTCGAGGCATCAGATCGATCCACTTGGTTGCGAGCAGTCACAGACAAGTTGATCGTCACCGGCCGATTCACGAACCTTGAAGCACATTCCAGCGGCCCCCGGGTTCGTACCGGCGGAAAGTATCTGCCAGTCGACCGCTATCGGGCGGTTTCCGTGCTCGACGAAGAGTGCGAGTCCGTCGTTGGTCAGGTTCCCGCTGGTGGTTATCTGGCAGATCTGACGGGCGCTTCGGCGTCTTGGCTCGAGCGGCTCGCTGCACCGCCGATGGACCTCGCGCTTGTCGGGACCAGCAAGTGGATTCGAGAGGATCTTGAAGCAGTAATCGGCGACGGAACCGCCGAAGGAGCCTTGGGTACGAGACTCGGCACGTACGTTCTGCCCTTCGAACCCCGCGCGGCGACGTGGTCCACGTCAATCGTCTCGGCGTCTCGTCTCGGCGAAGGAGAACTGCTTTCCGAATCCTGCTTGATGGCAATCCTCGATCGCTATGGTGCCATCAAGTACTTGAACGACGTGACGGTGCCGATCGTCGTGTGCATCGTGGACCGTTCCGTGGCGGACGAGTCGGCGGCCGAGACGCTCATCGAAGCGCGCCATAGCCACAGTCAGCCGATCTCAGTAGTCGATGAACTTCACTGGCAACCGCCCACTGCAGTTGAGGTCATGGCTTTTACGGTAGCCATATGAGTCGGGCTCAGGATGTTGCGCAGCGCTATGCCGCCTCAGGTTCCCTGATGCGCCAAGGCGTCTCGATATTCGCCGTCGGCGATCCTGCCGGAGAGCAGCTCGACACTGCTATCCGCCACACCCTATTCACGCTTGGGAACGAACGTACCGAGGTTTGGGACGGCGTTCTTCAGGCGGCAAATGCGTTGCGCTGGCGCCGCATGACGCAGCCTCAACCGAGAGAGTTCCAGAAGCAGCAACCAGTCATCGACGAAGTCCTACGACAAGCCCGCCTTCTCCGGAACCTCGTCAGCGATAGTGCGTTGCTGGATCAGATCGCGGAAGGCGCAATTGCGGTGGGAGAGTCAGATTCGCCGGTTGGAGCCGTTTTACTCGATTCGATTCGGGAGGTTGGTACGGGGGACTGTGTTGTCGTTGCAACCAAGGGGGCCGCTCGGGCAGCCCTTGCTGGGTGGCTCGATGAGGCTGGTGCCACCGTTCTCGTTCCGAGCGAACTCAACGCGGTTCGTGGAGACATCGAGGTCAGCTACATCGTCGCGCCGCCAACCTTTATGCCGCCTTCGATTATAACGGCCCCCGTGACCCCCGAAGTTACCTTTCTGATGCCCGCCTGGTTTGGCAACCGGTCCGTGCCGTCATCCACATTTGGTGCACACGCAGAGGGACGGATCTTGGTGAAGGCGACCGTGCATCAGATCGGTGACTCGATCGAGCCAGAAATCGCCGTCGTCAACAGCGACGAGATCGACGACGTTTACTTCCCTCAGCCGTCTTGGGGGCCGCGCATCTCCACTGATCGTGAGCCCACCGGCGACGAAGTGGAGGCCCGGAAGATCCTTCTCGCCGGCGGCCAGGCCTTGTGGCTCGACGATGGAGACCGGATCCGGTCCATGGACCCGAAGCAGCCCGAGGGCACCCGTATTGGCTACGAGGCTGTGAGTGGCGTCGTCCCGGGCACATACCTTGTTCTGCGGCAGGGCGAAACCGAACGAGGCGCCATGTATGACCAGGCCGTTGCAGCGCTTGGCGGACGAGCACCCGGCATAGTTGCAACCCAGGCACGCTGGAAGGCTCGCCTCGCGGAACGACTGGCCTGCATCGGTTCCCGTCAGGCGATGGACGAACTCGAGCGACTCGGCGTGCGTTCGTTCGGCCAAGTGCGCGCCTGGACCGACCGGCGTCTAGTCTGCCCTCAACGCGACGCTGATTTTGCGGTTCTCCTCGACTGGCTCGGCGAGCCGTCCCGACCGACGTACGGCAACGCCATCACGCTACGGCGAGCGATCTACAGAGCGAGTGCCGATCTTCGCAGGGAGCTTGAGACGGCAGTTAGGAAAACTGATCTGCGCGTACTCGAGCGTGATGGGACTCTGCACCTGGACCTTCCCCGTGAGGGCTTCCGCGGAATGATAGTCGCCCGTGTTGTCGCAAAGGCCCCGTTCTCAGAGATCGTAAGCAGGCATCAGGTACGAGTGCCGTTCATTGATGGGAGCGCCCTGTGGCTCGATTGATTCCAGCCCTCTTCCCCGAGGGCGCCGCGCCCGGGGAAAAGGCGGTCTACCGGAAGTTTGCCGAAGACCAGACAACCGACGACTGGATCATTCTTCACTCGCTCAACATCGCTGAACACGTCCGGAACCCCGAGGGCGAGGCCGACTTCGTCGTCATCGCTCCAGAGCTAGGAATTCTGGTGATCGAGGTGAAGTCGCACGATCACTTCACCTTCGACGAAGGCGTCTGGAAGCTCGGCAATCAAGCGCCAACCGCCCGCGGACCGTTCAAGCAGGCCAGTGAAGCGATGTACTCGATTCGGAAGGACCTGCTGAGGAAGAGGGTCGATCTTCGTTCGATCCCGACCCTGAGCGCCGCATGGTTCACCACCACCCGTGCACGGACGATGCTCAGACCAACGAACGAGTGGTTCGATTGGCAAGTTCTCGATTCGGAAGACCTCAAGAACGATCCGATTGGCGCGATCCGTCGCGCCTTCACCGGGGGAATAGCTAACCTCGACGCCACGTTCCGCGGCTTCTCCTACGGCGGCGTGGGGCCGGACCGAGCGACCGCAAAGCATATCGCCATGTTGCTGCGACCCAGCTTCGAGTTCGGCATCGTAGCCGGAGACATGCGCTCGGCCCGCGAGCACGAGCTCATTCAATTTGTTGAGGAGCAATGCATCGCGCTTGACGCCATGTCCGACAACCAGAGCGTGCTCTTCACTGGCCCGGCGGGCTCCGGCAAGACGCTTCTGGCTCTTGAGGCCGCACGGCGTGAGCTGGCCGACGGGCGGACAGGAAGCCTTATGTGCTTCAACAAGCTCCTCGGACGACGCCTAGCGGCGGACATCACCGATCCGCGCTTATCTGTCGGCACTTTCCACAGCCAGCTCTTGGCACTGATCGGACTCAAGGCGCCAAGTGACGCCAGCCCGTCGTTCTGGTCATCTGAGCTTCCAGAGCGTGCGATCGAGGTGTTACTTGAGCTGGGCGAGCCTCCGGCGGACTTCCTGATCGTCGATGAGATTCAGGACCTCCTGACGGAGGCCTATCTTGACGTGTTCGAGCTGCTGGTCAAAGGCGGAGTGTCCGGCGGCCGGGTCCTCATGTTTGGCGACTTCGAACGCCAAGCGATCTACGACGACGGCCGTGGTCGCGAGCTGCTCAAAGAGCGGGTGCCCCAACTTCCGTCCCACCGGCTCACGATGAACTGCCGAAACCTTCCAAGGATCGGGTATAGCGTCAACTTCTTCAGCGGACTCACTCCGGGCTACCAGAAGTTCCGGCGGGACGACGATGGCGCCAACCCGGTCCTCCTGAAGTACGTGCGTGGTGAGGACCAATCGCCGTTGCTCCGCCAGGCGGTTGAGGCGCTGCGGGAAGAGTCATTCGACCTGAGCGAGATTGTTGTGTTGAGTCCGCTGAGCGCAGGCTCAGCAGCTGCCACGACGACGGACCCATGGCTGAAGAGTGTGCTTGTCCAAGCTGACGGCGACGCCGTCAAGAAGGGGAGGATCCGCTTCTCATCGATCCAGGCTTTCAAGGGCCTCGAAGCGTCGGCCGTCATCGTCACCGACCTAGACCGGGTGAATGTGCCGAACTTCGAGTCAGTCCTGTACGTCGGCCTGACCAGAGCGACCGATCGTCTTTACGGTGTCATCGAGGAGAGCACCGGGCTGGCAGGAATGGTGAGGAACCAATGAGCGGGGTTGAAGCACGTGACGTCGTGGAGGCCGCAGTACGACGCGAGCTGTTCGGGCCGCCCGACGGCGAGCCGCCCATCGGCATTCCGGTCGACTGCTCCGGACCGTCCCTGACCTTCCAGACGAAGGACGAAAGCAGCGGACAGTTCCACGATCGCGACACCTTGGAAGAGGTGCTGACCCGCTCCGACCCGCTGCGCCGCTATGGCGTTGGCGTGCTCTACAGCGGTGGCACGCCGACGGGCGGACTGGCAGCAGAAGGGGACGATTCCGCCGTAATTCCAGGACTGGCAGAGAACGACGAGAACCCAGGAGAGCCGCCGACAGAAGTGCGCGGTCCGCGCCGTCAGGACCAACCTGACTCCGACGACTTCGACCTGTCCGACGCCAACCGAAGGAAGCCATCGGCCATGGCGATCTCCTTCAAGGTCCGGGTCACGGAAGGGGCGGCACTCAAGGTCCGCGTGACTGGCGCCTATTATGACCCCATCAAGATCACTGCACCGCACATGCCCCCGCTGAACTGGTGGGTTCGACGGCCCTTCGTGCTCGACGCAGTCGCCTCAGCAGACGTACTAAGAAGGGAGCGCAAGCGCTCCTCGCTGACCACAACCGCCGTCGTCGTCGAACCGAAGATCGAGCCTCGAATCAAACCCAGTGTTTCTATCTTTAGCCGCGCCGTGCCCGGCGAAGCTGACGCGGACCTTCGCCTTGTCACCCTCGCCGTCGTCGACGACGCCGTTGGCACCGGGCCCGGAAGTGCGTTCTTTCAGGTTGCCTTCTCCGCCACCGCAGCGGAGGGGCTGCGCATCGAGCCATACCCGGGTGTGGAGCAGCTTGACAGCGACAACGAGGAGGAGTCGATTGCACTCCTCTACCGCCACCGACGCACCTTCGCGATCGGTCACGGTTGCGCCGCGACCTGGGAAGACGCAGCGGGCGAGGACGGAACCCCGACGGTCCCGTTCGTCAAGGCAGACGCGCTGCCCGCCTACGAGGTCACCAGCCTGACGCCCGACGTCTTTGAGGAGCACCCCGACGGCACGCGGACGCCCGTGAGCGTCAGCATGGAGGAACTTGGCAACACAACGGACGTCGGTGACGCCCAAGTCGAGAAGGTCCTCGAGTTGTATGCCCAGTGGATTAACAACCGAAAGGCGTCGATTGATGATCTGCCAGCTCGCTACCAAACGGCAGCGCGGGAGCACGTCAAGAAGTGCACCGAGGCGCTGGAACGCATGCAGGAGGGGTGGCGCCTCGTGCATAACGACCCGCTCGCTGCTCGGGCGTTCCAACTCGCGAACTTCGCAATGCTGTACCAGCAGATCCGGTCACGTCTTGAGCCACGTGATCTGATCAAGGACAAGCAAGGGGTTTACCGGCCAGACGGGGCTCACCCAACAGCCACGCCCGATCCCAAGGGTGGGCGCTGGCGCGCCTTCCAGATCGCCTTCATTTTGGCGAGCCTCCCAGAACTCGTCGACCCGACCCATCCGAAGCGGACCCTCGTCGACCTGATCTTCTTCCCGACCGGTGGCGGAAAGACCGAGGCCTACCTCGGCGCCTCAGCCATCTCGCTACTCGCCCGTCGACTCCGCGACCCCGCCGACGCTGGCACCGACACGCTCATGCGCTACACACTGCGGTTGCTCACGGCCCAGCAGTTCCTGCGCGCCTCCTCCTTGATCTGCGTCTTAGAAGATGTCCGGTCTGGCATGGAGGACGAGCTCGGAACGGCACCCTTCGGAATTGGGGTCTGGCTGGGCGGCGATTCAACACCCAACCGGTGGACCGCCGCCAAGCGGGCGCTCGGCGAACTGCGACGCGATTCGCGAGCCTCAAACAAGTTCCTGCTCCTCAAGTGCCCGTGGTGCGGCACGCGAATGGGTCCGGTCAGCAAGTCACGCGGACAGGACACCCCTGGGTACGTGTGGTCAGGGGGCCGCTTCCTCTTCCGCTGCCAAGACGAACTGTGCCGATACAGCGGCCGAGAAGGCTTGCCTGTCCACGTCGTCGATGAGGACATCTACGAGTCGCGTCCATCGATCGTGATCGGCACCGTCGACAAGTTCGCAACCATGGCGTGGCAGCCGACCGCGCGCACTGTGTTCGGACTCGGCGACCACGGCGAACGGCTGTACTCGCCACCGGGCCTGATCATCCAGGACGAGCTCCACCTCATCTCAGGACCGCTCGGCTCCATGGTTGGCCTGTACGAGCCCGTGATCGATGACCTGACGACAGATCGGCGCACCGATCCGGCGATCCCTGCGAAGATCATCGCGTCGACCGCCACCGTGCGTCGCTATGAGGATCAGATCCTTGGGCTGTTTGGCCGCAAGGAAGTCGCACTCTTTCCCCCCCACGGCCTTGAGGAGGGGCGTTCCTTCTTCGCCGAACCCGCCCGGCTTCCAGACGGCAAGCCAGCGCCAGGTCGGCGGTACCTCGGTGTCATGAGCCCATCTCTCGGATCCATGCAGACCGTTCAGGCACGAGTCGCGGCCGCAACGCTCCAGGCTGGTCCGCAAATCCCTAACCCGGACGATCGGGACGGCTACTGGACCAACCTCAATTTCCTCAACAGTCTCCGAGAGCTCGGAAACACGCTCTCGCTGTTGGACTCCGACGTTCCTGACTATTTGGTCGGCCTACAGCGGCGCGACGGCATCACGCCGCGCTACCCCCGCAACAAGATGGAGCTCACCTCGCGTCGCCGCAGCGACGAGATCCCGAAGGCAATCGAGGAACTCGAACTGCGGCTGCCACACCCTGACTGCGTTGACGGCGCCAAGTGTGTCAGCAGCGGATCGTGTCCTGAGAACGTGAAGTGCGTCGACATCTGCCTGGCCTCAAACATCATCGAAGTCGGCGTCGACATCGACAGGCTTGGACTCATGACGATCGTCGGCCAACCGAAGACCACCGCTCAGTACATCCAGGTGAGCGGTCGAGTGGGGCGCAACGTGAGGACGCCCGGCCTTGTCATCACGATCTACGGCGCCGCAAAGCCCCGCGACCGCAGTCACTACGAACGGTTCCGGACCTACCACCAGCAGCTCTACGCACAGGTGGAGCCAACCTCCGTGACGCCCTTCGCCGAGCCGGTCCTGAAGCGGGCGCTCCACGCGGCTGCAATCTCTCGCATGCGCCAACTCAATCCAACGCTCGACCCAAGTCCGTTCCCACAAGTCGAGTTCGATGAATCGATCGCACTTCTCCGCGCTCGGGCGGCGATCGTCGATAGGGACGAACTGGCCGTGTTCGACCAATGGGTCGCCGAGCGTTCCCGCCAGTGGGCGAAGGGGGAGCGCACGACATGGGCGACTGCCAACTACTTCAACGGCGACCCAAAGCAGGGCTTGATGCGCCCGGCCGGCGATCTCGCAGATTCTGGCAACAAGAACATCACATGGGAAACGCCAATGAGCATGCGCAGCGTCGACGCCGAGTGCCAACTCTCCGTCACCCTCGACTACCTCACTGAGGACCTGGAAGGGCCGGAGGTACAGGCATGACATCAGGCAGCATGCGTCGAGCCCAATTGGTGTCGCCCTTCGGCGTCGGCGCCATGAGCGTGCTCGTCGACGGAACCTCCGTGATCACGGCAGGGCTCGACCACTGGTTCCCGCGCAACAACGCCGACCTGGCTCTGGAGGACTTCCGCGTCAACGACTGGCGGCTCGAAGCACGGCTGAAGGTCCAGGAGTTCCGGCTGCCTCCGGACTACCGGAAGGGGTCCCCGGAGGACCACCGGAACGAGAAACTTAGCGTCCCTGCCCTGAGATTCCCGAGTTACTCGTTCTGCATGTACTGCAAGCGCCTGAAGCAGGTGCCCCTCAGCTTCCAGGACGCCGTTCGATGCGATGAACCCACCTGCGTCGGCAAGCGACGCTTCGGGCCGAAGATGTCGCAGGTCCCGTTCGTAGCCATCTGCGGCAAGGGACACATCGACGACTTTCCCTTCAGGGAGTGGGTGCACCGGTCGAAGAACCCGAGCTGCGCAGGAGTGCTGCGCCTGTTCTCTACCGGAGGCGGCGGACTTGAGGGGCAGGTCGTCCGGTGCGGCTACGATGCGAAAAACCAGCGGGACGAGAGTAAGGGGTGTGGCGCATCCCGGTCGCTGCAAGGCATCACGACCGGAGGCATGAAGGACGAGTCAGGAGAGGGCACTTTCTTGACGCAGCAGTTGGCGGGCCGATCTGACCCGTACTTGTGCACAGGCGCTCGGCCCTGGCTGCATGAGGAGGATGGTCCTTGCGACCAGCCGGTTCAGGGAGCGCTCCGCGCGAGCGGCAACGTCTACTTTCCGTATGTCGAGTCCTCGATCTTTCTGCCGCAGAAAATTGGTGCGGTCAGCGGCGCGCTGCGCGACTTGATGAAGCGCGCTGACGTCGAACCGACGATGGCCTTCCTCTTCACCATGCGGGGCAAGGACGCCACCGTGGCCGAGATCCGCCAGGCCACCCGAGGCGCAGGAGAGCTCTTCGATCAGTTCTCCGACGACGAACTGCTCGCGGCTTTCCAGGACCGTTTTGGCATTGGTTCCGCGGGAGAGGACGGTGACATCGATGAATCCGGCGACCTCGACATTTGGCGCCACCCGGAGTTCAAGCTGCTCCGCGAGACGCCTCAAGACGACGAGTTGCGCGCATCAGATCCCGGTGTCCACGCCGCTATCGCCGCACACGTCGACCGAGTGCGCAGCGTCACGGTGCTCCGCGAAACACGCGTGCTGCGGGGGTTTGCCCGGGGGCGCGACAACAACCTGAAGATCGCGGAGGGCAAAGCCCTACTACGACGTCGCCCCCTGCCGCCGGACAAGGATTGGCTACCGGCATACGTGGTCAAGGGCGAAGGCATCTACTTCGAGCTCGACAGCGATCGCCTCGCGGCCTGGGAGGCACGCGGCGAAGTGCAGGCGCGGGCAGATCTCATTGCGAATCAGTACGAGCAGGTAATCACCGCTCGAGGTGGACGCCCGCGGGACATTTCGCCACGCATGGTCATGTTGCATACTTTCGCGCACCTGCTGATAAACGAACTTGTCTTCACGTGCGGCTACAGCTCGGCCTCGCTCCGAGAGCGGTTGTACGTGTCACGCGACGGCGGCCGTGACATGGCCGGGCTATTGATCTACACGGCCGCCGGTGATTCCGAAGGCACGATGGGCGGCCTAGTCCGCATGTCACGACCCGACCGCTTGCAACCGGTCTTCGCTGCGGCGCTCAGCGACGCTCACTGGTGCTCGACCGATCCGGTGTGCATGGACGCAGCGCAGGGGCCGGACTCATGCAATCTCGCGGCTTGCCACGGTTGTGCGCTTCTGCCGGAAACGAGCTGCGAAGAGTTCAATCGGTTCCTCGACCGCGGTTTGGTTATCGGCACGTTCGACGACCCGAGCCTCGGCTTCTTTTCGGAGCTGAGCTAACCTCGGGTCGTCACTATGGCGTTCTCCTGAGCGCTTACGCCAAAGTTCAATCGCTGCGAAAGAGGCTCCGCCGGGGTAGGCGGGGCGAGCTCATGGAATTGATGCACGGATGGCTGAACCCTACTGTTCGACACTGCACCCGACTGAGCGCATCCTCCAACGCGAGCGCGAGTTCGAACGTCGGCGTGGAGATGCAAGCTTCTTAGTCGCCTACTTGAACGGCACGTCGGGCGCGACGCGCTGAGCCGACTCACCGCTTGATGCTAATCGCCACCGTTCACCTGCAAGTTCAGCGGTGAAGGGTTCTCCTTCTGCCGCCATCACTACTCGCGCACTGACCATCTCGCCCGCCGCCGGTACCTCAAGGCCGAGGAGGCGAGCCGCAAGGCGATGCTTCTCATAGTCACCGCCAAGGATGATATAGCCCTCGCCGCGTAGCGCGGTTCGTGCGCCACCATTCGCGCGCACTCTCTTCATGAAGTCGTCCTGCTGCGCCACAGTCGCGATCACATTGCGCCCAATTCTTCGCCCGGTCACTTGGCGGAATAGTTCATTCACGCGCTTCTGGCCCGACCTGGGAGCGAAGATCGCCACGAGTGTCTCAGCGTCACACCCAAGGAGCACGTTCGGCGGCAGGTCCCCGGGTCGCTGCAGCCACCTGACGGCGTCTCTCCCGGCCTGATTCAGCTGTACTTTCGCATCTCGATTTGACCTGATCCTGCAGTGGTCTGGCGCCGCACGGACCACCCCAAACGCAAACTCGCTCGTGGCGTCGTTGACATAGCCAACGACAAGAAGATGCCCGAGAGCCTCGGGTGGGATCATCCACGCATTCATCCGCTGCGAAAACTTGCAATCGACGTCGACGCCCGCGATCTTGTAATCGAGATTCGAGCCCTCGTCGATCACATCATCGAACTCACGCCGAAGGTTTATCTCGAAGAGCGTGCCGAAATGAGTTCGTTCTGTCTTATGCAACTGCTCCCACGAGTATCGCCCCGTTCGTTGCCCGTCGTAGAGCTGATCTAACGTGCGTCGCATCAGACGGCCGACTCGCGTGCCGTCGGGGTCTGCCTGGCGTAGCGCGTTGAAAACGGAGATCAACTCCTCGTCGCTCTCACCTTCTAGTGGATCCGGCTCCCACGCCTGGAGCAGTTCAACTCTCATGAATCAGCTGACGCGGTTCCGGAAGCGTGTCACGACTTCGTGGCGCCAGTGATCAGCCTGACCTGTGAACCCCTTGAATTCACCGAGGAGATAACGTTCGATTCCATCGACATAGATCGTGTGTAAATCAAAATCGTGTCTGATAGCCGCAAGGCGCTGCTGCACGGCTGACGCACTTCCCTCGTTATAAGCGCCTATCAAGTCCTCCAAACTCAAAGGCTCGTCGCTGCGAGCGAGAGCACGATAGACCGGGTCCTGAAGGCTCAGAGTGCCGGAACTGCGGAGGGTTTCGGACCCTTCGTGGTTCAGCGCTGCACGAATGCTTCGCCCAAGCGCTTCCGCCACAGGCGGTGGAAAAGCGTTCCCGATCTGTCTGTACTGCGAGGTCTTGCGGCCGACGAACTCGTACCCGTCTTCCGCAGTCCAGCCTTGAATTCGAGCTGCCATTTCGATCGTCAAGCGCGGCGGAGCAGTTCGAAACGAAGGCGACCTTCGGTCTGGTGGAGTGTCGGCGATGCCCCGGCCGTCGACGCTCAACTTGGCCCATGCCGCCTTAGCCCGTGTCGGACCGAGGTCAGCCCCTCCGTGCTTCTTGCTACCTCCGACCAGGGTCGGGCCGATGTCGTCTGCGGCTTCCCGCCAAGCGTCCGCGTACTTCCAGCCCTCGGCTGCCATCAAGTCATAAAGTGCCGCCCCGACTGTGAGTCGAGCGCCGACCTGTGGCTCGGGCCATTGAAAGAATCGCATCTCGCTTGCAGGCATCGCGACGAGCACGAAACGCGGCCGGAGCTGCGGTACGCCGAAGTCCGAAGCATGAAGGAGTTTCCAATCGCCGACGTATCCGAGCTCATCGAGACGATCCAAGATCCGTTGACGGTATGCGGCGAACCGAGGTGCCGCGAGACCACGGACGTTCTCCAGCATCACAGCTCGAGGCTGGAGCATCGCAACCTGCTCAATTGCCCATGCAAAAAGATCGCGTTCGTCGGAGGTCCCCAGCTGCTTACCAGCGGCAGAGAATGGTGGGCACGGTACTCCGCCCGCGAAAAGATCGACCTCTGCGTAGCACCGAGGGTCCCAGACTGACGAGTCGGCAACGTCACCAACCGCTACGCGAACCTGCAAATTTGAGCGAAGAGTCTCGGCGGCTGTCTCATCGATCTCGATGGCGAGCGAGTGCGAGAATCCTGCCTTGTGCAAGCCAAGAGACTGCCCGCCAGCGCCGGCACATGCCTCGACGAGGCTCAACATCTGGTCGCCTGATCGCTTGTAGTCTGCCACCCGTTCATCTTAAGTCTGGCCACCGACATCGCCGCGTCGCACCGCCGCGCGCGAGTTTTCGGCGACAGCTGAGGATTACACTTGAAGTAAGTAGACGCATCGTTGCGAAACATATATTGAAGGAGCTCCACCATGGCCCTCACCGCACACTCCACCATCGGCGAGTGGATGAACGATCCGACCGGAGGGCCGCTCATCCGCAGCCTCTTCGAACAGACGGGCGCCGACCCCGAGCTCCTCACCCCGGTCCTCGGACTCCCCCTCCAGCAGCTCGTCGCGATGAGCCAGGGCGCGATGCCGCAGTCCGTCGTCGACGACCTCGTCCGCGCGGCCAACGGCGGCGAGCTCCCCGTCGAGGAGGCAGCCCCCGAGGTCCCGACCGGAGCCCGCTTCGCCGGCAAGACCGTGATCGTCACGGGCGCAGCATCCGGAATCGGCAAGGCCACCGCCACCCGCATCGCCCGCGAAGGCGGACGCGTCATCGCCTCCGACATCGCCGCCGACAAGCTCGATGCGCTGAAGGCTGAGCTTCCCGACGCCGACATCACCGTCGTCGCCGGAGACCTCACCAAGCAGGACGCGATCGACGCCGTCATCGCTGCCGCGGGCGACATCATCGACGGTCTCGCGAACGTCGCCGGCATCAACGACGACTTCTCCCCCGCAGGCGAGACGACGGATGCCGTCTGGGACCGCGTCATCGCCATCAACCTCACCGCGCCGTTCAAGCTCATGCGCGCGGTGCTGCCGATCATGGAGAAGGCTGGCCGCGGCTCGATCCTCAACGTCTCGAGCGAAGCGGGTCTGCGCGGCAACGCGTCGGGCAACGCCTACACGGCGAGCAAGCACGGCATCATCGGCGTCACGAAGTCCGCCGCGTTCATGTACGGGCCGAAGGGCATCCGCGTGAACAGCGTCGCTCCCGGCGGAGTGGCCACCGGCATCCCGATGCCCCCGAACATGTCGGAGTACGGCTCCGGTCGTCTGGCACCGTTCCAGCAGGCGATCCCGACCGTCGCGACCGCGGAACAGCTCGCTGCGTCGATCACGTTCCTGCTGTCGGACGACGGCGTGAACATCAACGGTGCGGTGCTGGCGTCGGATGGGGGATGGTCGGTTCAGTAGTCATAGCGGGGCAGTGTCGGCTCTCTCCGCTACGGTGATCGAATAACGGGGTGTTCCGTTCCCAGGGGAGAGGGCGATACGACGGTGGCGACAAAGAACAGGCTCGAGCAGCACATTGCGGTCTTCGGTGAGAGCGGGAGCGGCAAGACAGTTCTGCTGTCTTCTTTCTTCGGTCCGACGCAGGAAGACGGATACGGCGAGCGCAATCTGTTCGACGTCGTCGCAGGCGACGCAGGGCAGGGAGCGAAGCTCTTCCAGAACTATCTGGGGATGAGAAACTCCGCCCGAGTGCCCGAGCCGAACAAGTTCAAGTCGATCTCGTACTCCTTCTCGGTGAAGCGCGCGAAGGGACTCACCTCCGATCCGAAGCGGAAGCCGCCGGTCGATGAGGTGCGGCTCGTCTGGCACGACTATCCGGGTGAATGGTTCACCCAAGGAGTCGAGGGCGAAGAAGCGGCCCGCCGCGTGGAAGGTTTCCGCGCTCTCCTCGGCTCAGACGTCGCCGTGCTTCTCGTCGATGCTCAGCTCCTGCTCGACAACGCCGGGCAGGAGGAGGCCTACCTGAAGTCGCTGTTCCACAACTACCGCACAGGTCTGGAGAGCCTCCGCGACGACATCCTCGTCGATGGCAAACCGCTCGTCGTCTTCCCTCGCATCTGGATCGTCGCACTGTCGAAGTCGGACCTGATGCCCGACACCGACGTGCAGCAGTTCAGAGAGTTGATCATCGAGAAGAGCGCAGGCGACCTCGACCGCCTGCGGAGGACGATCGAAAGCATGGTCGCGGCGCCCGAAGCCCTTTCTGTCGGTGAGGACTTCCTCCTGCTCTCGTCCGCGAAGTTCCGCCCTGACGAGATCGAGGTCAGTCAGCGGGTGGGCGTCGATCTGCTCTTGCCTATCGCAGCTGTGCTCCCGTTCGAGAGGCACGCCAACTGGGCGCGGACCATGCAGCTTCCCCCGAAGGTCGGGGAACACCTCCTGAACAACGCCGAGCAAGTCGCCACAGCACTCGCTCTCATTGCGCCCTTCATCAAGAAGGTGAAACTGCCCGGACCTCTTGCCGTGCTGGCCGCCGGTCTTACTGCGCTGATCTCGAAGGAAGCCATCGACAAGATTCTCGACGCCGGGCGTGCGAAGCTCGAGGAGGCCAAGGCTGAGGCGCTCGCCCGCCACGATTACCTGACTGCTGTGCTGACACGCTTCCGCATCGACCTGGAGGACGCCGAGCACGCAAAGGTGCTGCTGCGGAGCCGTAAGTGACATTCATCTGGGTCGCTCGCGGGCGGTCATGGGGCTTTCGGTTCCTCCGCACAGGCGGCATCACAGATGCGCTCGCCGTGTATGAGTCCGTCTTCGACTCACTGGATCTCGAGGCCGACTCCTACCGCGCGGTGGGTACGCGCGGTGCTCTGCGGCTTCGCGACCCAGACCAGCGACTCGACCGCTCCGGCCGCCCGATCACGCACGACTTCGTGCTGCTCGGCGACACCGCGGCGTCAGTTCAGTCCGTGGAGGATGGCCTTCGCATCGTCTGGCCCGAGGTGAGTGACGAGTACTCGCGGATATGGGCGCTTCCCGACCCGCCGGCATCTGAGTCCTGACTTCCCTGTCAGGTCAGGGCACAACGACCGAGTCGGTAGTCAGCTGCGCAACGGGATTCGCGCGTCTCTCGCTCACCGCGTGATCCCTCGCAGCAACCGCATCACCGTCTCCTCGACGCGATCCGCGCTCAACGGTTGCCCAATCAGCGCCGCGTATGACGCCATCGCGATGAGTTGATCGGCGATCGCGTCAGCATCCACGTCTGCTCGTACCTGCGCGTCGACCTGTCCGCGGGCAACCCGCTCGGCGACCCACGTCCGGATCGGCGCTGCCAGCCTCTCGTTGAGCGCCAGCCCCAACTCATGGTCGGTCGCCGTCACGGCGATCAGCGCACGAGCAAGGGCGACGCCCTTCGGACTTCCGAGTCCCCTCGACATCGCCGTGAACCACGCGTGCAGGTCGGCGCGGATGTCGTCGGTCATCGGCACGGACACGTCCGCACCCGGAAGGTCGCCCTCGAGCAGAGCCTCACCGAGGATGGCCGCCTTCGACGGCCACCAGCGGTAGATCGTCTGCTTCGACACGGTCGCGGATTCGGCGAGGCCCTCGATCGTCACCGACTCGTACGTCCCGGCGATGACGGCGGCGCGCATCGCCTCGAGCACGGACTGGCGCGCGGCTTCGCTACGAGGACGGGGCATCCGTCAAGCGTATGCGCTCGCACCGTTGCAGGCGGCTGTCAACGCGATGTTCCTGTCGCCGCCCGATAGCGTGAGGGTGAATCGTACGCACTCGGGAGTGAGCCATGTCCATAGCGAAGGACTTCGGAATAGAAGAGTATGGCGAGTGGCTGAGTCTCGCTTCGCAGCGCAATGGGTGCGAGCCCCTTCCGGAAGACCTGCCGACTGAACTCTGGGCGCTCTACCGTGAGGGCGCGTTCGTCGATCGGACCGATCTCCTAGGGGTCGCGCTCGCGCACACATGGGTGAGTACCGACTACCCAGAACGACGCATCGCCACTGTCCACTGGCGAACGCTTTTCTCGGAAACCGGATTCTGCGAAACCGGTGTCTCCGCTCCTTCTCCACTGGAACTGCCTCCACTGTTCCGGGCGGCGGCGGAGGGGCATGAGCTTGGGATGTCGTGGACGGACGATCGAGGCAAAGCTGAGGTCTTTCTCGACCGTAACGTTTGTGCGGGGCGAGCAGCGACGCTTCTAATGCTCGAAGGCGCCTCGGCCAGCCGCGCTCTGGCGCACATCCACAGCACCAACTGGCGCGATGAGAACGAATGGGTGATCGACACTGCTGGACTCGCTTTGAGTGACATCGAAATCCTGCGTCCGCTGTCCACGGAGATGTCGCGATGACGATCTCTTTGCTTCGCTCTCAGCCCCGGTCACGTAGCCGACGCAACCAGTTGGTGTCCCTCGCCGAATAGCGAGTCCGGAATGCCACCGCGCTTCGCCGCGCTCGGATCCGGCGGGAGGTTCAACGACCGGAGGCGTAGGGCGACGGCTCCTCGACGGCCTGCTGCTGCCCAGTATCCACTTCTCGTTGAGTCGTCATCAGCATCCGCACGACCGTCCCGACGATTCCGATGACCAGCGCGACCGCGACCGGCAGAAGCCCGGTCTCCTGCAAGAGCAGCGGGAAGATCTGCGCCGACGCGGAGGCCATCTCGACGAGGTTGCCGCCGAGGATGCGCGAGCCGAGGCCGTATTGGATGGCACCGAAGAGCGACGGAAGCAGCGCGAGCGTGAGGAGCGAGACGACCCACACGACGATCCGCCACACCGGACGGATGCCGCACCACGCGAGCGCGACTCCGACGATGACCGCGGGAATCCATCGCGTCAGCTCGGGCAAGAACGCCGGCGCGAAGGCGTCGCCTGTGAATGCGAGGAACCACCGCGACACCCACTGTCCGAACGGCACCGCGGCGAGCGCGACGCCGAACGCGGCGATGCCGACGGACGGGCGCGAGGCCATCCAGAAGCCGAGCTGGGCGAGGAGGATGGCGGCGAAGGTTCCGCCGAGCATCCCGACGAGGTAGACCGCCGCGCGTGAGTCGTATCCGAGGGAGAGACCGCTCGCGACAACGGCGAAGCTCTCCACCGCTGCCACGACGTGCACGGCGAGGACTCCGAGCGATGCGGCCCACACCGCCACGGCTCGGCGCCGAGCGACGATGCGGATCGCGAAGCCCGCGAAGACGCCGCCGAGCAGCACGAGCGAGAACAGAAGGATGGCGAAGTACTGACTGACCGGCAGCAGCACGATCGGCATCGCGTCGGGCATGGTGGCGACGGTCCAGAGGTTCTGCAGCGGCAGGCGCGCACCGCCGACGAGCCACGGCAGGATGCCGAGGAGTCCGCCACCGACGCCGATGAGGAACGGGAGGAGGCGGGCCGGAGGTGTCGCGTGGGCGATCGGGGTGGAGACGGTCACGGGAGAGAGCCTGGCACACCGGTTGGCCCCAGGCGTTTCACCAGACCTCGAAAAGCGTGGCGCGCTTGGTCGCGGACAGCCCACCGGTGGGCTCCGGTCGACGTCCGACGAACGGAGCCCACCGGCGCCCCGGTCTATCCCTTCTCGGCGAGGAAACGCGCGAGTCTCACGCGCACCTCACCCGCCCGACCGGTCCTGACGGGCGCGCGCATGGCGCGGCCTCAGTACGAGGAGCACTCGCTGCCAGTACCCCTCGCCCTCGAAGCCGGGATGATCGCGCCGGGCTTGCGCGCTGATCAGCACTGCGGTCACAGCTGCGACGATCGCGAACAACGGTCCGGTCCATGCTGAACCGACGTCCGACAAGATTGCCGCAGCCGCGACGACGCCCGCGATGAGGACGCCTACGACCGCACCGATCCATTGAAGAGGGGCTCGAACCTGCACCCCGAACATCGCCCCGGCGATCACGGCGAGCACGACGACTAGCGAGTGAACAATCATGCCGACACCTCATCCGGCCCCGAGATGAACGTAGTCACGGTGGTCGCGCTGGGCATAACGACGTGAACGAGATCGCCTCCTCGGATTTCGCACCTCGTCTCCGCGGTGACGCCGTTCGCGTCGACTGCCCACGGAGCAGCCACGCTCACGAAATCGCCTCGTCGTCGAGGAAGATGATTTCACCCGACCCGGACTGGTACGGCAGATGGCCGTCCGTCCTGTATTCGAAGTCGTGCTGACTCGCGGGAGAGGCGATCACGGTTGCAGTCGCCACGATCTCTTCGCCGACGAGAACACCAGGCGCCGCGAGCGCGGCTTCCGGTGCCATCGAAGCAGTGACTGCCGCGGCTGAGTTCGCCCCCGCGATGTCAGCTTGCTCGACACTCGAGGTATTCGACGTGCCTTGGGTATCATGCGAGCAAGAAAAGCACACATTTGGCTACGCCCGCAGTATTCTGTGTCCTGTCGGGTCTGGATTTCAGAACCTCAGAACGCGGCAGAGCGGAACGTGTGCGCGACGGCACCGGACCCGAACTCCCGCCGGTCGACGAGCTCGAGCCGCACGCGCTCGTGGAGTCCGTCGAGCAGCCGAGGCCCGTGCCCGGCGAGTATCGGATGCACCACGAAGAGGTACTCGTCGATCAGTCCGTGATCGGTCAGCTCGCGAGCGAGCTTCTCGCCGCCGACCGAGAGCGGACCTCCGGGCTGCTCCTTGAGCCGGCGCACCGCCTCCACGACATCGCCTTGGATCAGCTCCGAGTTCCAGTCGACCGACGTGAGAGTGCTCGAAGCGACGTACTTCTTCGCGCGATCGAGCGCGTCGGCGAAGGGCTGTTCCCATTCGCTCATCCAGTCCGGCCACACGCCGTCAGCCGGCCGCCGCCAGGCGGATTCCATCATTTCGTAGGTCACACGGCCGTAGATCTCGGCATCCGCTGCTCGTATCTGGTCCGTCCAGAACTGCATCAGCTCCTCGTCCGGCGCGACACCCGCCTCGTGATGGACGCAGCCGTCGAGCGTGACGTTGATCGCGTAGCGCAGTGGTCTCATGGGGCCGCTCTCCTTCGATGCGGGCAGTGTGTTGCCGAACGCCGTCAGGCTACTGCCACGGCGGCTGCGGGGTCGAAACCGCGTCCGGGCCGGCATGCGGGGTCAGAAGCGCACCGGCAACGCCGGTATCCGATGCGATAGTGACCCCGCGAGGCCAGGGCAGGCGACGAAGACAGGCGGATGCCGGGACAGGCCGCGACTCAGAGCGATCTGTAGAAGGAGAAGGCCTTCTCGCCGGTGTCGGGGTCGCCGTTCGTGAACCCGTGGTGCTCGTAGAAGCGCATCGTGTCGGTGTCGGACTCGTCGACGTTGATCTCGATCTCCGCGACGCCGAGCTCGCGGCACGTGCGGACCATGTGCTCGATGATCTTCGACCCGATGCCGGTTCCGCGGTGGGCGGGCGCGACGTACATCTCGTCGAGCAGCGCGACCGGGCCGTCGGACCGGACGTTCGCGCGCAGCGTCACGAGCGCGACGCCCACCGCCGGAGCGCCGCCGACGATCGCGAAGGTCGTCGGCTCGGCGAGGAGCAGCGTCAATCGGCGGGCGAGCACGTCGACGCCGGGGCTCGGGGTGTCGAACTCGGAGTTGAACGCGTGCAGGAGCCGCGCGACGGTGACGGCGTCGGCGGGTTCGGCCCGGCGGGTCAGAGGGATCGAGGTCATGCGGATGCCTTTCTCTGAGTCGTGTCCGGTGTCGCGCGAGGCGTGAGCCCGGCCGGCTGAGAGCCCGGCCGGCCGAGCCGGCCCGCCGCGGTTCAGTCCGAGTCGGCCTTGCGGGCGCCGGCCTCGAGCACGTCGCCGGCGGGGAGCTCCTGGTGTCCGCCGAACTGCAGCCGCATGGCGGACAGCACCTGGTTCGCGAAGTGGTCCTCGCCCCGCGAGGCGAAGCGCTCGAACAGCGACGCCGCCAGCACGGGAACAGGCACCCCCACGTCGACGGCGGCCTTGACCGTCCAGCGGCCCTCGCCCGAATCCGAGACGCGTCCGGCGAGACCGTCGAGAGTCGGATTGTCGGCGAGTGCGGCGGCCGTCAGGTCGAGCAGCCACGACGAGATCACCGATCCGCGACGCCACAGCTCGGCCACCTTCGAGGTGTCGATCGGGAACTGGTAGTACTCCGGCTCTTCCAGCGGGGCGATCTCCGCGGAGTGCTCGGCCTCGCGCACACCGGCATCCGCGTTGTGCAGGATGTTGAGCCCTTCGGCGATCGACGCCATGATGCCGTACTCGATGCCGTTGTGCACCATCTTCACGAAGTGCCCCGCGCCCGACGGCCCGCAGTGCAGGTAGCCCTGCTCCTCCGGGGTGAGCTCGCCGGTGCGTCCGGGCGTGCGCTCGATCTCGCCCGCACCCGGAGCGACCGTGCGCAGGATCGGCTCGAGGCGCTCCACCGCTTCATCCGGTCCGCCGACCATGAGGCAGTAGCCGCGATCGAGGCCGAAGACCCCGCCGCTGGTCCCGACATCGACGTAGTGGATGCCGCGCTCGCGCAGCGCCTTCGCACGCCTGACATCGTCGCGGTAGTTGGAGTTGCCGCCGTCAATGAGGATGTCGCCCTCGTCGAGCACCTCGGCGACCTCGTCGGCGACCGCTCCGGTCAGCGAGGCGGGGACCATCATCCAGACGGCTCGCGGCGCCTCGAGCTTCGACGCGAGGTCGGCCATGCTGCTCGCGCCGACCGCCCCTTCGGCGACCAGGCCTTTCACGGCATCCGCGTTCACGTCGTAGACCACGCACTCGTGCCCGTCGCGCATGAGACGGCGCACGATGTTGGCGCCCATCCGGCCGAGTCCGATCATCGCCAGCTGCATGAGGATCCCTTCGTCACGGTCGGCCCACGGTTGCGCGAGCCGAGTCGGGGTCATCCTCGCACGCACCCGGTGGGCACTCAATGCCGTTGCGGTGCCGGCCAGTCGGTGTCATGCGCGGGTGCGCGCGGGCACAGCTGCGGAGCTCGGAGGCGACACGCCGCGGGGCACCGGGTCGGGCGCGGCGTGTCGCCTCCGGCATCCGAAATCGTGCACGGGCACCGACCGGCGGGCGGGCACCGGGCACCGACTCGTGGGCGACCCCGGCCGCGTCCGGAACTGGAAGGATTGAAGGACCCCCGTACGACGACTCAGAGGAGCCCGCGTGACCCCCGGCACGTTCGACCTGATCACGCAAGACGATCTGCGCGGCGCGGGCAGCGTCAAATGGACGACCTTCCCCGACACGATCGGCGCCTTCGTGGCGGAGATGGACTTCGGTCTCGCCCCGGCGATCAACGATGCGATCTCGGGCGCTCTCGACCGCGGACTCACCGGATACCTCCCCACGCAGGTCGCGAAGGATCTGTCCGAGGCGACCGTCCGCTGGTACGCCGACTCCTACGGCTGGAACGTCGACCCCGAGCGCGTGCACCACGTGCCCGACGTGATCGCCGCGTTCGAACTCGCGATCGAGAACTTCACGACCCCGGGATCCGCCGTCATCGTGCCGACCCCCGCGTACATGCCATTCCTCATGGTGCCGCCGATGCGCGGACGCCGCGTCATCGAGGTGCCGAGCATCGAGGTCGACGGACGCTGGGTCATGGACCTGGAGGCCGTCGCGCAGGCGTTCCGCGACGGCGGCGAGATGCTGGTGCTCTGCAACCCGCACAACCCGCTCGGCACGGTCGCCTCGCGCGAGGAGCTTCTGGCCATCGCCGAGGTGGTGACGGATGCCGGCGGCCGCGTGTTCTCCGACGAGATCCACGCCCCGATCGTCTACGCGCCGGCGCAGCACATCCCGTACGCCTCGGTCTCGGACTCGGCCGCGTCGCACACCCTGACGGCGACGTCGGCATCGAAGGCCTGGAACCTCGCGGGGCTGAAGTGCGCGCAGATCATCCTGTCGAACGACGCCGACGTCGAGCTCTGGGAGCGCGTCGGCTTCTGGGCCGGACACGGCACGTCGACGCTCGGCGTCCTCGCGAACACCGCGGCCTACACGGCCGGCCGGGAATGGCTCGACGGCGTCGTGGACTACCTCGACGGCAACCGTCGGATGCTGGCGCAGCTCGTCGCGGAGAAGCTGCCCGGCGTGCGGATGACCACCCCCGAGGGCAGCTACATCGCACTGCTCGACTTCCGGGAGACCGGACTGACCGGCGACCTCGGCGAGTGGTTCCGCGAGAACGCCGGGGTCGCGATGACCGACGGCGCCGCCTGCGGAGAGGCCGGCGTCGGCTTCACCCGGTTCGTGTTCGCGCTGCCGCGGCCGGTCATGGTCGAGGCGGTCGAGCGCATCGCCGCCGCACTGCAGCAGCGCGCCGCATCCGACGTCGCTTGAGTTCCCGGCATCCGTCGGCCGAGTTCCCGGCATCCGGTTCGTGGCGTCCCACCTTCTCGTCGTCGAGCTCCATGCCGTGGCCGACCGACGGGCGGTCAGCGCAGCCGCCGCGCAGGACTCCTCGACCGGGTCGCGCTGGTCTCGCTGACCGACGACACCCTGCAGCGGGCCATCGCCCCGGATATACCTGTTCAGCCCCGGAGGCCGGCTCGCTCAGCGCCCGGAACGGCCGCGGACGGCATTCCCCATCGCCGCGATCGCGTCGCGCAGGATCGGCCGCGGAGTCGCGAAGACGACGCGCACGAAGCGCTCGAAGCCACGGCCCAGCAGGGCTCCCTCCGTGAGGACGACGCCCGCGTGCTCACGGAAGAACGCCGCCGGCGGACCGTCGATCTCCAGCGCGCCCGTGTCGATCCATCCGATGTACGTCGCCTCCGGCGCCCGGAACACGGCTCCTGGGAGGTGCTCCGCGACGAGCGCTGCCAGCTCCCGGCGCGAGTCCGACAGGTAAGAGGTCACGCCGTCGAGCCAGGGCCTGCCCTGTCGGTACGCGGCGGTCGAGGCGACCACGCCGAGAGTCGACGCGCCGTGCTGCACGGCGAACCCGAACGCGCGGTAGCGCTCCTGGTCGGCATCGTTCGACGTGATGAGCTGGGCGGCCTTGAGGCCGGGGATGTTCCACGCCTTCGACGCGCTCGTCCCCGTCACGGTGTGCGCGGCGGTCTGCTCCGACACCGATGCGTAGGGGACGAAGGGGCGGCCGTCGAAGCGCAGCGGTGCATGGATCTCGTCGGCGAAGACCCGTCCGCCATGACGCTCGACGATCTCCGCGATGGCCGCGAGCTCGTCTCGGCCCGCGATCGTGCCCGTCGGATTGTGCGGATTGCACAGGATCAGGGTCCTGGCCCCCGCCGCGAACGCCTCGTCGATGCGCTGCAGATCGTGATGCCAGCGCCTCGTGCCGTCGGCATCCGGGATCTCGATGCCGGGAACCTCGATCACCGGATGCCCGATCGTGGGGAGATATGTCAGGAACGGCATGTATGCCGGAGTCGGCACGATCACGGCCGATCCCTCGGGCGCGTACTCCTCGACGGCCACCCGCAGCGCCGCCATCACGTCGGACACCGGATGCACGCGCTCGGGATCGACCGACCAGCCGTATTCGTCGTGCATCCAGTCGGCCGTCGCCGAGCCGAGCCTCGCCGCCGACGCGGGCGACAGGTACCCGAGGTTCTCCTCCTCGATCGCGGCATGCAGCGCCGCGGCGATCTCCGGCGCGACGCCGAAGTCCATCTCCGCGACCCACGCTCCGATACGACCGGGATGCAGACTCCACTTCCTACTCTCCGGACGATCGAGGTCGAACCGGGTGCGGGCGTCGAGCGGATGCTGCGCAGGGGGCGTGCGGTCGGTCATGCGGTGCTGCCCTCAGCCGATCCGCCGACATCGCGGCGCGGGCAGGATGCCGTCCGGGTGCGGCTCGTTCTCGGACACGGCGACTCCTCTCGGCGGAAACTCCCACCATACGGATGCCGCCGACGGGAGGCGACTTCGCATTTCAGTCCGTGACGGGAGGGCGACCCGCCCGGGACACCGCGTCGGACCGGCCGGCCGCCGCGACGAGACCGAGCGCCGCCCGCACGAGCGCGGCGTTGTCGGGCGCCGTCTGCCCGTCCGGCAGGGCGGTCGTGTCCTCCAGCCCGATGCGGGTGTCATGGCCGAGCTCGATCGCGAGCAGAAACGCCGGCCACGCCGACCTCTCCTCGCCGTGCAGGAGTATCGGCATCCGCGGCTCGTCGATCTCGATGTGCGCGATCAGGCCCTCGGCGTGGGCGCGCACCGACTCCGCCGCCTCGTCGGGCAGCTCGACGAGCACACGTCGGCACCGGCCGCGCTCCGGCGAGCGCCGCCAGGCTTCGAGGCCGGCACCGTCCCAGATGCCGGCCTCGACATCGACACCGCGCCTGCGCAGCGCGGCGGCGACCTCGTCGGCACCCGCCTCGTGCCAGTTCACCGACGCGAAGTCGGGAAGCTCCGTCCACTCGTCGATCGCCGCCAGCCGGGCTGACGGATCGGGCTCCGCCCAGGCACCCGTCGTGACGCCGACCGGCGTCCCCGGGCAGGCGTCGCGCATCGCGCGCACCCACCTCGCGACGTCATCGGACGCGAGGCTGTCGTGCCCCGCGGCATCCTTCGGGTGCACGTGGATCTCCGCGGCGCCGAGAGCCACCGATCGTGCAGCCTCCGCGGCTGCGAGGACGGCGTCGGCACTGAGCGCGGGATGATGCGTCACCGGTCGCGCACCGTTGATGCACGCCTGCACCAGCATCCGTCGTGTCGTGATCCTGTCGGAGCCGAGCCCCATCAGTTCATGAGGTCCCGCGGGTGCCAGTCGTAGAGGTTGCCCGTCTCGGAGGGCCCTTCCTCGGTGCGGACGGTGTGCTCGACCTGCCGTGCCGTGGCTGCTCCGCGCCCCACGCGGATCGCCTCCTCGCGGTCTTCGAAGCTCGAGCCCAGCGTGCGGGATTCGCCTTCGATCCTGTTGAACCAGATGCCGTCGCGCGGGAACGTCTCGATGTCGCCTGCAGCCATGACGCGTCCTCTCTGTCTTCCTCCTTCCTACGCGGAGCGTCGGACATCGAAAGAGGGGCTTGACAGGATGCGCGGTTCTCGCCGAACGTCGCTCAGGCCGTGCCATCGGCTTCCGCTCCGGATCTCACCCACGGAAACGCGTCCGCGTCAAGGCCGAAGACGCGGGTTGCGAGCGAGTCATAGTGTCGGGCGCGATGTGACCCGACACAGTCCTGAGGAGTGATCGATGACGCTGGAAGTGGTGTCTCCCACGGCCGCGCTGCTCGACGGACGCTACGTGCTGCACGAACCCGTCGGCCGCGGCGGCATGGCGACCGTCTACCGTGCCGAGGACACCCATCTCGAGCGCACCGTCGCGATCAAGATGATCCACGAGGGCGAGGGCGCCTTCTCGTCCCTCGACCGTGCGCACAACGAGAAGCTGCTGCTCGCCTCGGTGAGCCACCCCCGCCTCGTGACCCTGTACGACGCCCAGCTGCAGCCGCGGCGCCCGCAGTACCTCGTCATGGAGTTCGTCGACGGTCCGACCCTCGCCGACAGAATGGCGCAAGGCCCCCTGCCTCCACGCCAGGTCGCACGGATCCTCCGCGATCTCGCGCAGGGTCTCGCAGCCGTGCACGAGGCGGGCATCGTCCACCGCGACGTGAAGCCGTCGAACGTGCTGCTCGCGCGCGAGCGCGGCGGACCCTGGGCCGCGAAGCTCGCGGACTTCGGCATCGCGTGCTCCATCGGCAGCTCCCGCGTCACCCGACCGGGAGTCGTGCTCGGCACCTTCACCTACATGGCTCCCGAGCAGCTGCGCGACGCGGAGCCCACGCCCGCCGTCGACGTCTTCGCGTTGGGCCTCGTCATCCTCGAGGCACTCTCCGGCGAACCGGGCTATCCCGCGATCGGGGCCAGCCGCCAGGCCACGGTGTCACGGCTGCTGACCCCGCCGTCCATCCCGGAGACGGTCCCCGAGGAGTGGCGAGCCCTCCTGACGCGGATGACCAGCCTCGAGCCCGATGACCGGCCTCGCGCCGGCGAGGTGATGCGGGCCGCCCGGGAGCTGTTGCGCGGCGAGGCGACGGACGAGCACGACGACATCGCGCCCCCAGGATCCCGGCGTGCCGCTCGCGCCGCCGCCGCCCCCATCCCCGGAGTTCCCGGAGTTTCGGGAGTTCCCGGAGTTCCCGGAGTTCGCGGGATCCCCCGTGTCGTTCGGCTGCTGGTCGACCGCCGGTTCGAGCACGGGCTCGACGGGAGCGACCGGATCGGTGCCGGCCACATCGGTCACGACGC
>NZ_LWCU01000054.1 GCF_001650405.1 Microbacterium sp. H83 | reverse complement strand
GACTCCCTCCCATCCGACCCCACGCAGAAGGACACGCACGACAGATGAGCTCCCCCACCCCCGTGCTGGACCCGGCACACGTCGACACCCGACCCACCGTCGGGTTCATCGGACTCGGCAACATGGGCTCCGGCATGACCCGCAACCTGCAGGCGGCCGGCTTCCCGCTCGTCGTCACCGACCTCCGTCGCGAGTCCGCGGCCGAGCTCATCGCCGGCGGCGCGCAGTGGGCGCAGACGCCCCGTGAGGTCGCCGCGGCCAGCGACCTCGTGATCACGATGCTGCCGACGCCGAAGCACGTCGAGGCCGTCGCCTCCGGACCCGACGGACTCGTCGCCGGGCTTCCCGACGGCGGCACCTGGATCGACATGTCGACGTCGGTCCCCGAGGTCCTCGACGCGATCCGCACGGCCAACGCCGACCGGGGCCTGCACCTGCTCGACGCGCCCGTGAGCGGGATGTCGGTGGGAGCGGCGAACGGCATGCTGCAGATCTTCGTCGGAGGGGAGAGCGACGACGTCGAGCGCCTGCGCCCGGTGTTCGAAGCGATGGGCGACCCGGAGCGCATCCTGCACGTCGGCGGCCACGGCGCCGGGTACGCGGTGAAGCTCATGATCAACCAGCTCTGGTTCTCCCACCTGGTCGCGACCGCAGAGGTGCTCTCCGTGGGGGTCGCCGCCGGCGTCGATCTCGGAGTGCTCCGCGACGCGCTGATCGCGAGCCCGGCGAACAGCACCTTCGTCTCACGAGACGTGCTGTCGATCCTCGACCACGGCGACTACGACGAGGGCTTCGCCATCGCCCTGGCGTGCAAGGACCTCGGGCTGTCGGTCGACCTCGCGCGATCGGTCGGGATGCCGGTCGAGCTGTCGTCGCTCGTCGAGCAGATCTTCCGTCGGGCGCGTGCCCGGTACGGCGACCGCGCGGGCGAGATGACGCCGGTCCGGCTGTACGAGGAGATGCTCGGCCGCGACCTCCGCCGGGAGGTGTCCGCATGACCGCCGCGCCCATGACCGCCGCCCGCGGGTCCGAGGTCATCGCCTCGGTGCCCACCGGACTGCTGATCGGAGGGGAGTGGCGAGCCGCGGCATCCGGTGCCACGTTCCCCGTGCACGACCCCGCCACCGGCGACGTCCTCGCCGAGGTCGCGGACGCGACGCCTGAAGACGGCATGGCCGCGCTCGACGCCGCCGCCGCCGCGCAGGAGGCGTGGGCGGCGACAGCACCGCGCGAACGGGGGGAGATCCTTCGCGGGGCCTTCGAGCTCGTGACCGCGCGCGCCGAGGACTTCGCCCTCGTGATGACCCTGGAGATGGGCAAGCCGCTCGCCGAGTCCCGCGCAGAGGTCGCCTACGGCGCCGAGTTCCTGCGCTGGTTCTCGGAGGAGGCGCCCCGGATCTCCGGTCGATACGCCACCGCGCCCGATGGCCGGAACCGTCTGCTCGTCGCGAAGCGGCCGGTGGGACCGAGCCTGCTCATCACGCCGTGGAACTTCCCGCTCGCGATGGCGACGCGCAAGGTCGCTCCCGCGCTCGCCGCCGGCTGCACCTCGGTGCTCAAGCCCGCCGCCCTCACGCCCCTCACGGCGCTGCTGTTCGCCGACGTGCTCCGAGAGGCCGGCGTGCCCGACGGCGTCGTCAACGTCATCCCGACCAGCCGGGCGGGCGCCGTCACCGGACCCCTCATCACCGACCCCCGGCTGCGCAAGCTGTCGTTCACGGGGTCGACCGAGGTCGGTCGACGGCTCATCGCCGACGCCGCGCACCAGGTGCTGCGCGTGTCGATGGAGCTCGGCGGCAACGCGCCGTTCCTCGTCTTCGAGGACGCGGATGTGGATGCCGCGGTCGAAGGCGCGCTGCTCGCGAAGCTGCGCAACGGCGGCGAGGCGTGCGTCGCAGCCAACCGCTTCCTCGTGCACGAGAGCGTCGCCGAGGAGTTCACGACGCGGCTCGTCGATCGCATGCGCGGGTATGTCACCGCGCGCGGGACCGAGCCCGACTCGACTCTCGGCCCTCTCGTCGACGAGTCCACCCGCGACAAGGTCGCCGAACTCGTCTCCGGGGCGATCGAGGACGGCGCGCGCGTCGCTCTCGGCGGCAGCATCCCCCAGGGGCGCGGGTACTTCTATCCGGCGACCGTGCTGGTCGACGTCCCGCAGGACGCACGCATCCTCGGCGAGGAGATCTTCGGCCCGGTCGCTCCGATCACCGTGTTCCGCGACGAGGACGAGGCCGTGCGCCTCGCCAACGCCAGCGAGTACGGGCTCGTGTGCTTCGCGTATACGCGCGACCTCGACCGTGCACTGCGTCTCGCCGAGCGCCTCGAGACCGGCATGTTCGGGCTCAACACCGGACTCGTCTCGAACCCGGCTGCGCCGTTCGGCGGCGTGAAGCAGTCGGGTGTCGGCCGCGAAGGCGGCTTCGAGGGCATCGACGAGTACCTCGAGACGACCTACATCGGCATCTCCGACCCCTTCGCCTCCCCCCGCACTCCCTGAAGGAGCCCCCCGTGCACATCACTGACTTCTCCCTCGATCACTTCTCCCTGCAGGGCAGGCGGGCGATCGTCACGGGAGGGAACACCGGCCTCGGGCAGGCGTTCACGCTCGCCCTGGCGAAAGCGGGCGCCGACGTGTTCGCGCCCACCCTGTTCGACGACGGCGGCGAGACAGCCGGGCTGGTCGCCGATTCAGGAGTCGTCTACCGCGAGGTCCGCGCCGACATCACCGAGAAGGGGGCGCCCGCTCGGATCGTCGACGCATGCGTCGACGCGCTCGGTGGAGTCGACATCCTCGTGAACTCCGCGGGTATCAGCCGCATCGCCGACGTGACCGACTTCGGTCGCGAGCAGTGGGACCCGATGGTCGCGGTCAACCTCACGGCTGCCTTCGAGATGTCGCACGAAGCCGCCAAGCGGATGATCCCGCAGGGCTCCGGCAAGATCATCAACATCGCCTCGCTCTTCTCGTTCCTCGGCGGGATCGGGTCGCCCGCCTACGCGGCGACCAAGCACGGCATCGCCGGGCTGACGAAGGCGTATGCAGACGAGCTGGGCGGCCACGGCATCCAGGTCAACGCGATCGCGCCGGGGTACTTCGCGACGCCGATCACGGCCGAGACGCGATCCGACTCCGAGGCCAACCGGCGGATCGTCGACCACACCCCGGCGGGGAGGTGGGGAGACGTCGCCGACCTCATGGGAGCGACGGTGTTCCTCGCCAGCACCGCCTCCGACTTCGTCAACGGGCACGTGCTGTCCGTCGACGGCGGCTACCTGGTGCGCTGACCGCGCGCCGACACCCTCTACGAACAGGAACTTCCCCCATGGTTGCTTCACGATCCGCTCTCTCGCGCGAGGAGATCGTCACCCGACTGCAGGAGATCCTCGGCGCCGACCAGGTCGAGACCGAGACGCAGGCGCTCCGCGAGGCGAGCGTCGACCGCTTCAAGAAGTACACGTCGGTGCACGGCATCTTCGACGGCCCGATCCCCGCGGCCATCGCGTACGCGCACTCCACGGCAGACGTCGCCGCGATCCTGGCGTTCGCCGACGAGAACCTCGTCAACGTCGTGCCTCGCACCGGTCGCACCGCGACGGAAGGCGGACTCGAGACGATCGTCGACGACTCGATCGTGCTCGACGGCTCGCGCATGGACGCGATCCTCGAGATCGATCCGGTCGACATGATGGTCACCGCGCAGTGCGGCGTCCCGCTGCAGGTGCTCGAGGACACTCTGCGCGCGCAGGGGCTCACGACAGGGCACTCGCCGCAGTCCAAGCCGCTCGCCCAGATGGGGGGACTGGTCGCGACCCGGTCGATCGGACAGTTCTCGACGCTCTACGGGGGCATCGAGGACATGGTGGTGGGTCTCGAGGCCGTGCTTCCCGGCGGCGAGGTCGTGCGCGTGAAGAACGTGCCCCGGCGTGCGGCCGGGCCCGACATCCGGCACATCGTGATCGGCAACGAGGGCGCGCTGGCGGTGATCACCGAGGTGACCGTCAAGGTGTTCACCCATCAGCCGCAGAACAACCGCTTCCTCGGCTACCTCGTCGACTCGCTCCCCGCCGGAGTGGCGGGACTCCGCGAGATCATCGTCGCCGGGTACCGCCCGTCCGTCGCCCGTGCGTACTCCGAGGAGGATGCCGCGCAGCACTTCTCGCACTTCGCCGGCGGCAAGGCCGTCGTCGTGGTGGTGGCCGAGGGGCCGAAGGGCGTCGCCGACGCGACAGAGGCAGGCGTCGAGGAGATCTTCGCCGGCATCCGGCACGAGAAGGTCGACCCCGCGCTCATCGAGGCCTGGTTCGACAACCTGAACTGGGGGCAGGACAAGATCGACGCCGAGAAGCGGGAGATGCTCGAGAACGCGCACCTCGGCTACACCACCGAGGTGTCGATCGACTGGTCCGGCGTCGAGGAGCTCTTCGAGTCGGTGATGCGCCGGGCCCGCACGGAGTTCCCTCGGGCCGCCGACCTCACGATGCTCGGCGGGCACTCCTCGCACAGCTACCAGACCGGCACGAACCTGTACTTCGTGTACGACTACGACATCACGTGCGATCCCCGCGAGGAGATCACGGAGTACCACGAGCCGCTCAACGCGATCGTCGTGGAGGAGGCCCTGCGGCTCGGCGGGTCGATGGTGCACCACCACGGCATCGGCAAGTACCGCACGCCGTGGACGCACGAGGAGCACGGCAGCGCATACCGCCTGCTGCGCGTGCTCAAGGACGGGCTGGATCCTCACGGGATCATGAACCGCGGGACCATCTACCCGTTGGACGACGAGACGGCGTCCCCGGCGTGAGCGCGTCGGCGGCGGAGTACGTCGTCGCGATCGACAACGGCTCGCAGAGCACGAAGGTCCTCATCGTCGACGGCGACGGGGCCGTGCATGCGAGCGCGCGCATCCCGCTGCGGCCCTATTCGTCGCCGGCGCCGGGGCGATGGGAGCACCCCGACGACGACCTGTGGGATTCGATCATCGCCGGAGTGCGGGAGGCGCTGACGCATTTCGACGGCGATCTCGCCGGCATCCGCGGGATCGGCCTGTGCACCATCCGCTTCTGCCGCGCGGTTCTCCGGGCAGACGGCTCGCTCGCGCAGCCCGTCATCAGCTGGATGGATGAGCGGCTGCCGCGCGCCTACGTGCGTGAGACCGATGACGCGGTGTACGTCACCACGTCATCGGGATACATCGGCCATCGGCTGACAGGGCAGCGGCGGGATGCCGCGGGCAACTGCCAGGGGATGTGGCCGATCGACACGTCGCGCTGGGCGTGGAGTTCGGATGCCGACGACTACGTCCGCACGGGGATGGAGCCGTCGATGCTGTTCGAGCTCGTGGCTCCCGGCGATGAGCTCGGCACTCTCACGGCCGAGGCCGCGTCGCTCCTCGGGCTGCCCGCCGGCATCCCCGTGATCGCCACGTCGAACGACAAGGCGGTCGAGGCGCTGGGGGCCGGACTGCGGGACGAGAACGACGCCCTGCTCTCGCTCGGCACGTATGTCGCGACCATGACCCCCGGTGAGGGAGCGCTCGACCCGCACCCCGACGTCTGGACGAACTTCGCCTCGGAGCCGGGGCGATATCTGTACGAGAGTTCGGGTGTCCGACGCGGCATGTGGACGGTCAGCTGGTTCCGCGACGTCGTGTCGGGCGCCGGCGCGGAGGTCTCGGAAGAGGAGCTCGATCGCGGCGCAGCGGAGGTGCCGGTCGGAGCGGGCGGTCTCGTGGCCGCGCTGGATTGGCTTGCTCCCGCCGATGAGCCGTGGCGGCGCGGCGCGCTGACGGGATTCGACGGCACGCAGGGACGATTCCACATCCACCGGGCCATCCTCGAAGCGCTCGCGATCGAGACCGAAGCCGGCGACGCCCGCGCACGGCGTGCACTCGGACGGACTCGACGAGCCCTGGTGGTGACGGGTGGGGGGAGCCGATCGGCGCTCATGCTCCGCATCCTGGCTGCGGTGTACGGCGTGCCGGTCCGGACCCCGCTGCTGGCGGATGCGGCAGGTATGGGAGCGGCGATCTGCGCCGCGGTGGGCACGGGGATGCACAGCGGCTGGGACGCAGCCGTCCGTTCGATGGTGGCAGTCGGATCGACGGTCGACCCGGACCCGGACATGCGCGAAGGCTACGACGGCGTGCGTCGCCGCTACGAGCGCGTCCTGCCGCGGATCCGCGGACTCTTCGACGGCACCGATCCCTCGTGAACGGCGGATCGGCTCTCGGTGTCGCACGGACGAGTCGAGCCGTCACGGCCACCGCATGCGGGTCGGCGGCGGATCAGCGCCAGATCGCGGCGATGCCCGCGTTGAGAGCGGTGAGGATGCCGACGAGCCAGAACATCGCGGCCGGCACCGTTCCGGTCTTCCGCTGGCGAGACGTGCCGATCCCGAGCAGAGCGCCGATCGCGAGGAGCACGACGAGCTTCGTCCCGATCTTCGCGTAGTTCAGCTCCGCGCCCTCGGGGAGGCCCCACGGGGCGGCGAGGGCCAGCCCGGCGACCGCGGCGATGGTCATGCCGATGCTCATCAGGCGCGTGAACTCGCGTCGGCCGCCGAACGCCTGCACGGCCCACGCGCCGAACAGCACGGCGAAGCCGATCAGATGGACGAACAGAACGACGTGGCGCAGAGTCTCCATGTGCTCACCCTAGGAGCCGAGCACCCCGCGCCACCAGCAAGGGCAGGCTCGCCTCAGCCCCGCAGGTCTCGGATCACGAGGGCGGTGCGCAGCGCGGCATCCGCGGCCTCGGCGCCCTTGTCCTCGTGCGACCCCTCGAGACCCGCACGGTCGAGACCCTGCTTCTCGTCGTCGAGCGTCAGCACGCCGAAGCCGACCGGCTTGCCCGCGTCGAGCGCGACCCGCGTGAGTCCGTCCGTGGTCGCCGCGGAGACGTACTCGAAGTGCGGCGTCCCGCCACGGATGATCACGCCCAGCGCGACCACGGCGTCCGCTCCGCCGGCGAACGCGGCCTGCGCCGCGACCGCCAGCTCGAACGATCCGGGCACGCGCACGAGGCGATGCGTGGCGCCGGCGGCGTTCAGCACGCGCTCTGCGCCGGTGATCAGGCCGTTCGAGATCGTCTCGTGCCAGGTGCCGGCGATGATCACGACCTGCAGGCCGCGTCCGTCGATGCTCTCTGTCCTGGGTGCTCCTGCGCCGCTCATGCGTCGTCCTTCCGTCCGTCGGCGAGAGCCTCTGCGAGCTCCGCCTCACCGATGATGTGACCCATCCGGTCACGCTTCGTCTCGAGGTACTGGTGATTGTTGGGTCCGACGCCGACGATCAGCGGAACCTGCTCGACGACGTCGAGTCCGAGGCTGCGCAGCTGATTCACCTTGTCGGTGTTGTTCGTCAGCAGTCGCACCTTCGAGACGCCGAGGTCTGCGAGGATGCCGGCCGCCGCCGCGTAGTCGCGCGCGTCCGCGGGCAGGCCCAGCGCGAGATTCGCGTCGACGGTGTCGAGCCCCTCCTCCTGCAGGCTGTACGCGCGCAGCTTGTTGATGAGCCCGATGCCGCGGCCCTCGTGGCCGCGCATGTAGATCACGATGCCGCCGTCCTGCTCGATCGCGTCGAGAGCGGCGTCGAGCTGGGGGCCGCATTCGCATTTGAGGGAGCCGAACGCCTCCCCGGTCAGGCACTCGGAGTGCACCCGCACCAGCGCCGTCTCCCCGGGCTCGCCCGCCACGACGGCGATGTGGTCCGTGCCGGTCACGCGATCCTTGTACGCGAGGAAGCGGAACGATCCGTGCTCGGTGGGCACGGTCGCATCGGCGCGCAGGCTCACGCGGCGGTTGCGTGCGGCAGGGCCGGCTCCCGCGGGGTCGATCTCGTTGAGGTGCGCGATCAGCTGCTCGATCGTGATGACCGGCACCCCGTCGCGCTCGCCGAGCTCGATCAGCCCCGGGAGGCGCATCATGCTGCCGTCCTCGGCGACGACCTCGGCGATCGCTCCGACGGGGCGGAGGCCCGCGAGCTTCATGAGCTCGACGGCGGCCTCGGTGTGGCCGCTGCGCTCCCGGACGCCGCCGTCCACGGCGCGCAGCGGCAGCACATGCCCGGGGCGGATGATGCTCGTCGCGGTCGAGTCGGGATTCGACAGCACGTTGAGCGTGTGGGCGCGGTCGTGTGCGCTGATGCCGGTCGTGACGCCGTCGGCGGCGTCGACGCTCACCGTGTAGGCGGTCGACCGCGCGTCCTCGCTGGCCGCGACCATGGGAGGGAGGTTCAGGTGGTCGGCGAGGTCGGCCGGCATCGGCGCGCAGATGAAGCCTGACGACCACCGGACGGTCCACGCCACCCATTCCGGGGTCGCGAGCTCGGCCGAGAGGACGACGTCGCCCTCGTTCTCCCTGTTCTCGTCGTCGGCGACGAGGACAGGGCGACCGGCGCGGAGCGCCTCGAGGGCCTCGGGGATGGTGGCAAGGCTCATCGCGAGCCTCCTTCCGGTGCGGCCCGGAACGCGAGCAGACGCTCGACGTGCCGGGCGAGGATGTCGGTCTCGAGGTTGACGCGGTCTCCGACCGCGCGCGTGCCGAGCGTGGTCGCGCCGAGGGTCTGCGGGATCAGGGAGACCTCGAACCAGGGTGCCGGGTCAGACGGGGCGCTGACGGCGCTGACGGTGAGAGAGGTGCCGTCGACCGAGATCGACCCCTTGTCGACGACGAGCGGGGCGAGGTCGGCGGGCAGCGAGATCCTCAGCACGCTCCACTGCGCACCCGGACGCACCTCCACGACGGATCCGACTCCGTCGACGTGGCCCTGCACGATGTGACCGCCGAGTCGAGCGCCGACCGGCATCGCCTTCTCGATGTTCACGCGGGTGCCCACCGTCGCCGAGCCCAGCGCGGCGACGTCCAGCGTCTGCTTCATCACGTCGGCGTCGAAGGTCTCGGCCGTCGAGTCGACGACGGTCAGGCAGACGCCGGAGACGGCGATGGATTCGCCGTGCACCGCATCGGATGCCGCCTTCGGGGCACGCACGGTCAGACGCCACCCGTCTCCCGCGGGGGCGATCGCGGTGATCTCGCCGATCTCCTCGATGATCCCGGTGAACATCAGGCGACTCCTTCTTCTCGGGTGCGCTCGGGGTCGGCGATCTCGTCGCGGGTGCGCTCCGGACTCGCGATCGCGAGCAGGTCCGCGCCCAGAGGCAGCCATTCCTCCACGGTCAGTCGGCGGGCCCGGTCGATCGACGGGACGCCGATGTCGGTCAGCGCCAGCCGCGCGCCGCCCAGCAGCACCGGGGCTACGTACGCCAGAACGCGATCGACGAGGCCCTGCGCGACGAAGGCGCTCGCGAGCGTCGGGCCGCCCTCGACGAAGACGCTCTGGATGCCGCGGGCCTGGAGGTCGGCCACGACGCGGTGCAGATCGTGCGTCTCGTAGAAGAGGGGCTCGCGCGGATGACGGCGGACGGCGGCTCCCGGCGGCGTCGCGCGGGATCCGATGACGACGGGCACCGGCTGATCCGCGAGCAGGGCGTCGCCGTCGCGCGCCGTGAGCGCGGGGTCGTCGGCGAGCACGGTGCCGGTGCCGACCACGATCGCGTCTGCCGAGGCCCTGCGACGGTGCACGTCGGCGCGGGCCGCGGGACCGGTGATCCACTGGCTCGACCCGTCGGCCGCCGCGGCGCGTCCGTCGAGGCTCTGCGCCCACTTCACGGTGATGTGCGGACGACCGAGGCGCTGGGCCGTGAGCCACCCGGAGATGACCGCCTGCGCGGCATCCGCCTGCTCCCCGGCCTCCACGTCGACTCCGGCGGCGCGCAGGCGCTCCGCCCCGCCGCCGGAGACCGCGCCGGGGTCGTCGAGGGCGTAGACGACCCGGGCGACGCCGGCGTCGATGAGTGCGAGCGCGCACGGGCCGGTGCGGCCGGTGTGGTTGCAGGGCTCGAGAGTGACGACGGCGGTCGCGCCGCGCGCCGCACCCGGAGCGAGCTTCGAGAGCGCGTCGACCTCGGCATGCGGAGTTCCCGCGCCGTGGTGCCAGCCCTCCGCGAGCACGGTCCCGTCGGGGGAGATGAGTACGGCTCCGACCTGCGGGTTGACCCCGCGCGGTCCGCGCGTCGCGAGCGCGAGAGCGCGGGTCATCGCCCGGTGCTCGGCCTCGTTCACTGCCATCCCTCGTCCTCTCCGGAGCTCCGGGGCGAGGTCGGGGTGGCGGAACGGACGCACGCGTGCGTCTCGTGCTGCCTCCCTTCCGGACTAGCGAGGTCTCCCTCGCATCACCGTCGGTTCCGGAATTCCACCGGATCGGCATCCCGATCTCTCGAGACGCTCGCGGACTGTCACCGCCGGTTCGGATTCCCACCGACCCCGGAGCACGTTGTTGATCTGAGTGTAGTCAACGCGCCCGCGCGCATTTCATTCCGAGTCGGAGACGCAGACGCCCCCGAGCGGAGCGATCACTTCAGCAGCCGGGAGAGGCGGCGGTCCGCGAGCACCTTGCCGCCCGTCTGGCAGGTGGGGCAGTACTCCATCGACCGATCGGCGAAGAAGACGCTGCGCACGGTGTCGCCGCACACCGGGCAGGCTTCGCCGCGGCGCGCGTGCACCTGCATTCCGCGCCGCTTCGCGTCTTTGAGGTCGGCAGGCGGCTTGCCCGACGCCTCCGCGACCGCCTCGGTCAGCGTGGTCTGCATCGCGGCGTACAGGCGGTCGACCTCGCCCCCGTCGAGCGTGTCGGCGATCGCGTAGGGAGACATCTTCGCCGCGTGCAGGATCTCGTCGGAGTAGGCGTTGCCGATGCCGGCGATGATCGCCTGGTCGCGCAGCAGCCCCTTGATCTGCGTGCGGCGCCCGGCGAGGAGTCCGGCGAACACATCACGGGTGAAGTCGGGGTCGAGCGGGTCGGGGCCGAGGCGGGCGATGCCGGGGACGTCTTCGGGGTTGCGCACCACGTACACGGCGAGGGACTTCTTCGTGCCCGCCTCGGTGAGGTCGAACCCGCTCTCGTCGTCGAGACCGACACGCAGCGCGATGGGTGACTTTCCGGGCTTGATCGGCGTCGCGGGCAGCATCTCGTACCACCGCAGCCATCCCGCCTTGGCGAGATGGAACACGAGATGCAGGTCCGCGGCGCAGGACAGGACGACGAACTTGCCCCGACGAGAGGCCGCCGTGATCTCGGCGCCGTGGAGCGCGGTGTTCGGCGGGTCGTAGGTCTTCAGCGCGGCGATCGCTCCCACGCTCGTGCGCACGATCGTGCGGCCGACGGCTCGTTCGGCGAGGAACGCGGTCAGGCCCTGTACTTCCGGCATCTCGGGCATGCGCCCATCCTGCCATCGGGGTCCGACATGCGCCTAGAGCACGGGCCAGTCGACGGGGGAGCGGTCATCGTCGGGCAGGAGGCCGGCGAACCAGCCGTCGTCCCGCCCGCGCGGGCTCGTGAGAGCCTGACGCTGCAGGCCCTCGTAGCGGAAGCCCAGAGCGCGTGCCGTGCGCGCCGACGGCACATTGCCGGCGACCGCCCGCCACGCGATGCGGGCGAGCCGGAGCTCCGAGAATCCCCAGTCGACCACCGCGCGGGCGGCCTCCGTCATGTATCCGCGGCCCCGCGCCTCCCGACCCGCCCAGAATCCGATCTCGGCGTGCCCGCCGGCGTGATGCCGCGCGATGTCGTGCAGGCCGATCATCCCCACGAGCCGATCCTCCGCGAAGATCGCCCAGACGGTCTCCACCCCGCTCGCCCACCACTCGTCGACGAGTCGGACGAAGTCGTCCGCGTCCTTCCTGGCGTACGGACTCGGAACGGTCGTCCAGCGGGGGATCGCCGGATCCTGGCACGCGGCCTCGATCGCCGCGGCGTCGGCGTCCGTCGGCGCTCGCAGGACGAGGCGCTCGGTGATGAGTGCGACCTTCTCCATTCCGAGAGCCTAGTGAGGCGGGGAGGCGATGTCGTCGTCCGAGGTCCCGGTGTCCGACGCCACGGTTAGGCTTGTCCGGTGACTGTTCCGGGGATTCTGCGCGCCTTGGAAGAGGCGTCTCTGTATCGTGACGCCCTCAGCTGGGCGCAGACCGACGCCGATCTCGGCCTCGTCGACGGGTTGGACGCCCCTGCGCTCGCCGGCCTGCTCGACAAGCGTCGGGCCGCGGGGCAGCCGGCGGCGCTGCTCACCGTCGTCCCCACAGGACGCCGCGCCGAGAGTCTCGCGGGCGCGCTCGCCGCCTACATCCCCGACGCCGAGGTCGTCACGTTCCCCGCGTGGGAGACGCTGCCCCACGAACGGCTGAGCCCGAGCCCCGACACGGTCGGCCAGCGGTTGCAGACGCTTCGCCGCATCGCCGAGTGGACCGGCGACCACCCGCTCGTCGTCGTGGCCTCGGTGCGCGCTGCGCTCCAGCCGATCGCCGGGAACCTCGGGGAGATCGTGCCGCTGGAGCTCAGGCTCGGCAGTCGCGGCACCGAGCTCGACCACGTGGCCGAGCAGCTCGTCGAGCGCGCGTACTCCCGGGTCGACATGGTGTCCGGGCGCGGCGAGTTCGCGGTGCGCGGCGGCATCCTCGACGTCTTTCCGCCCATCTCGGAGCATCCGTACCGCGTCGAGTTCTTCGGCGATGAGATCGACCAGATCCGCGCGTTCTCCGTCGCCGACCAGCGCTCCCTCCCCGGCGACGTCGACGGCGTCGACCTCCCACCGAGCCGCGAGCTGCTGCTCACGCCCGACGTGCGCGACCGTGCGCGGGCGCTGATCGGGGCGTTCCCCGCGATCTCGGGCATGCTCGAGAAGATGTCCGAGGGCATCCCGGTGGAGGGCATGGAGTCGCTGCTCCCGGCCGTCTCCGGACCGCTCAAGTCACTCGCCGAGTACCTGCCCGCGGGCAGCGCGACCGCCGTCGTCGACCCCGAGCGCTCGAGCGCCCGGGCCATCACGCTCGGCGAGACCAACCGCGAGTTCCTCGACGCGGCGTGGAGCGCCGCGACGTCGGGCGCCTCCGCGCCGATCGACCTCGGCGCCGGCGACTTCCTCACGATCGCACAGCTCCGCGAAGTGGTCCGCGACCGTGGGGGCGTGTGGTGGCGCCTGAGCCCGTTCGCGATGGGCGGGGAGGACGCCGAGACGATCGACGCGTCGGTGATCCCCTCCTTCCACGGCAACGTCGACGGTGCGATCTCGTTCGTCGACGCCAAGGTCGCCGACGGCTGGCGCGTGGTCGTGATCTCCGCCGGCGCCGGTCTCGTCGATCGCGCCCGCGACGTGCTGTCCGACCGCGGCATCGCGGCGCGCATCGTCGAGACCCTCGACACCGCGCCCGATGCAGGGGTCGCCACGCTCGTCACCGGCTCGGTCGAGGCCGGCTTCCAGGTTCCCGAGGCGAAGCTCGCGGTGCTCACCGACAACGAGTTCTACGGCCGGACCATCGGCGGCGACCAGCGGGTGGTCAAGAAGCTCGCCTCGCGTCGCAAGAACGTCGTCGACCCGCTGCAGCTGAAGCCCGGCGACTTCGTCGTGCACGCGACGCACGGGATCGGCCGCTTCGTCGAGATGACGCAGCGCGAGGTGTCGACCGGCGGCCGCAATGCGACGAAATCCGTCCGCGACTACCTCGTTCTGGAGTACGCCCCCTCGAAGCGCGGCTACCCGGGAGACAAGCTGTTCGTCCCGACCGACCAGCTCGACCTGCTCTCGAAGTACGTGGGAGGCGAGGCCCCCACGCTCTCCAAGATGGGCGGCAGCGACTGGGCGCAGGCCAAGGGCAAGGCCCGCAGGGCGGTGCGCGACATCGCGGTCGAGCTGGTCAAGCTCTACTCGGCGCGCATGAGCGCGAAGGGATACGCCTTCGGCCCGGACACACCCTGGCAGCGCGAGCTCGAAGAGGCGTTCCCGTTCGCCGAGACCCACGACCAGCTGCAGACGATCGACGAGATCAAGGCCGACATGGAGCGGCCGATCCCGATGGACCGGCTGCTGTCCGGCGATGTCGGCTTCGGCAAGACCGAGGTCGCCGTGCGTGCCGCCTTCAAGGCGATCCAGGACGGCAAGCAGGTCGCGATGCTCGTCCCGACGACGCTCCTCGTGAAGCAGCACCTCGAGACCTTCACCGAGCGGTTCGCCGGCTTCCCCGTCAAGGTGCGTCCGCTGTCCCGATTCCAGACCGACAAGGAGGCCCGGCTCACGCTGGCCGGCCTCCTCGACGGCACGGTGGACATGGTCATCGGCACGCACCGCATCCTCACCGATCAGGTGCTGTTCAAAGACCTCGGACTGATGATCATCGACGAGGAGCAGCGCTTCGGCGTCGAGCACAAGGACGCCCTCAAGAAGATGAAGACGAACGTCGACATCCTCGCGATGAGCGCGACGCCGATCCCGCGGACGCTCGAGATGGCGGTGACCGGCATCCGGGAGATGTCCACCCTCGCGACGCCGCCGGAGGACCGGCATCCGATCCTGTCGTTCGTGGGACCCCGCAGCGACAAGCAGATCGCGGCCGCCATCCGACGGGAGATCCTGCGCGAGGGACAGGTCTTCTTCGTGCACAACCGCGTGCAGTCGATCCAGCGCGTCGCCGCGGAGCTCGCCGAGCTCGTCCCCGAGGCGCGGATCGCCGTGGCGCACGGTCAGATGGGCGAGCACGCGCTCGAGCAGGTCGTCGACGACTTCTGGGAGCGCAAGTTCGACGTCCTGGTGTCGACCACGATCATCGAGACCGGTCTCGACATCTCCAACGCGAACACCATCATCATCGACCGCGCGGACAAGTACGGGCTGAGCCAGCTCCACCAGCTGCGCGGTCGGGTGGGCCGCGGCCGCGAGCGCGCGTACGCGTACTTCCTCTATGACGACATGAAGCCGCTCAGCGAGACCGCGGCCGATCGACTCCAGACCATCGCCGTGAACAACGACCTCGGATCGGGCATGCAGGTCGCGCTGAAGGACCTCGAGCTGCGCGGCGCGGGCAGCCTCCTCGGCGCCGAGCAGGCCGGCCACATCGCCGGCGTCGGCTTCGATCTCTACCTGCGCATGATCGGCGAGGCGGTCGCGACCTTCCGCGGCGACGAGGTCGAGACGGGGCAGGAGCTGCGTCTCGAGCTCCCGCTCGACGCCCGCATCCCGGAGTACTACATCGACAGCGAGCGGTTGCGGCTCGAGGCCTACCAGAAGCTGTCCGCGGCATCCGCGGCGACCGCGAAGGACGACGCGATCGACCTGGTCATCGAGGAGCTCACCGACCGCTACGGCACCCCGCCCGAGGAGGTGGAGGGCCTGATCGCGATCGCGCGACTGCGACGCCGCGCCGCCCGCGTCGGCCTCGCGGACGTCGTGGTCATGGGCTCGAACCTGCGGATCGCTCCCGCCCGACTCGAGGACTCGATCAAGGTGCGGCTGCAGCGCCTGTACCCGAAGGCGAAGCTGGTCTCCGGGGGCGAAGCGCTCGTCGTGCCGATGCCGACGGTACCCGCCGCCATCGGCGTCGGCGTCGAGCCGCTGCCGGACGCGGAGCTGCTGGAGTGGGTGGGCCAGCTGTTCACCGCGATCTTCCCGGAGCCCGCCGCAGCAGACCAGGGTGCGCCTCAGCCGGCCGTCGCGAGGTAGAGCGGGTTTCCGTCAGGGTCTCTGACCTCGGCGACCCGCTCGCCCCACGGCTGGTCGGCGGGCGCGGAGACCGCCCCTGCACCCGCCGCCACGGCGCGCGCGAAGGCCGCGTCGGCGTCGTCGGTGTAGAGCCACACGGCCACGGCGTCCCCGCGGACGGCATCCGGAGCGAACCCGATGGCGAGAGCCCCGTCGCCGACCGCGAGAGCCACATAGACGTCGACGCCCTCGTGGTCGAAGCGGTAGGTCACGACCGCGCCGAACGCCGCTTCGTAGAACGCCTGCAGTCGAGGCAGGTCGGATGTCCGCAGGATCGGGAACAGGCTCGAGACGACCATGCCTGCAGGCTAGATCCGTCGGATCGTTCGATCAATGCCCGATCTCGATCACAGCGAGAAGCCCCCGTCCGAGGTGAGCACCTGCCCGACGACCCACGATCCGGCGTCCGAGCACAGCCAGCCGATCAGCCGCGCCGGATCGTCGGGGCGCCCGACCCGGCCGAACGGCGTGCCGGCGATCCATTCGGCGACTCCCGACAGATCACGGTCGGTGGTCTCCTCGTCCAGATAGCCGGTGTTGACCGGACCCGGGTTCACGGTGTTGAGCACGATCCCGACGTCGAGGAGCTCCGCGGCGGTGGATCGGGTGATGCCGGCGAGCGCCGCCTTGCTCGTCGCGTAGGAGATCTCGCCGCGCATCGCGCTGTGCCCCTGCCCCGAGGTCATCCAGATCACGTGTCCGGTGGGTCTCTCGAACGGCCCGGCAGCCTCGATGCGGTCGCCGGGGCGGGCGGCGGCTTCCGTGGCCCCGCCGCCGAGCTCCCGTCGCCGTCTGCGCGCGAGCCCGGCGGTGAGGAGCAGCGTCGCCCGTGCATTCGCCTGCCAGTGCGCGTCGAGGCGGTCCGCGGTCATGTCGAAGATCGATCCGTCGCCTCCGCTCATGGCCTGATTGCACACGAGGATGTCGAGCGTGCCGCTCAGCCCCTCCGCGGCGTCGAGGAGCGGCTCGATCTGCTCGGGATCGCGGAGGTCCGCTGCCGTGTCGCCGGAGCGCGCGCCGTCGACGAGCGCGGCGGCGATCCCGGCGCGGACGGCGTCGAGATCATCGCCGCCCCACGGGTGGTCGAGGTCATGGGGACGGAAGTGGTGGATGTGGACGTTCGCGCCGAGTGCCGCGAGGGTCGTGGCGGTGGCGTAGCCGATGCCGCGGCGACGGGAGACGCCGGTGACGAGGGCCGTCCTGCCGAGGAGGGGGAGCGAGGGGGACTGCATGCGGTGCCTTTCGATCGATCGTGCCGTGGGCGCGCGAGAGCGGCCCGAGAGCGGAGGGGGATCGAGTCACCGGCATTGCATGGGGGCCAGCGTAGCAGCGGGCTAGCGCGGGTCGTCGATCACGTCAACGGGGTGTCCGGTCCGTCCGACACGGCCGGATGCTGTGCGCATGTGGACACTGCTCATCATCCTTCTCGTCGTCTGGGCCGGTCTCGCCGTGTTCGGCTTCGTGATCAAGGGGCTGCTCTGGCTGGCGGTCCTCGGGATCGTGCTGTTCCTCGCGACGGTCGTCATCGGGCTGCTTCGAGGTCGCGCCGCGACGAAGGAGTGAGCCCGAGGCTCCCTCCCCACTACGCTGGCGTCATGTTGTACGAGCACCTCGGGGCTCGGCCCCGGATCCATGACACCGCCGTCATCGCCCCCACCGCCGTGATCTCCGGCGATGTGGAGATCGGCCCCGACTGCCAGGTGCTGCACGGCGCGGTCGTCACGGCCGAAGGCGGGCCCATCACGCTCGGCGCGCACGTCATCGTGATGGAGAACGCCCTCATCCGCGCGACAGCCGCGAACGCGGTGCACATCGGTCCGCACACCCTCGTGGGCACTCTCGCGAGCATCGCCGGCGCGACGGTGGGCGAGGAGGTCTTCCTGGCGTCCGGAGCCCGCGTCTTCAACGGGGCACTGGTGGGAGACCGCTGCGAGGTGAGGGTCAATGCGATCGTCCACCGTCGCGCCGTGCTGCCCTCCGGGACGGTGGTGCCGATCGGGTGGGTGGCGGTGGGCGATCCGGTGCAGCTGCTGTCACCCGACCGCGAGGACGAGATCGCGGCTGCCCAGCCCGAACTCGACTTCCCCGGCCATGTCTTCGGCGTCGACCGCGACACCCCCGACCTCATGGTCCAGCTCACCGAGCGGTACGGCAGCTCCCTCGCCCGTCACGCCGACGACATCCGCATCGACGGCGACGGTCATCGCCGCCCGCACCGGGCGGATCGCGGGTGAGCGTCGGCGCGGGACTCGTCCGACCCGATGTCAGCACCGCGGATGCCGCGGAGATCGCCCGCGACTGCTACGGGATCGCGGCGACGGCCGCGGAGCTCGGCAGCAATCAGGACCGCAACTTCGTGCTGACCGAGCCCGACGGCTCGCGCAGCGTGCTCCGCATCGACAACGAGGTGTTCGAGGATGCCGGTCGCGACGCCCAGCACGCGGCGCTCGACGCGTATCGCTCCGCGGGCGTACCGGTTCCCGCCGTCATCCCCGGTCTCGACGGGCAGCTGACCCAGCGCTGGCGAGGGCACGCCGTGCGGCGCAGCGAGTTCGCGGAGGGCGAGGCGCTCGTGGACGCCGGGTACCTCGCGCCCGTCGTGCTCGCGGAGTTCGGCGCTCTGGCCGCGGCCTCGGTGACGGCGCTCGCGCCCCTCCGGCATCCGGGACTCGAGCGGGAGCAGATGTGGGACATGAGGGTCGCGCACGCGCAGATCCTGGAGCTCGCGCCGTCGATCGCCGACTCGACTCTGCGCCGTCGGGTGCTGCGCGCGGCCGAAGAGGCCGAGGCTGCCCTGGGCGTGGTGGCCTCAGCACTGCCGGTGCAGCCGATCCACGGCGATCTCACGGACGACAACGTGACGGGGATCCGCGGGGCGGACTCGCGGCTGCATCCGCACGCGGTGCTCGACCTCGGTGATCTGGGCACCGGATGGCGGGTGGCGGAGCTCGCCGTGTGCGCCTCGTCGATGCTGCACCACGACCCGCGACGGCCGCTGCGGGTGCTCGAGACGATCGCCGCCTTCCATGCGTCGGCGCCTCTCAGCGACGACGAGGCCGCCGCAGTCTGGCCGCTGATCGTCCTCCGTGCGGCACTGCTCGTCGCGAGCGGATGGCGGCAGCTCGAGATCGACGGCGACAACGACTACGCGCGCGAGCGCATCGACGGCGAGCAGGCGATCTTCGACGCGGCCACGGCCGTCCCCCTGATCGAGGCGACGGAGCACGTGCGCGCACGGCTCGGCATCGACGCACCGACCTTCGAGGCACCGACCGTCGACGGCCCCGAGCTGTCGGCCCTGCTGCCCGATCTCGGCGGGCGCATCGCGATCGCCGACCCCGGCGTCGAGTCCGAGGCGCTGGACGCCGGGCGCTGGACGGACCCCGCGGCCGAGGCCGCGCTCATCGCCGCGGCGCACGATGCCGGAGCGCGCGTCGTGATCATGCCGTACGGCGTGTTCCGCCTCACCCGCACGACCGTGGACTCCGACGAGGCGCCCGAGACCTGGCCGATCGAGACGGAGCTGCACATCGCGCCCGGTCCGTCGGCGCGGGTGACCGCACCGGTCGGCGGCGACCTCACCGTGTCGGGGCCGCGGGTGCGGATCGACCGCGGGGACGGCTGGGAGCTGGTCCTGCGCAGCGACGATCTCGAGCAGTTGCGCGGCGGTCGGGTCGAGGCGGGCGAGAGCATCGGACGGCTCGCCGCCTCCTTCGACGAGCGCACGATCGTGGTCGGTGTGCGCCGCGTCGACGCGCCGCCGTCTCTCTCCCGCGTCGGAGCGCCGGCCGCCGCGCCGGCCGTCGGCGCGGAGCTCGTGCGACCGGAGCAGGTCGCGGCCTGGCTGCGGCTCACGGCGGACCCTGCCTCGCTGCTGGGGATCGGCACGCGCGCCCAGATCGACGAGGCTCCCGGCGAGCTCCGTCGTCGCGAGCGCATCTTCGCGGAGGCGCAGGAGCGCTACTACGAGCGTCCTCCGCAGATCGAACGCGGATGGCGCCATCATCTCGTCGACACCACCGGACGCGCGTACATCGACATGGTGAACAACGTCGCCGGTCTGGGCCATGCTCACCCGGCGGTCGCCGAGGCCGCGAGCAGGCAGCTGCGCACCCTCGCGACGAACTCGCGCTTCCTGTTCCGCGATCTCGCCGAGTACAGCGAGCGCCTGATCGCGCTCATGCCGCAGGACAGCGGCCTCGATACCGTGCTGCTCGTCAACAGCGGCTCGGAGGCGGTCGATCTCGCGCTGCGGCTCGCCCAGGCTGCGACGGGCCGTCGGACGGTCGTCGCGCTCCGCGAGGCCTATCACGGGTGGACCATGGCGACGGATGCCGTGACCACGAGCGCCTACGACAACCCCGACGCCCTCGGAACGCGCCCCGACTGGGTTCACGTCGCCGATGTGCCGAACCCCTATCGCGGCACCCACCGCGGCGAGGGGTCCGCACCGCGGTACCTGGCCGACCTGGCCGCCGATCTCGACCGGCTCGCCGCGGATGGTCGCGACGCCGCCGCCTTCCTGTGCGAGTCGGTGCTCGGCAACGCCGGCGGGGTGCTGCTGCCCGACGGGTACCTCGCGGGAGCCTACGATCTCGTCCGTCGACACGGCGGTCTGTGCATCGCCGACGAGGTCCAGGTCGGCTTCGGGCGGATGGGCTCGACCTTCTGGGGGTTCGAGCAGTCGGGGGCCGTGCCCGACATCGTGACGATCGCCAAGCCGATGGGGAACGGCTTCCCGATCGGCGGCGTCGTCACGACCCGTGCGATCGCGGACGCCCTGAGCGCACAGGGGCAGTTCTTCTCGTCTGCGGGCGGAAGCACGCTCAGCTGCCGGGTCGGCCTCGCCGTGCTCGACGCCATGGTGGAGGACGATCTGCAGCGGAACGCGCTCGAGGTCGGGACGCGGCTGGCCGAGGGGCTGCGGGGGCTGCAGCAGCGGCATCCGCTCGTCGGCCCCGTCCACGGCACCGGCCTCTACCTCGGCGTCGAGCTCGTGCGCGACCGCGGCACCCGGGAGCCGGCGGCCGCCGAGGCCGCGGCGATCTGCGAGCGGATGCGGGAACTCGGCGTCATCGTGCTCACCACGTCGGAGCGGTCCAACGTGCTGAAGATCAAGCCGCCGCTGTGCCTGACGCCCGAGAGCGCGGACCACGTCGTCGCCATGCTGGATCGCGTCCTCACCGACGGATGGTGAGATCCGGGAGACGGTGAACGCCGGGGGATGGGAAAGCGCCGGGGGATGGGAAAGGCGGAGCGGATCGCTCTTCGAATACCGCGTCGCCACGCCATGTTAAATGCGTATTTCGAACCGGATCTGCTCTTCCGCTGACGATTAGGTCGGGTCCATACTGATGCTCAGCGTCGGACGACCCGAAGTCCGGCCCCTGCTCTCCGAGGAGAACACATGGCCATGAAGACCACGCCGCTCGCGCAGGGTGGGGGAACGCTCCGCCGGAATCTCGGACTCTGGGCGATCGTCGGCCTGGGTCTCGGGTACATGACCCCGACGGTCGTCTTCGACACGTTCGGCATGGTCGCGCGCGATACCGACAACGTCGTCCCCGCCGCCTACCTGGTCGCGCTCGTGGTCATGGTCTTCACCGCGATCAGCTACGGCAAGATCTCCCGCGCCATCCCGAGCGCCGGCTCGGCGTACACCTACGTGCGCGAGTCGATCCATCCGAACCTCGGCTTCATGGTCGGCTGGACCTCGCTGATCGACTACGTCCTGCTGCCGATGGTGAACTGCCTGATCATCCGGAGCTACCTCGAGGCGCTGTTCCCCGACATCCCCGGCTGGATCTGGGTGGTCCTGTACTGCATCCTCGTCACCGGCGTCATCTACCTGACGATGCGCGGCACCTCCAACATGAACATGATCCTGCTGGTGTTCTCGATCGTCGTCATGGCCGTGTTCGTGGTGATGGTCGTGGCGCAGCTGCTGCGCGGCGACGGCGCGGCGACGATCGCCTCGGCGGCACCCTTCATCCATGACGGCGCCACGCTGGGGGCCGTGCTGATGGGAGCCACCATCGTCTGCTTCTCGTTCATCGGGTTCGACGCGGTCACGATGTACGCGGAGGAGGCGAAGGACCCGAAGATCATGCCGAAGGCCATCCTGCTGACGGTGCTGCTCGGCGGAGCGATCTTCCTGATCGCGGCCTACGTGACGCAGCTGCGCTTCCCCGACTGGAACGAGTTCGCGCCGGGCGGCGACATGCAGTACGTCGAGGACTCCACTCTGCCGATCATCGGCAATCTCGTCGGAGGCAACGTGCTGATGGCGGTGCTGACGGCCGCGGGCTTCTGCGCGACGCTGGCCTCGGGTCTCGCCTCGCACGCGTCGGTCTCGCGCATGCTTCTCGTGATGGGACGCAACAACGTGCTGCCGCAGCGAGCCTTCGGGTACATCAACCCCCGCACGCACACGCCGACCTTCAACATCGTGCTGGTCGGGGCGATCTCTCTCCTGGCGATACCGTTCACGCTCGAGCTGATCGCGGCCTGGATCAACTACGGCGCGCTCATCGCCTTCACGTTCGTCAACATCTCGGTCATCGCGTGGTTCGCCGTGCGCAAGGGGCTGCGGCGGACGCCGCGGGACATCGTCAACTACATCGTCATGCCCGGCATCGGCATGCTCCTCACCGGGCTGCTCTGGGCCAACCTGCACCAGGACGCGCTCGTCGGCGGCCTCACCTGGACGGCGCTCGGCGTGATCTACCTCGCCGTCATCACCCGGGGCTTCCGCAAGAAGGTGGTCGCGTTCGACGAGAACCAGGCCGTCACCGGCTTCAACAAGGTCGTGAAGGTCCCCGTCGACGAGAGCTGACGCGACGCGTGCCGGTCGGATCGCGCACCTCGCAGGAATCCACGGCGGAGACCTGCGGAGTGCGCGATCCGACGCGCGAGGCGGAGGCGGCGGTCGCCGTCAGATGACGCCCTGAGCGAGCATCGCGGCGGCGACCCGCTCGAACCCGGCGATGTTGGCCCCCGCGACGTAGTCGCCGGAGCGGTCGTAGCGCTCGGCGGCGTCGAAGGCGGCAGTGTGGATGTCGGCCATGATCTCGCGCAGCTTGTTCTCGCTGGCGTCGAAGCTCCAGCGCTGCCGCGAGGCGTTCTGGCTCATCTCGAGCGCCGACGTCGCCACGCCGCCCGCGTTCGCGGCCTTGCCGGGCGCGAACAGCACGCCGGCGCTCTGGAAGGCGTCGACGGCTGCCGGGACGCACGGCATGTTCGCGCCCTCGGACACGGCGCGCACGCCGTTCGCGATCAGGGCCTCGGCGCCCGCGAGATCGAGCTCGTTCTGCGTGGCGGACGGCACGGCGATGTCCACCGGGACCTCCCACACGCTGCCGCCTTCGACGAAGCGCGCGCCGGGACGGCGGTTCGCGTACTCGACGATGCGAGCTCGTTCGACCTCCTTGAGCTGGCGGAGCAGATCGACGTCGATGCCGGCGTCGTCGACGACGTAGCCGGAGGAGTCGGATGCCGTCACAGCGACGGCTCCGAGCTGCGCCGCCTTCTGGATCGCGTAGATGGCGACGTTGCCTGAGCCCGAGACGCCCACGCGCTTGCCCTCGAGCGAGTCGCCGTGCACGCCGAGCATCTCCTGGGCGAAGAAGACCGCGCCGTAGCCGGTGGCCTCCGTGCGGACCTCCGCACCGCCCCAGCCCGTGCCCTTGCCGGTGAACATCCCGGACTCGTGACGGTTGGTGATCTTGCGGTACTGGCCGAACAGATAGCCGATCTCGCGGCCGCCGACGCCGATGTCGCCTGCGGGGACGTCGGTGTGCTCGCCGAGGTGGCGGTACAGCTCGTTCATGAACGACTGGCAGAAGCGCATGATCTCGGCATCCGATCGGCCGTGCGGGTCGAAGTCCGACCCGCCCTTGCCGCCGCCGATGCCCTGTCCGGTCAACGCGTTCTTGAAGATCTGCTCGAAGCCGAGGAACTTGATGATCGAGAGGTTCACCGACGGGTGGAAGCGCAGGCCTCCCTTGTACGGGCCGAGCACCGACGAGAACTGGATGCGGTAGCCGCGGTTGACCTGCAGACGGCCGGCGTCGTCGACCCACGGCACCCGGAACAGGATCTGACGCTCGGGCTCGACCAGGCGCTCGAGGATCCCGCCGTCGACGTACTCCGGGTTCCGCTCCAGGACCGGGGCGATCGAGTGCAGCACCTCGTGCACGGCCTGCTGGAACTCGGGCTCGTTCGGGCTGCGGGTCAGGACGGTGTCGAAGACGGGCTGCACCGAGTCGGCGAGCGGCTGGAAGTCGGCGGAAGGCGAAGAGGTCACGCGGGAGCTTTCTGATCGGGGGAGTGCGGTGCGTGCGATCGTGTCGCGTGAGGGGTCGCCGGATCGGGCGGAATCCTCACTCTAGCGGGCAGGCCGACGGCCGAGATCGCACATCGGAATGCCCGTGATCGTCGGGGTGGTGGGGGTCACCCGGTGTTCTGGAGACCGGCGGCCACGCCGCTGACGGACAGCAGCAGAAGCCGTCGCTGCTCGTCCTCCGAACCCGAGCCGAGCGCGTCAGCGGGTTCCCGCAGGGCGCGCAGCGCCCGCAGCTGGAGCAGCGAGAGGGCGTCGACGTACGGCGTCCGCAGCTGCACCGCGCGCTGGAGGATCGGCTTGTTCTCGAGCAGCCCCACGCCGCCGGTCAGGCGGATCACCCACTCGCGGGTCAGGGCCATCTCATCGAGGACGAGCTGCGCGAGGTCGTCGCGGTCGCCGAGAGCGAGGTACTGGCGGGCGATGCGCTCGTCGGTCTTCGCGAGGCTCATGGCCACGTTGTCGATCATGGTGCGCAGCAGCGGCCACTCCCGATAGGCCTCGGTGAGGCGGGCCTCGTCGCCCACGGCCGCGAGCGCCGTGCCGAGCCCGAACCACCCGGCGAGGTTGATGCGGGCCTGCGTCCACGCGAACACCCACGGGATCGCCCGCAGGTCCTCCAGCGACTCGACCGACAGCCCTCGGCGGGCGGGGCGCGAGCCGAGCGCGAGCAGACCGATCTCCTCCATCGGCGTGACCGTGGCGAACCAGGGCGCGAACCCCTCCGCCTTCACGAGCGAGAAGAAGCGCTCCCGCGACGAGCGGTCCATGACCGCGGCGATGTCGGCGAAGCGCGAGGCGGCGTCGCTCGTGCGCTGCTCGACGGTCGGCGACGATGCGAGCAGCGTCGCCGCGGCGACCTGATCGATGTGGCGCATCGCGATCGCGGGCTCGCCGTACCGGGCGAAGATCACCTCACCCTGCTCCGTGAGCTTGAAGCGTCCGTCGACCGAGTGCGGCGGCTGCGCGAGGATCGCCGAGTTCGCCGGTCCGCCGCCACGGCCGAGGGCCCCGCCGCGGCCGTGGAAGAGCGTCAGCTCGATGCCTTCGTCCTTGGCCCACTGCGCGATCTTCTCCTGCGCCTCATACAGGGCGAGGTTCGCGGCGACGGGGCCGACGTCCTTCGACGAGTCGGAGTAGCCGAGCATGACCTCGAGCCGGTTGCCGGTCGCCGCCATGCGGGCCCGGAACTCGGGGAACGTGACGACCTCGGCGAGGATGGCGGGCGCCGCCTGCAGGTCGGCGAACGTCTCGAAGAGCGGGACGACGTCGAGCACCGGGGCGTTCTCGCCGAGTGCGTGCCTCGCGAGCCGGTGCACGTTCGCGAGGTCGGAGGCCGCCTGCGTGAACGACACGACGTACCGCCCTGCCGCGCGCAGACCCCTGTCGCCCTGGATCTCGGCGATGGCGCGGAAGACCTCGAGCACTTCCTCCGTCTGCGCGCTGATCGCCTCTCCGGCCTCGAGCTCCGCGAGGGCGTTCGCGTGCACCTGGGAGTGCTGGCGGACCTCGAGCTCGGTCAGGTGGAAGCCGTACGTCTCGACCTGCCAGATGAGATGCTGCACGCCCCCGAACGCATGGCGCCGGGCGCCGGCGTCCGCCAGCGACGACTGCACGGCGCGCAGGTCGGCGAGGAGCTCCTCGGGGTCCTCGTAGCGCTGCTCGTCGCCGCGCCGCGTCGCGGCCACGCGGTGGGCGAGGGCGAGCAGCACGCGGCGGTGCGGCTCGCCGGGGGAGCGCGCGCCGAGCTCGTCGGCGAGCAGCGGCTCGGCCTCGCCGAACCGCTGCCAGAGGGCCGCGACGGCGTCGCTCGGGGGCGTGTCCTCGGCGTCGAGCGTGAGCGTGCGACCGATGCGCTCGAGGGCGCGCTCGAGTCCGCGCAGCACGTGATCGGACGCGATCCGGGAGGCTTCGCGGGTGACGGATGCCGTCACGAACGGGTTGCCGTCGCGGTCGCCGCCGACCCACGATCCGATGCGCACGAACGCGGGGACGACCGGTGCGCTCGCCCCGGACTCGTCGCCGCGGAGGGCGTCGTCGATGCGGCGGTAGACGTGCGGCACCGTGGTGAACAGCGTCTCGTCGAAGACGCCCATCACGGTGCGCACCTCGTCGGTCGGCGACGGCTTCTGCGCCCGCAGCGGGGCGGTGCGCCACAGCGTGTCGATCTCCTCCAGCATCCGGCGCCGAGCGCGGTGCTGCTCCGCACCGCCCTCGCTCGCGGCATCGTGCTGCGTGAGCAGCTCGGAGAGCCGGCGGATGCCGGACGACACCGCCCGACGGCGCGCCTCGGTCGGGTGCGCGGTGAAGACCGGGTGGAAGCGCAGCCCCTCGAGTCGGCGTCGCGCCTCGTCGTCGCCCACCTCCGCCTTCAGCCGGGCGTATGCCGTGGCGACGGTGTCGGCCGCCTCCTCCCGTCCGGGCTGGCCGGCGCGCTCCCGGAGCACGCGCACGCGCTGGTGCTCCTCGGCGAGGTTGACGAGGTGGAAGTAGCAGGTGAAGGCGCGGGCCACCTCGTCGGCGCGCTCGATGCTGAACGACTCCGCGATGGAGGCCGCGCGCTCGAACGCGTCCGAGGTCTCCTCGTCATAGGCCTGGATGGTGGCGAGGCGCAGTCGCTCGACGTCCTCGAAGAGGTCGTCGCCGCCCGCTTCGCGCAGCACCTGGCCGAGGAGGGCGCCGAGCATCCTGACATCGGAGCGCATGGCGTCCGGGATGCCGCGGCCCGCTTCGAAGCGACCGATGATGCGGATGGCCGAGGTGTCGGTGGGCTCGGGAAAGGCGTGTTCGGGGGTCACCGTTCGAGAGTATCCCGCGAGAGGGGGGTGCTCTGCACGCATGACGGCGCGCGACGTCCGGTCCGCCCGGCGACCTAGCATGGAGGCGATGCGCATCTCGGCGAACCCCCTCCGCGGCCAGCAGTTCCCGGCCGTCCTCCTGCTGCTCGCGGCGGGTCTCGGACTCCTCCTGGCCAATCTGCCGACCCACGACGCTCTCGCCGCCGTGCTCGACCTGCACATCGCCGTGCCGGGGACGAGTCTCGACCTTTCCATCGTCGATTGGGTGTCCGAGGGACTGCTCGCGATCTTCTTCCTGGTCGTCGCGATCGAGCTGCGGCACGAGCTGACCCACGGCGAGCTCGACTCCCCGCGCAAGGCCGTGCAGCCCGCGATCGCGGCGGCCGGCGGGGTGCTGGTGCCCATCGCCGTGTACCTGCTCATCGCGGGCGGCGGAACGACCGCGACGGGCTGGCCGATCCCCACGGCGACCGACATCGCCTTCGCGCTCGGCGTGCTCGCGATGTTCGGCCGCGGGCTCCCCTCGACGGTGCGGGTGTTCCTCCTCGCGCTCGCCATCCTCGACGACATCATCGGGATCGTCTTCATCGCCGTCCTGTTCGCGCACGACGTGCAGTGGCTGCCGCTCCTGCTCGCCGCGGTCGCGGCCGCCGTCTTCTGGGCCCTGAGTCGCGCCCTGCACGCCCGCGGTCACGCCGCGGTCGCCGTCGCGATGGCGGTCGTCGGCGTCCTGGCATGGGGACTCGTCGCGGCATCCGGCATCCACGCGACCATCGCCGGTGTGCTCCTCGGGCTCGTGATGTCACCTGTTCCGGCCGCGCGCACGCGCCACGCTCTCGAGCCGACCGTGAACGGACTGATCCTGCCGGTGTTCGCGTTCGTCGCCGCGTTCGTGGTGATCCCCGCCGTGTCGCCGACCGAGCTCTCGCCCGCGTTCTGGGGCATCGTGGTCGCTCTCCCGGTCGGCAAGATCGTCGGGATCAGCCTGTTCGGATGGATCGCGATGCGCATCCGTCCCCGCGGTGCGGCTCCCGCGCTGCCCTTCGGGGACATCCTGGCCGCCGGCGCCCTCGGCGGCATCGGATTCACGGTGTCGCTGCTGCTCGCGAACCTCGCCTTCGCGGCGCAGCCCGGCATCCGCGATCAGGCGATCCTCGGCGTGCTCGTGGGGTCGCTCATCGCCCTGGTGCTCGCGGGAGCGATCGTGTCGCTGCGCGCGCGCCGGTACCGGCGGCTGGCGTCAGCGGCATCGTGACGCCGCACGGGGCTCGACGGACGGCAGGATGAGGGCATGACGAAGGAGGACCGATGACTGCTCGATCGGACGACCCGCTGCGCACCGCCGCGGACGTCATGCGACAGGTGCGCGAGCGCTGCGTGTGGTCGCAGCGCATCACGCACCGCGACCTCGTGCCCTACCTGATCGAGGAGTCCCACGAGGTGATCGAGGCCGTCGAGGGCGGATCGCGGGACGATCTGCGCGAGGAGCTCGGGGATCTGCTGTGGCAGGTGCTGTTCCATGCGGCGATCGCGGCGCAGGATCCCGACGACCCCTTCGACATCGACGACGTCGCGACGACTCTCTCCGAGAAGATGGTGCGCCGGCACCCGCACGTGTTCGCCGGCGAGGTCGCGACGACCCCCGAGGAGGTCCTCGTGCACTGGAACGCCGCGAAGGCCGCGGAGAAGCGCACGCGCCGCAGCGTCCTCGACGGCGTGCCGCGCGGCATGCCCGCCCTCGCGCTCGCGCAGAAGCTCGTCGGACGCGCGGCCGGGGCCGGTGTCGTCACGCCGGCCGTCGACGACCGGGAATCGCAGCCGCTCGGATCCGAGGAGGAGCTGGGCGCCGCCCTGCTCGGCCTCGTGGCCACCGCCCGTGCCCACGGCTGGGACGCCGAGCGGGCGCTGCGCGAGCGGCTGCGGGGACTCGAGGACGACGTCCGCGCGGCCGAACGCGAGGGCTGAGCCCGCGCGCACAGCCGCCCCCGCGACACGGCGTACGCCGGCGACCTGGGACAATGGTGTCGTGGCCACTGTGAACCCGCCGCGCGGAATGCGCGACATCCTCCCCGCCGACAAGACCCGCCGCGAGAGCGTGCTCTCCGTCATCCGCGACCGCTACCGGTCGCACGGATTCGACGAGATCGAGACGCCGGCGCTCGAGGAGTACTCACGACTGCACGCCGGCATCGGCGGCGACAACGAGAAGCTCGCCTACAACGTGCTGCGCCGCGGCCTCGACGCCGACGCCATCAGAGCGGGAGCCGACGACCAGGCGGCGCTCGCCGATCTCGGGCTGCGATACGACCTGACGGTGCCGCTCGCCCGCTTCTATGCGAGCAATCGCGCGCAGCTGCCCGGGGTCTTCCGCGCCATCCAGATCGGACCGGTGTGGCGCGCGGAGCGCCCGCAGAAGGGCCGATACCGCCAATTCGTCCAGTGCGACATCGACATCATCGGCGATGACTCCGCCCGCGCCGAGGCGGAGCTCATGGTGGCCTCGCTCGATGCGGTGGACGCCCTCGGCCTCGAGGGGGCGACCGTCCGCATCAACGACCGGCGCGCCCTCGACTGGATGCTCGACAGCTTCGGCTTCACGGTCGAGGAGCGCCCCGGTGTCCTCATCACGATCGACAAGCTCGACAAGATCGGCCCGGACGGCGTCGCGGCCGAGCTGCGGGAGCGCGGCGCGGAGGCCTCGGCGGTCGACGCCTTCGAGGCGTTCCTCCGACGTCCCCAGACGAGGGAGTACACGCCGTACGGCGAGCGTCAGGTGCGCACGGCGCTGCCCGAGGGGGCACCCGACGAGATCGTGCAGCACCTCGTCGGGATCGGCGAGGCCGTCGCCGCGGGCCGCGGCGCCACCGACATCCCGCTGGTGTTCGATCCGTTCCTCGTACGCGGCATGGGGTACTACACCGGCACCATCTTCGAGCTCGCGCACCCGTCCGTCAGCTACTCGCTCGGCGGGGGAGGACGGTACGACGGCATGATCGGCCGCTTCCTCGGACAGCAGGTCCCGGCGGTCGGGTTCTCCCTCGGGTTCGAGCGGCTCGTCGACCTCGTCGAGACGGGCGCGGATGCCGGTGCGCAGTCGGTGGTCCTGGTCCACGACGCGGACGTCCCCGTGGCGGAGCTCGTCGCCCACAAGGCCGCGCTCGTCGCGACCGGCGCCCGCGTGCGTCTCGAGCGTCGCACGAAGAACCTCAAGGCGCTGCTCGAGCGGTCCGCGGCCGACGGCTACGGCGCGTTCGCGACCGTGGTCGCGGGGGCCACGACGCTGGAGCTCAAGCCGCTGGCCTGACCGGGGGACGGTCGCCTTTCGACGGCGACCGCGTTCACTCGCCGTTCACGGCGATCGAGTCGAATCGCGGCATGCGCCGTCATCCTCTCGTCGCCGTCATGGGCGTCTCCGCGGGTGCCGTTGCGGCGGCCGCTGTCGTGATCGGCGTCAGGGTGGTCCTGACCCGGCAGGCGGCGATCGCCCGCCGGCGCATCGGAAAGCCGCTCGGCGAGCAGTCGATCGACGCCGATCGGGTGTGGCGGCGATCGCTCGACGGCGTGCCCGTCGAGCTGCTCGTGCTCGGCGACTCGCTGGCTGCGGGGCTGGGCGCGCAACGGCGCAAGGAGACGCTCGGCGGCCGGCTCGCGAAAGGCGTGGCCCGACGCATGCACCGTCCCGTGCACCTGCGCACGGGAGCCGTCGTCGGGTCGGAGTCGCCCGACCTCGCCGGCCAGCTGGCGCTGCTGCCGGCCGACTACGCACCGCACGTCGCGGTGATCGTGGTCGGCGGCAACGACGTCACGCATCGCCTTCCCGTCGCCGTCTCGACGCTGCATCTGCGCGAGACGATCGCGGACCTCCGGCGTCGCGGCGCAGAGGTCGTGGTGGGCACGTGCCCCGATCTCGGCGCGCTGCGTCCGGTGCCGCAGCCTCTTCGACGACTGATCTCGAGCATGTCGCGTCGTCTCGCCGACGCACAGGCCGAGACGGCCCGAGCGGCCGGCGCGCACCCGGTCGATCTGCGCCGCGCCGTGGGTCCGATGTTCTTCGACGACCCCGAGGCCATGTTCAGCCTCGATCGGTTCCATCCGAGCGCGCTCGGGTACCGGCGCACGGCCGAGGCGCTGCTGCCGGAGACGTGCGCCGCCGCGGCTGCCGCCCTCGGCGCGCGCCGTCCGCGGGACGGGTGCTGACGAGGGGGCGCCGACGTCGCAGCCTGATCAGCGCTCGAGACGCAGACGGATCGCGCGGTACAGCACGCCTGCGAGCACGACCGCGGTCCCGACGAGCGACGCCAGCACGGGGAGGGTGTTCACGAGGAGCAGGCAGCCCAGCGCGCCGACCACCTGCAGGAGGCGCGGATAGCGCCGGACCTCCGAGGGCTGGCGGAAGGCCGCGGCGTTCGCGATGAGGTAGTACAGCAGCACTCCGAACGACGAGAAGCCGATCGCGTCGCGGAGATCCGCCACGAGCACGACGGTGACGACGAGGACGCCGATCGCGATCTCGGCGCGTCGGGGCACCTGATGCCGGTCGTCGATCCGTGCGAGGAATCGCGGAAGGTCCCGATCGCGCGCCATGGCCAGCGTCGTGCGTCCGATTCCGGTGAGCAGGGCGAGCAGCGCCCCGAGAGAGGCCGCGGCCGCCGCGATGCGGACCACGGGTGCGAGCGCCGACCATCCGCTGACAGCGAGTGCATCGGCGAGGGGTGCCGAGCTCGCGGCCGCGTCGCCGCCGAGGACGACGACGACCGTGATCGCCACGGCGGTGTACACCGCGACGGCGCCGGCGAGCGCGAGGACGATCGCGCGGGGGATCGTGCGGGCGGGATCCACGACCTCCTCGCCCATCGTGGCGATGCGGGCGTACCCGGCGAACGCGAAGAAGAGCAGACCGGCTCCCTGCAGCACGCCGTACGCGGTCGCGTCGGGGAGCGGGGGAGCCGCCACGTTCGCGGCGCCACCGAGTCCGGCGGCGACGACGACGGCGAGCCCCAGCAGTGAGCACGCCACGAGGATGCGGGTGACGAGCGCCGTGCGGGTCACGCCCATGCAGTTGACGCCCACGAGCGCGACGACGGCGATGACAGCGGTCGGGGTCCGCCATCCGGCGGGAGCGGCGTACGCCGCGAACGTCATGGCCATGGCCGCGCAGCTGGCGATCTTGCCGATCACGAAGCTCCATCCGGCGACGAATCCCCACCACGGTCCGATCTCCGCCCTGGCGTACGCGTAGGTCCCGCCGGCGACCGGATGCACGGCGGCGAGCTGTGCGGACGCGGTGGCGTTGCAGAACGCGACCAGCGCCGCGATGGCGAGTGCGACGAGGATGCCGCTGCCGGCGGCCCCGAGCGCGGGCGCCCAGACCGAGAACACGCCGGCGCCGATCATCGAGCCGAGGCCGATGGCGACGGCGTCGCCGAGTCGCAGGCGGCGGGCGAGGGGCATCCCGTCATCGTCGCACGCACGGGTGAACGACCGGTGTCGAGAGCCCGATGCCGACGCCGATGCGACCGTCCGCGGGGAGAGCTTGTGCGAATTGTTCTAGTTGTCATAGAATTACTAGTGGAAGAGGGAGGCTCGAATGCTGATCCGCGTCGATACCGAGAGCGCCCGGCCGCTCTACGATCAGGTGGCCGCCTCGATCCGCGCCGACCTGCTCGCGGGCGCTCTGTCGCCGGGAGACCGGCTGCCGGCCGCCCGCGACGTCGCGGCCGCGCTGCAGATCAACCAGCACACGGTGCTGCACGCCTATCAGCGGCTGCGCGACGAGGGGCTGATCGAGCTGCGTCGCGGCCGGGGCGCTGTGATCTCCGGCGCGGCCGCCCCGCTCGTGGAGCTCGCGCACGAGATCGATCGCCTCGTGGATCGTGCGCGAGGTCTCGGAGTGTCGGCCGAGACGCTGGCCGGGATCATCGGCTCGCACGCCGACGCGCCGCCACCCGCCCTCGATCCCCGGAGCGATCTCCGCGATCCGCTCGACCCACCGCATCCGCACGACCCCGAGGAGGCACAGCGATGAACACGCCACGAACCGATGCCGTCCGGCAGCCCGAGGTGCGGCGCGCCCGACGGATCTTCGTCATCGTCGCCGTGCTGTTCCCCCTCGTGGTGACGGCGATCGGCATCGTCCTGCTCCTCGGCTGGCTGCCCTCGTTCCCCGATCCCGTCGCCATCCACTGGGGCGTCGGAGGAGCGGACGGGTTCGCCCCGGCGTCCGCGTATCTCTGGCTTCTCCTCGCCGTCGGACTCGGGATCCCCCTTCTGCTCGTGATCGCCACGCTCGTCTCCGTGGGCACGCAGTGGGGTGGCGCCGCGCGACTCCTCGGCGCCTTCGCCGCGGGGATGTCGATCTTCGCCCTCGCCCTGAGTCTCGGCTCCCTCGCGGTGCAGCGCGACCTCGGACCCGACTCGGAGGTCCCCGGCATCGGCGGCGTGATGGGCCTGGCGTTCGCCGGCTTCCTCGGCGTCGGCGCCCTCGCGTGGGCGGTGCAGCCGCGTGTGCGGACGGCTCCGGGGCGATCGCTCGCACCGCGACAGGACGTGCGGGTGGCTGCGGGGGAGCGGGTCGTCTGGCTCGCGACCGCGACCATGCCGCTCGGCGCCCTCGTCTTCCTCGCCACGGTGCTCGCCGGTCTCGTCGCGCTCGCCGTGTTCATGGTGACCACGGGCATCGCCGGTGGGTGGGTGGTCGCTGTCGTGGCGGTCGTCGTCACGGTCGCGATCGCAGCCACGGCCTCGTACCGCATCCGCGTCACGCCCGAGGGCTTCAGCGCCCGGGCCGTGATCGGTCGGCCGCGCATCGAGATCCCGCTCGCCGAGGTCGAGCACGCCCGCGCCGTCGACATCTCGCCGTTCGGGGAGTTCGGCGGCTGGGGGTGGCGGGTCTCGGTCGACGGGCGATCCGGCATCGTGATGCGCCGCGGTCCGGCGATCGAGATCGCTCGGCGCGGGCGCGGAGCCTTCATCGTCACCGTCGACGGCGCCGAGGAGGCCGCGGCCCTGCTCCAGGCCTATGCGGACCGGGCGGCGCGCGCTGCTTGACGCGCACCACGGCCGGCCGGTTGGCTGACCTCATGGAATCGACTCCCTCCGCATGGTCCGACGCGGACGCCTACCTCGCCGACCTCCTGGTCGGGCACGACGCCGCCCTCGAGGAGGCCCTCGCCGCTCAGCGTGAGGCGGGGATGCCCGAGATCGAGGTGGCGCCCGTCGCCGGCAAGCTCCTCAACCTCGTGGCGCGCATCAGCGGCGCGCGCCGTGTGCTCGAGATCGGCACGCTGGGCGGGTACTCGACGATCTGGCTGGCGCGGGCCGTCGGCCCCGACGGCCGGGTCGTCACGATCGAGGCGGAGGCGGACAACGCCGCGATCGCGCGGGCCAGCATCGACGCCGCCGGCGTCGGCGATCGGGTCGACATCCGCGTCGGGAGGGGCGCCGAGGTGCTTCCCACGCTCGTCGGCGGCTTCGACCTCGTCTTCATCGACGCCGACAAGGAGTCGAACACGATCTACCTCGACTGGGCCGCGAGGCTCGGCCGCCCCGGGACGGTGATCGTCCTCGACAACATCGGTCGCGACGGCGAGATCGTGCGCGACGACACGACCGACTCGAAGGTGATCGGCACGCGAGAGGGGCTCCGGATGCTCGCGGAGGACCCTCGCTTCGACGCGACGGCGCTGCAGACCGTCGGCCTCAAGGGCTGGGACGGCTTCGCGCTCGCCGTCGTGGTGTGACGAGGCCGTCTCGGACCCCGGCGCGGCGACGACGGCGGGCTAGACTGGGCGCGGATCGACGACGCTCCACACACCCTTCCCCTGAACAAGGAGCACATCAGTGGCACTGATCGAGGCTGTAGGCGCACGCGAGATTCTGGACTCGCGCGGGAACCCGACCGTCGAGGTGGAGGTGCTCCTCGATGACGGCGTCGTCCAGCGGGCGGCCGTCCCCTCCGGCGCATCGACGGGCGCCTTCGAGGCGTACGAGCTGCGCGACGGCGACAAGAGCCGCTACGGCGGCAAGGGCGTCCTCAAGGCCGTCGACGCCATCATCGACGAGCTCGGCCCGGCTCTCGAGGGCGTCGAGGCGAGCGAGCAGCGCATCGTCGACGAGATCCTCATCGAGACCGACGGCACCGACAACAAGCAGCGCACGGGTGCGAACGCCATCCTCGGAGTCAGCCTCGCCGTCGCCAAGGCCGCGGCCGATTCGGCCGACCTGCCCCTGTTCCGCTACCTCGGCGGCCCGAACGCACACGTCCTGCCCGTCCCGCTGTTCAACGTCATCAACGGCGGCGAGCACGCCGACAACGGCATCGACATGCAGGAGTTCTTCCTCGCTCCGATCGGCGCCGAGACCTACTCGGAGTCGCTCCGCTGGGGCGTCGAGACCTACCACGTGCTGCGCAGCGAGCTGAAGGCCGCGGGGTACGCGACCGGGCTCGGCGACGAGGGCGGGTTCGCCCCCGACCTGCCCAGCAACCGCGAGGGCCTCGACTTCCTGGTCAAGGCGATCGAGAAGGCCGGCTTCACCCCCGGCACCGACATCGCGCTCGGCCTCGACGTCGCCGCCACCGAGTTCTTCTCCGACGGCGTGTACCGCCTCGACAACAAGGACTGGAGCGGCCCCGAGCTGATCGAGTACTACCAGGGGCTCGTGAACGACTTCCCGATCGTCACGATCGAGGACGCTCTCGCCGAGGACGACTGGGACAACTGGAAGCTCCTCACCGACGCCCTGGGCTCCAAGGTCCAGCTCGTCGGCGACGACCTCTTCGTCACGAACCCGTCCCGTCTGGCCGACGGCATCGCGCGCGGCGTCGCCAACTCGCTGCTCGTCAAGGTCAATCAGATCGGAACGCTCACCGAGACGTTCGACGCCGTCAGCCTCGCGCAGCGCTCGGGCTACACGGCGATGCTGTCGCACCGCTCGGGCGAGACCGAGGACACCACGATCGCCGACCTCGTCGTCGCGACGAACGCGGGTCAGATCAAGGCGGGTGCGCCTGCTCGCAGCGAGCGCGTCGCGAAGTACAATCAGCTTCTGCGCATCGAAGAGGAGCTGGGCGACGCGGCGGTCTTCGCCGGGCGCTCGGCGTTCCCGCGCTACCAGGGCTGACCGCAGCTGAGACATGCACACGCCGTTCGCTGAACGGCACGAAGGAGGAGCCGTGGCACGACGACCGGCTCCTCCTTCCGCGTCTCCCGGGAGCTCGCGGCCGCAGACCGCTCCGTCCGCACGGCGGCGCCCGACCGGTTCGGCCGCCCGGACGGCCCGCACCGCGGGGGACCGTCGCGTCGACGTGCGCGAGTGGGCCTCCGGCATCCGCCTGTCCGCGTTCTCGGTGATCATGCTCTCGCTCGTCGTCCTCGGCGCCTGGGTCCTGGTCCCGACGCTCGGCACGTTCATCGACCAGCGCCAGAAGATCGCCGCGCTGGAGCAGTCGATCCAGGTCTCGGAGGACGAGATCACCGCCCTCGAGAAGGAGCGGGAGCGCTGGGATGACCCGGCGTTCATCACGACCCAGGCGCGGGAGCGCCTCTACTACGTCAAGCCCGGCGAGGTCGTGTACCTCATCGACAACGATCTCGACCCGGCGGCTCTGCCGCAGGAGCAGGGACCGGTGAGCGACACGCTCGAGGAGACGCCGTCGGACTGGATGCCGCAGCTGCTGCGCACGCTGACCGCGGCGGGTCTGAGCGACACCGCCGTCGTCGCGCCCTGAGCCGTCCTGTCCTGAGCCGTCGCACCTGCGCGTCGCCGGGCCCCCTCGAAGAATCCTCACGGCATGCTCCCGTACCCTGGAGGGGTGACCACGCCGCCTTTCCCCGCCCCCACGACCGCCGAGCTCGCCGTGGTGTCGGCGCAGTTGGGACGCCCCGCGCGCGGAGTCGTCGGCGTCGCGGCACGGTGCGCCTGCGGCAACCCCACCGTGGTGGCCACCTCGCCGAGGCTCGCCGACGGGACGCCGTTCCCCACGTTCTACTACCTGACGCACCCGGCGGCGACCGCGGCGATGTCGACTCTCGAGGCAGCGCACGTCATGCCCGAGCTCGCGGCACGCCTGGCCGACGACGAGGACGTCGCCGCGGCATACGTCACCGCGCACGAGGTGTATCTCGCCGACCGCGCGCAGTTCGGCGAGGTGCCCGAGATCGACGGCATCTCCGCCGGCGGCATGCCCACGCGCGTCAAGTGCCTGCACGCGCTCGCCGGCCATGCGCTGGCCGCGGGCGCGGGCGTGAACCCCATCGGCGACGAGGCGCTCGTGCGGTCTGCGTGGTCGCCGGACGTGTGCCGGTGCGTCGACCCTGGCGCGGCCCTCCGCGAGGACGAGGCGTCGTCGGCATGAGCCCGCGCCGGAGGCTGCGGAGCGTCGTCGCGATGGCGGCGGTCGTGGCGTCCGTCCTGCTCCTCGGCGCCGCCGCGACCCCTCCGCCCGTCCCGGACGACCCCGCCGACCCGACGCGCGCGCTGGAGTACTGGCTCGACGGCGCGCGCATCCGCGACGCGTGGCAGACGACGCGCGGAGACGGCGTGAAGATCGCCGTGATCGACACCGGCATCGGGAAGGTGCCAGGAGTGTTCGACGAGGCGGTCGCCGGCGGCACCGACGTGTCGGGCACCGGGTCGACCGACGGCCGCACGCCGCTCGGGGCGATCGACGGCGATCACGGATCGTGGGTCGCATCGCTGGCGGCCGGTCGGGGCGCTCCCGACGGCACGGGCATGATCGGGGTCGCCCCCGAGGCCGACCTGCTGTCGATCTCGGTGGGCTTCGGCGCCGCCGCGGCCGTGCCTTTCACGGAGCAGGTCGCGGAGGGCATGCGATGGGCGGTCGACAACGGCGCCGACATCATCAATCTCTCGTTCACCACGAACACCCTCGACTGGGACCGGAGCTGGGACGACGCGTTCCTCTACGCCTTCGAGCACGACGTCGTCGTCGTGGTCGCGGCGGGGAACCGGGGGAGCGGCACGAACATCATCGGCGCTCCCGCCACCATCCCCGGCGTCCTCACGGTGGGCGGCGTCGACCAGACGGGCACCGCGAGCATCGAGGCATCGACGCAGGGCATCACGATCGGCATCGCGGCGCCGAGCGAAGGGCTCCTGGGGGTCTCCGCCGACGGCGAGATCGCACGCTGGAGCGGCACGAGCGGCGCGGCGCCGATCGTCGCGGGGATCGCGGCCCTGGTACGGTCCGCGCACCCCGACATGAACGCCGCGAACGTCATCAACCGCATCATCAGGACCGCCATCCCCGTCGACGGGATGACGCGGACGCCGGATCCGCTGTACGGATACGGACTCGTCGACGCTGCCGCCGCGGTGACCGCCGATGTCCCCACCGTCACGGCGAACCCGATGGGTGATCTCGCGGAGTGGGTCCGCGTGTTCCGTCGCGCCGAGACCGTCCCGCAGCCCGAGCCGTCGGCGGCGCCGGTCGAGGTGCCGCCGCTGCCGGCGGCCGACGCGCCCACCGAGCCCGGTTCACCGCTGCTTCCCAGCGCCGAATCCGTGCGCTACGGTACCCTGCCGCTCATCGCGCTCACAGTCCCTGGTATCCTGGTAGCGCTTGGCGTCACCGCAGCTGCCCGGCGCATCCGATCGGCGCGCGCTCGCACGCCACATTCCTGACTCTAGGAGTTGTCCCCCTGTGCCTCAGAACAGCACTGTGCCCAAGATTCTGATCGTCGGTGGAGGCTACGCAGGCTTCTACACGGCGTGGAAGCTGGAGAAGCACCTTCGCAAGGGTGAAGCCGACGTGACCATGGTCGACCCGCTGCCGTACATGACGTACCAGCCGTTCCTCCCCGAGGTCGCCGCCGGCTCCATCGAGGCCCGCCACTCGGTGGTCGCCCACCGTCGCCACCTCAAGCGCACCCACGTGCTCACGGCGAAGGTGACCAACATCAACCACGCCGAGAAGGTCGCGACGATCACGCCGCCCCTGGGCGAGCCGTACGAGTTCGCCTACGACCAGATCGTCGTGACCGCAGGCGCCGTCTCGCGCACGTTCCCGATCCCGGGCATCGCGGACAACGCCATCGGCCTCAAGACGATCGAGGAGGCCGTCGCGATCCGCGACCGCCTGATGTCGAACTTCGACAAGGCGGCCTCCGTGCCTGCCGGTCCCGAGCGCGACCGCCTGCTCACCGTGGTCGTCGTCGGCGGCGGCTTCGCCGGCATCGAGGTCTTCGCGGAGCTCCGCTCCCTCGCCTCCGCCCTGGTCTCGAAGTACCCGCAGATCACGTTCGAGGACACGCACTTCCACCTCATCGAGGCCATGGGCCGCATCATGCCCGAGGTCTCGCTGCCCACGAGCGAGTGGGTCCTCAAGGATCTCGCGAAGCGCGGCGCCAACGTGCATCTCGACACGCAGCTCACGAGCGCGGTCGACGGCAACGTCGAGCTCTCCACCGGCGAGGTCATCCCGACCGATCTCATCGTCTGGACCGCCGGCGTGATGGCGAACCCGACCGTCGTGCGCGGCGGCGACCTGCCGGTCGAGGAACGCGGTCGCATCCAGACCCGCGCCGATCTCCGCGTCGGCACCCCCGAGGCGTTCGTCGAGGGCGCATGGGCTGCGGGCGACGTGTCGGCCGTTCCCGACCTGTCGGGCGGCGGCGTGGGCGGCTTCTGCGTTCCCAACGCCCAGCATGCCGTGCGTCAGGCGAAGCTCCTCGCGAAGAATCTCGTGGCGGTCCTGCGTGGCGAGGCTCCCAAGGACTACTTCCACAAGAACCTCGGCGCCGTCGCGGGCCTCGGCCTCTACAACGGCGTCTTCCAGTCCGGCAAGCTCGCGCTCAAGGGCTTCGTCGCCTGGGTCGCGCACCGTGGCTACCACGGTCTCGCGATGCCGACGTGGGAGCGCAAGTTCCGCGTCCTCTGGGGCTGGTGGAACAACCTGTGGCTCGGCCGCGACCTGGTGAACCTCGAGACCGTGCAGAACCCGCGGTACGTGTTCGAGGAGTTCGCTGCGCGCCCGCGCCCGGCCGCCAGCGCTCCGGCTCCGGCCACGACGGCTCCGGCCGCTCAGGCCACGGCCGCCGACAAGGCCGCGGGCGAGGAGCCCGCCGGAGCCAAGACCGGCGCCACGAAGCCGGCTGCCGAGAAGTCCGCAGCGAAGACGCCCGCGGAGGCCGCCTCCGCGAAGTGACCTCCCCGCTCGAACGCCCCGATCCCTCCGGATACGGGGCGTTCGTCGTCTCCAGCTCGCATCGCATTCATAGCTCTCACCACTACGGTCGGGAGCGCAAGGGGAGTACTCCCGACTGCGGTGGCGCCGTCACCACGGATCCGATGGCGGATCCCGGCCCACCGGCCCTCTCGGGTGGAGGAGACCTGGCGTCCGTCAACCGCGGACGGCCGAGGACCCCGCACCCGCACAGGATGCGATTTCCGTGGCCGTCCACACGCCACGTGAGGAACCGCATCATGGGAAAGCTCGACCGACTGCTCCGTCTCGCTGCAGGCGCTTTGGATCTCGACGTGGGCCGCGACCGCGGTGAGCGGCAGCGCGGTCGCTCGGCGGCGGGGACACCCGGGCGCGTGCCCGCCGACGGCTCCGCGCCCCCGGCCGATCGGTACACGCCGCCGGCCGACCGGTACACGCCGCCGGCTGACCGGTACACACCGCCGGCTGACCGGTACACGCCGCCGGCAGCAGGTCGAACAGGTGTCGGCCGCGGGACGGACGCCGACCGCGCGGCGATCGCGCGGTACGACTATCTGATGCAGACCGCCGATCCGCATCGCGTGGAGGAGATCCATCGCGAGGCATTCGCCCGGCTGAACCCGTCGCAGCGGGCGCAGGTGCAGGAGCGGATGAACGTCGAGCTCGCGCCTGCCGAGCGTCCCGCCTCGTCGTCGCCCGCTGATCTCGCGCGGGCGGCTGGACGCACAGAGGCAGGGCGGCCCGGCCGGATGCGCGGGCTCCTCTCGCGGGTCCGCGGAGGGGATGACGACGGCCGCGGCAGGGGCGGCCTCGGCGGGATCGCCGGCCTCGGCGCGGCAGGCGCCGTGGGCGGAGCCGCCGTGGGCGTGCTCGGTGTCGTGGCGGCCGGCGCGGTGGCGAGCAGCGTCGCCGGACCCCTGCTCGAGCAGGCGGCCGGTCTCGGGGTCGACTTCGACGCGCTCGCGCAGGGGATCGACGTCGAGGCCATCGCGAGCGGCGTCGGCTTCGACGGCCTGAGCGGTGTCGTCGAGGGTGTGACGGGCGCGGCCGACGGCTTCATCGGGTCGGCGGGCGAGGCCGTCTCCGGCTTCGGTGAGACGGCGGGGGAGTGGGGGCAGAAGCTCGGTGATCTCGGCATCCCCGGCATCGGCGATCTGTTCGGACGCTGAGCGGCGGCGTTCGACCCGGCCGAGTGCCCCCGCTGGGACTCGAACCCAGACTGAAGCGATTTTAAGTCGCCTGCCTCTGCCATTGGGCTACGGGGGCCGGGGGCGCGGGTCCCGCTCAGAGTACACGGGAACAGGATGGCGATGCCTCCGCGAGGGGAAGGAGACAGGCTTCCCAGCGCCCGCCTCCCCCGTGATGCTGCTGAGACAGCATCGTCACCCCCCGGCAATCGACCAGACGGTCGACGAGACCGCCTGACGACGGCCTCAATGATCAAGACGGGGCCGGAGAGCGATCATGACGCGCGTCTGAGCTGGTGTTCCGGAATATCGCGTGGGCGAGGTATCGGATCGCACGCCGTGCGACCCGGTCTCCGAAAGCGTGAGTCGGAGTGCCGGACGCCGTAGTGTGGGGGAGTGCTCGACCTCACCGCCGATCTGAGCCCCGCCCAGGGACCCTCCGCCGTCGTCCCCGAATGGCAGGACCCCGCACGCTACTGGCCGCGCCTCTCGGCGGCGACCGGGCACCTGCCCGCGCCCGTCGCCGTCATCGATCGCGAGGCGCTGCGGCACAACGCGATGGATCTGCTCGTGCGAGCGGGCGGCCTGCCGATCCGCGTGGCGTCGAAATCGGTGCGCGTCCGGTCCGTGCTCGACGCCGTGCTCGCGCTGCCCGGATATCGCGGGATCCTCGCGTTCACCCTGGCGGAGGCGCTGTGGCTCGCCGAGACCCACGACGACATCGTGCTCGGCTACCCGACGGTCGATCGGCAGGGGCTCGAGGATCTCTTCGCGTCCCAGACCGCCGTGCAGCGGATCACCCTGATGGTCGACGACCCGGCGCACCTCGACATCGTCGACAGTGTCGCTCCCGCCGGTGCCCGCCCGGAGATCCGCGTGGCCATCGACGCCGACGCGTCGCTCCGCTCCGCGGCGCTCGGGCACATCGGCGTTCGCCGCTCGGCCCTGTTCACGCCCGGCGAGGTGGCGGCGTTCGCTCGGCAGATCGTGCGTCGACCCGGGTTCCGGCTGGTCGGCCTGCAGATGTACGAAGCCCAGATCGCAGGGCAAGGCGATGCCGCGGGTCCTGATGCTCCCGTGATCCGTCTGATGCAGGCGCGCTCCCGCGCAGAGCTGCGCGAGCGTCGTGCGGCGATCGTGTCGGCGCTGAGGGACATCGCTCCGCTCGAGTTCCTCAACGGCGGCGGGACCGGGTCGCTGGAGTTCACCGGCAGCGACGAATCGCTCACGGAGGCGAGCGCGGGAAGCGGCCTGCTCGGCGGGCACCTGTTCGACGGCTACCGCTCGTTCCGGCCGGCACCGGCATCCGCTGTGGCGTTCGACGTCGTCCGTCGGCCCGCAGCGGACATCGCGACCGTGCTCGGCGGGGGCTGGATCGCTTCCGGACCGGCGGTGGCGTCGCGGCAGCCCCTGGCCGTCTGGCCCGACGGTCTGCGCACGCTCCCTCGCGAAGCGGCGGGCGAGGTGCAGACACCGCTGCAGGGGACGTCGGCACGGCAGCTCGGTGTAGGGGATCGCGTGTGGTTCCGACACGCCAAGAGCGGCGAGGGCGCGGAGCGCGTCGAGCGCTACCACCTGGTGTCCGGCGATGAGGTCGTCGACGAGCTGCCGACGTATCGCGGCGAAGGGAAGGCGTTCCTGTGACGAGAATCGGCGGCACCTGGCAGAACTGGGCCCGGTCGGCCGAGGTGCGGCCGATCCGGGTCGAGCGGCCCCGCAGCCCGGAGGGCGTGCAGCGCGCCGTCATCGCCGCCGCGGCGCACGGTCTCACGATCAAAGCGGTCGGCGCGGGACACAGCTTCACCGGGATAGCGATCGCCCCGGGGGTGCTCCTCGAACTCGACGACCTGCAGGGGCTGGTCTCGGCCGATGCGGCGACCGGTCGCGTCACGCTCCTCGCCGGCACGCGCCTCCACCGCGTACCGGGACTGCTCGCCCCGCACGGCCTCGCGATGGAGAACCTCGGCGACATCGACCGCCAGTCCATCGCGGGGGCCATCTCCACGGGGACCCACGGCACGGGAGCCGGCTTCGGCGGTCTCGCCGCGCAGGTCGTCGGTGTGACGATGGTCACCGCTGACGGCGCGTTCCGCCGCATCGACGACGAGCACGAACCCGAGCTGCTGCCGGCGGTCGCGCTCGGCCTCGGCGCCCTGGGGATCATCGTCGAGGTGACGCTGCAGTGCGTCCCCGCCTTCGTGCTGAGCGCGATCGACGAGCCGGCTCCGCTCGACGACGTGCTCGACTCTCTGCCCGAGCGGGTGTCCGAGGCGGACCACTTCGAGTTCTACTGGTTCCCGCACACGGACGTCGCACTGACCAAGACGCAGAGCCGGATGCCGGAATCGACCCGCCGTGCGCCGCTCCCCGTCCTCGGGAGGTGGGTCGACGAGACGCTGCTCTCCAACGGCGTCTACCGCGCGGTGTGTGGCGCCGGCCGGATCGCCCCGGCGATCACGCCGCCGTTCAATCGTCTGGCCGTGAAGCTCACCGGCGACCGACGGTACACCGACCTGTCGCACCGGGTGCTCACCCAGAGCCGCACGGTGCGCTTCCGCGAGATGGAGTACGCCCTCCCCGCCGAGCATGTGGTCGCGGCCTTCCGCGCCGTGCGCGCGGTGATCGAGGAGCGGGGCTGGCGCATCGAGTTCCCGATCGAGGTGCGCTTCACGGCCGCCGACGACCGCTGGCTGTCCACCGCGCACGGTCGGGCGACCGGGTACATCGCGGTGCACAGGTACTGGCGCGCGGACCCGACGGCGTACTTCGAGGCCGTGGAGCAGATCATGCTCGAGCACGGAGGGCGACCGCACTGGGGCAAGCTCCACACGCTCACGGCAGAGAGCCTGCAGGAGCGGTATCCGCGCTTCGACGATTTCGTCGCGCTGCGCGATCGCCTCGACCCCGAGCGGCGCTTCGCGAACCGCTATCTCGAGCGGGTCCTCGGCGAGTGATCGGCGCGTGCGATCCGCGCGCCGCACCCAGTCGACGCGCAGACAGCGCCGGTAGGATGAGACAAACACGAGGAAGGGTGGGCCTCTGATGGAATGGCTCGTGCCGGTACTGATCGTCGTCGGAGTGATCCTGCTCGCGGGGATCTATCTCTGGGCGACGTACAACTCGCTGGTGCAGCTCAAAGTCCGCGTCGACGAGGCCTGGAGCGGCATCACCGTCCAGCTGAAGCGCCGGGCCGACCTCATCCCGAACCTCATCGAGACGGTCAAGGGATACGCGTCGCACGAGAAGGCCGTCTTCGAGAACGTCACGCGCGCTCGCGCCGAGACCCTGTCCGCGGGCAGTCCCGGCGAGGCGGGCATCGCAGAGGGACACCTGCAGCAGGCGCTGCGCAGCCTCTTCGCGGTCGCGGAGGCGTATCCGCAGCTCCAGGCCAGCCAGAACTTCCTGCAACTGCAGCAGTCCCTCGTCGACACGGAGGACAAGATCCAGGCCGCGCGCCGCTTCTACAACGGCGGCGTCCGCGAGCTCAACACCAAGATCAAGGTGTTCCCCAACAACCTGTTCGCGAAGGGGCTCGGCTTCACCGAGCGCGAGTTCTTCGAGGTCGCCGACAGCGGCGCGATCTCCGAACCCCCGCGCGTCCAGTTCTGACGGACTCACGCAGGAGGCCCGGTGCGCGATGATGCACCGGGCCTCCTGCGTTTCCGGCGCTCACCACACGTCGAGGCGCAGCCGCCCCTCCGACAGCACGACGTCTCCGCGCACCGCCCAGGAGTCGGTGCGATACGTCTCGGTCCTCGGGGCGCCGTCCTGACCCGTGCCCGTGACCGTCGCGACGAGGATGCCGTCGTCCGCCACGAAGCCCTGACCGTCGGGATCGAGCTCGAGCACGGGCAGCCGCTCGATGCGGAGCGCGGCGTCGTCGACCGTCGCGAACTCGGTGCCCCAGGGGATCCGGATGCCGCAGCCCGCGCTCGCGGTGCCACCCGGCATGCCGTCGGCCGCGCACTGCTCGAGATGCTCGTCGAGCTCCGCCTGCGCGAGCGCTCGCACGTCCGGCGACGGCGATGGGGCCGCAGTGGGGGTCGTCGTGGTCTCCGGATCGGGGCGCGGCGCCGATGCCTGCCACACCCACACCGCGATGACGGCAGCCAGCACGACGGCCGCTCCGACCGCCAGCCACCGTGTGCGCCGGCTCACGCCACGCTCTCCCTCAGATGCACGTGCCGCCGGACGGAGGCGTCCGTGCTCGCCAGCGCGGCATGCAGAGCGGGAGCCGCCGTTCCCCATCCCGAGACGGAGACGTTCTCGAGACCCTGCCAGACCGCCGCGAGGGCGACCTGGGGGGCGATGGCGGCGATGTCGGCGGACGGATCCGCCTGCGGCTCCCACCACGCCGACTGGACCTGCAGGGTCGAGGTGGCGCGATCGGCCTTGAGATCCATCCGCGCGACGATGCGGTCGCCGACGAGCACGGGCAGCGAGTAGTAGCCGTAGCGGCGCTTCTCGGCCGGGACGTAGATCTCGATCCGGTAGTCCAGGTCGAAGGCGCGGAGCGCGCGATCACGGAACCAGACGACGGGGTCGAACGGGGTGAGGATCGCTGCGGCGTCCACACGGCGCGGGAGCACCGCGTCGCGGTGCCGCCATGCGGCGATCGGGCGCCCGCCGCGCTCCCACCCTCGGACGCGGACGGGGAGGAGCTCGCCCTCGTCGACGAGATCGGCGATCGACTGCGTCACCGCGCCACGATCACGGATGCGGTAGTAGTCCGAGAGGTCCGCCTGTGTGGCGACGCCCGACGACCTCGCGGCGCGGCGCACCAGCTCGCGGATCGCGTCCGCACGGGGGATCTCCCTGGCCAGGACGGCGTCGGGGATGACCTGCTCGGCGAGGGCATAGGTCCGCTCGAAGCCCTTCCGGCCGCTGATCGCCACATCGCCGGTGCGCCAGAGATGCTCGAGGGCGAGCTTCACGTCGTCCCAGTCCCACCACGTGCCTCGCTCCCGCGGCGCGTCGGCTCTCAGGTCGGCGGGCCTCAGCGGGCCGCGCACGCGGAGCTCGTCCTGGACCCACTGCAGCGTGCGAGCGTTCTCCGCAGCCCAGGACCCCTCGCCCCATCGTGCACGGAAGCGATCCATGCGGAAGCGCCAGAGCGGCCAGTCGTCGACGGGGATGAACGTCGCCTCGTGCGCGAGATATTCCACGTAGTGGGTCGTCCGCGACAGGAAGACCCGGTCGAGGAGGGCGGGATCGTAGGCGCCGAGCCGGGAGAAGAACGGCATGTAGTGGGAGCGCGCGAACACGTTGACGGAGTCGATCTGCAGCACGCCGAGGCGCTCCATCGCCCGATGCAGATGCCGCGCGGCGACCGTCGCCGGCCGTGCGCGGGTGAAGCCCTGCGCAGCCAGCGCGATGCGGCGGGCCTGGGCGGAGCTGAGGGTGTCTGTCACGCCGTCAGCGTAGCGCCGGGCGCCGACATCCACGACGTCGGCCGTCGTGCGCGCTCACGGCAGCGCCGTAGACTTGGGCGATGAGCGATGAGCGGCGTTCCTGGCTGACAGACCTGTTCCGTCCGCGCCCCGTCTCCACGGACCGCACCGTCTCGACGGAGGCCGATGACGCCGTGCCGCTCCCGCTGCGCGTGACGGCGGGCTACGCGTGGCGGCTGCTGCTGATCGCCGCCGCCGGCGGCGTGTTCATCTGGCTCGTCATGCTGCTCAAGCTCCTGGTCATCCCGCTCATGGTCGGCATCCTCATCACGGCCCTGCTGTGGCCGGCGTTCGGCTGGATGCTGCGGCACCGGTTCCCGCGCTGGGCCGCGATCGCGATCTCCCTGCTCGGCACGGCCGCGATCGTCGCGGGTCTGCTCTGGCTCGTGATCTGGCAGGTGCGGGCAGAGCTGCCGAAGGTGCAGGAGAGCTCAGCGCAGGCGTTCGACCAGTTCCAGGTCTGGCTGCACGAGGGGCCGCTCAGCCTGTCCGACACGCAGATCTCCGACTACCTCGATCAGGGACTCGCCTTCCTCAACGAGCAGGCCCAGGCGCTGTGGTCCGGGGCTCTCGCGATCGGGACCACGGTGGGCCACGTCGCCACGGGGGCCCTGCTGTCGCTGTTCATCCTCATCTGCCTGCTCGCCGACGGCGCCGGGATCTGGCGGTGGACGCTCAAGCTCTTCCCGCGTTCCGCGCGGCCCGCGGCCGACGGTGCGGCCAGGAACGGCTGGGCGACGATCGTGAACTACGCGCGCACCCAGCTGTTCGTCGCGACCATCGACGCCATCGGCATCGGCTTGGGCGCCTTCCTGCTGCAGGTGCCTCTTGCGCTGCCGGTCGCCGTGCTCGTGTTCCTGGGCTCGTTCATCCCGATCGTGGGCGCGGTCGTCACGGGCGCCGTCGCCGTCTTCCTCGCCCTCGTCTACAACGGGCCCTGGATCGCCCTCTGGATGCTCCTGGTCGTCCTGGGCGTCCAGCAGATCGAGGGCCATATCCTGCAGCCCCTGCTGATGGGCTCCGCCGTCAAGGTGCATCCGCTCGCCGTCGTCCTCGTGGTCGCGGGCGGCGCGATGATCGCCGGCATCCCCGGCGCGCTCTTCGCCGTGCCCTTGGCCGCATTCGTCAACGTCGCCGCCGTCACCATCAGCTCGGGGTCATGGCGGACGGGGGTCGGCCCGAGTGGCGACCTCATCTGGAGTACGGTTCCGCGACAGCGGAGAGGGAGGAATCAGTGAGCGAAGTCCCCAGCCTGACCGAGTTCGAGAACGCAGCTCAGAGTCTGGCTGAGGTGATCACGCACACGCCGGCTCTGCCCTCGCGGGCTCTCACCGACGCCCTCGGCGCCCCCGTGCTGCTGAAGATGGAGAACCTCCAGCGCACCGGCTCCTTCAAGATCCGCGGGGCGGCGTACCGGCTGTCGCGGCTGAGCGCGGAGGAGCGCTCGCGCGGCGTCGTGGCCGCCTCCGCAGGCAACCACGCGCAGGGCGTCGCGCTCGCGGCGCAGGCCCTCGGCATCCCCGCCACCATCTTCATGCCTCTCGGCGTGCCCGTCCCCAAGCTCCTCGCCACGCGCGGTTACGGAGCGGAGGTCGTGCTCGAGGGCGAGACGGTCGCGACGTCCCTGCGGCTCGCTGCCGAGTTCTCCGAGCGCACCGGGGCGGTCCTCATCCACCCGTTCGACCACCGCGACGTCATCATCGGTCAGGGCACCCTCGGACTCGAGCTGCTCGACGACGTGCCGGAGGTCGACACGATCGTGCTGGGCATCGGCGGGGGAGGGCTCATCGCCGGCGTCGCCGCCGCGGTCAAGGCGCGCGCCGCGGAGCGGGGACGCGAGGTGCGCATCGTCGGCGTGCAGGCCGAGAACGCCGCCGCAGTGCCGCCGTCGCTCGAGGCCGGACATCCCGTCGACATCGTGACCAGGCCGACCATCGCCGACGGCATCCTGGTCGCCCGCCCCGGAGCGATCCCCTTCGACATCATCAAGGACCTCGTCGACGAGGTCGTCACCGTCTCCGACGACGACCTGGCGCGAGCGATCCTCATCCTGCTCGAGCAGGCGAAGGTCGTCGTCGAGCCGGCCGGCGCGGCGGGCGTGGCGGCGATCCTCGCGGGCAAGGTCACGGCGACCGGCACCACGATGGCCGTGCTCTCCGGCGGCAACATCGATCCGCTGCTGCTGCAGCGCGTCGTGTCCCACGGCCTCGCCGCCTCGGGACGCTACCTCACCATCCGCATCCCGCTGCCCGACCGGCCGGGGCAGCTGGCGCGCGTGTCCGAGCTCATCGCGGAGGCGGGAGCGAACGTCATCGAGGCGATGCACACCCGGCACGGTCACGGTCTGCAGATCAGCGAGGTGATCCTCGAGCTCAGCGTGGAGACCCGCGGTGCGGAGCACTCCGAGCACACGCTCGACACGCTCCGGCGGGCCGGCTTCCAGCCGATCGTCGTCCCCGACTGAGTCGCGTCCCCCCCCCGGAGCTCTGTACAGATGCGAGAAGCCCCGTCCGAGCGGACGGGGCTTCTCGCATCTGCGACGTGCGCGTCAGCCGGTGTAGGTCTCGACGTTGACGATCTCGACGGAGATGGATCGTCCGTTGGGCGCTTCGTACGCGGACTTCTCGCCGACCTTGAGTCCCAGGATGGCCTGACCGAGCGGGCTGGCTTCGCTGTAGACGTCGTGGTCGCTGCCCGCGGCGATCTCGCGGCTCCCGAGGAGGAAGACCTCCTCGCCGCCCGCGACGATCGCGGTGACGACCGTGCCCGGCTCGACGATGCCGCGGCTCGCGGGGGCCTCGCCGACCTTCGCGGTCTTGAGCAGGCCCTCGAGCGTGCGGATGCGCGCCTCCTGCTTGCCCTGCTCGTCCTTGGCGGCGTGGTAGCCGCCGTTCTCCTTGAGGTCGCCCTCTTCACGGGCGGCCTCGATGCGCTTGGCGATCTCGTCGCGACCGGTCGTGGACAGGTGCTCCAGCTCGGCGACGAGCCGGTCGTAGGCTTCCTGCGTGAGGAAGGGAACCTGAGCGTCAGTAGACATGACGAAGCTCCTTCATTCGGTATCCGCCGATCGGTGCGGGGGATATGCCAAGACGCCCCGGCACGGTGCCGGGGCGTCGTCTGTCTGCATCGATTCTAGGCGACCCAGCAGCTCTTCACCAAACCTGTCGTAGCTGCGGCCACGGTCGGGACGGTGACGGAGAGCGCCTGCGAATGCGCGTCTCCGGCCGGTATCTCGACGACCTTCCACCCGACGACGCCGAACTCCTCATCGAGCGCCTCGACCAGGCACCCGACGTCCTTGCCCTGCACGCCCGTGATCTGGAAGCGCACGTCGACACTGTGCTCGTCGACGAGATCGAAGCCCAGATCGTCCGAGTCGATCGCGTCCATCTGTTGAGCGACGATCGACCACCCGAGTGCGGCGACGACGAGGGCGGCGACCGCGGCGGCCGCGATCCAGGGCCACTTCCGTCGGCGCGTGCGGCCATAGCGGTCATCGAGCTGCTGTGCGGTCGTCACGAGGTGGGTCTTTCGGTCGATAGGCTGGTATCTCCAGGTTATGCGACCTGTGTGTGAAAGGCAGACTCCATGCTCGCTCTGACCGCGACTCCGATGCCGACTCCCTCGATGACGGTGGCCCCGGAGCTGGTGACCCCCGGATTCATCGGCTTCGCCGCCGTCGTGATCCTCCTCGTCGCCGTGATCCTGCTCATCCTCGACATGAACCGGCGCATCCGCCGCGTCCGCTACCGCGAGGAGGTGCGGGATGAGCTCGACGCCGAGGAGGCCGCACGCGCCGCCGACGAGGCGACCGAGACCGATGCGGATCTCCCGGTCACCCGCGAGGGCGACGACGACCCCGAGAGGCGCTGACAGCGGCTCGGAGCGTCAGGCGCCCAGCGACGGCGAGAGGGGCTCCAGCGCGATGAGCAGGCACGCCGTCCAGTGGCACAGGAACGCCAGCACGGTGCACACGTGGAAGATCTCGTGGAAGCCGAAGTGCCCCTGCCACGGATTCGGCTTCTTGAGCGCGTAGACGATCGCGCCGCCCGTGTACAGCAGGCCGCCGACGATCACGAGCACCATCATCGCGACGTTCGCGTTCAGCAGGTCGACGAGGTACATCACGGCCGCCCATCCGAGCAGCAGGTACAGGGCGACGTAGAGCCAGCGCGGCGCGTTGATCCAGAACACGCGGAAGAGGATGCCGAGCAGGGCGCCGCTCCAGACCAGGACCAGCAGGAGCAGGCCCTTCTCCGGAGGAAGGGCGAGCACCGCGAGCGGGGTGTACGTGCCGGCGATCAGCAGGAGGATGTTCGCGTGGTCGATCCGCTTGAGGACCACCTTGACCTTCGGGCTCCAGTCGAACCGGTGGTACACGGCGGAGTTGCCGAACAGCAGCAGCGAGCTGGCCATGAACACGGCTGCCGCCCACTTCGCGGCGCCGCCCTGCGCGAAGACGACGAGCAGGACGCCGGCCGCGACAGCGATCGGGAAGATCCCGGCGTGGATCCATCCGCGCCATGTGGGACGGATCTCGACCGCGGCATCGTGCGCAGCCTCCTCCAGGAGGGGAAGCTGCGGGACCTCGGGCGCGGAGGAGTCGGGTGTGCTCACGTGCTCACTCTAGGCGCGGCGCCATTCCGAGAGGCGTACATATCCTGAGCATCCGCCCTCGGCCTTCCCTCGCCCGGCACGATAGCGTAGGGAGGTGATGTCACGCGAGGGTCAGGGGCGGGGGCCCCTGTACCGGCTCTACACCAGCAGGCTGCGCCGCCACCTCGATCCGTCGACCGTCCCGCATCACGTCGCCATGATGATCGACGGCAATCGGCGGTGGGCACGACAGCTCGGCTACGACACCCCCGCCGAAGGGCACCGCGCCGGCGCCGCGAAGATGCGCGAGTTCCTCGGATGGTGCGACGAGCTCGGCATCCGGGTCGTGTCGCTGTACCTCCTCTCGAGCGACAACCTCCGCAAGCGCGACTCCGCCGAGCTCGCCGACCTCATCGAGATCATCGCGGAGCTCGCCGAGGCGCTGTCCCGAGAGGGCAACTGGCGCGTCAAGCACGTCGGACGCGCGGACATCCTCCCTCCCGAGCTCGCCCGCGTCCTCGCCGACGCGCAGGAGCGCACGAGCGACCACACCGGGCTGCACGTGAATCTCGCCGTCGGCTATGGCGGACGCAACGAGATCGTCGACGCCGTGCGGAGCATCGTGACCGCGCATCAGGCGTCGGGCGGGACGATCGAGGATCTCGCCGCCCATCTGACACCGGAGATGATCGGCGAGCACTTGTACACCGGCGGCCAGCCGGACCCCGACCTCGTGATCCGCACCAGCGGCGAGCAGCGGCTGAGCGACTTCCTCCTGTGGCAGAGCGCGCACAGCGAGTTCTACTTCGTCGAGGCGCTCGGACCCGACCTGCGTCAGGTCGACTTCCTGCGCGCGATCCGCGACTTCGCCGACCGCGACCGCCGCTTCGGTCGTTGAGGCGCCGATCGCCCCGCAACGTCTCGTTCACGCATTCGTCACAATCCGGCGGCGTGTCGGATCGCGCGGATGTCGGTCGCTGGTCGTAGCTTCTGGGTATCGGGCAAGGCGCCCGTCGAGTCGGCCTCAGGTTCGCGACTCGTGACCCCCTGGTCGACTCGTTCGAAACAACCGGGAATCCCCGGGTCGGGAGTGGGTCGTGACCTCACGTACAGCGCAGCAGTCCACCAGCACCGCGCAGCAGTCCACCCGTAAGACGCCGAGACGTGCGACGTCCGCAGAGCCTGATCAGGATCTGCGCACCTACGTCCTCGACACGTCGGTGCTGCTGAGCGATCCGCAGGCCTTCTTCCGATTCGCCGAGCACTCCGTCGTGCTCCCGGTCGTCGTCATCACCGAGCTCGAGGGCAAGCGTCACGACCCCGAGATCGGCTACTTCGCCCGTCAGGCCCTCCGTCACCTCGACGACCTCCGGATCGAGCACGGACGCCTGGACTTCCCCGTGGAGGTCGGCGAGGGCGGCACGCTCCGCGTCGAGCTGGCGAACACCGACATGTCGGTGCTGCCCGCCGGCATCCGCCTCAGCGACAACGACAGCCGCATCCTCTCGGTCGCGATGCACCTCGCGCAGGACGGGCAGGACGTCACGATCGTCTCGAAGGACCTCCCGATGCGCGTCAAGGCCGCATCGCTCGGGCTGCGGGCCGAGGAGTACCTGGCCGAGCAGGCGGTCGACTCCGGCTGGACCGGCATCACCACCCTCGACCTCTCGGGCGACGAGATCAGCGATCTGTACGAGAGCGAGGTCGGCATCAGCGAGGACGCCAGAGGGCTCCCGGTGAACACCGGACTCATCATCCACTCGGAGCGGGGCTCGGCCCTCGGACGCGTGACCGGAGAGGGCGAGTACCGCCTGGTCCGCGGCGACAGGGACATCTTCGGGATGCACGGGCGGTCGGCCGAGCAGCGCATCGCGATCGACCTGCTGCTCGATCCCGAGGTCGGGATCGTGTCGCTCGGCGGTCGCGCCGGCACGGGCAAGTCGGCCCTCGCCCTGTGCGCAGGGCTCGAGGCCGTGCTCGAGCGCCAGCAGCAGAAGAAGATCATCGTGTTCCGCCCGCTCTTCGCCGTCGGCGGCCAGGAGCTCGGGTACCTCCCGGGCGACCAGGGCGAGAAGATGGGACCCTGGGGCCAGGCCGTGTTCGACACGCTGGGCTCGGTGGTCTCGGGCAACGTGATGGACGAGGTCGTCGAGCGGGGCCTCCTGGAGGTCCTCCCGCTCACGCACATCCGCGGGCGCTCGCTGCACGACGCCTTCGTGATCGTCGACGAGGCGCAGTCGCTCGAGCGCAACGTCCTGCTCACGGTCCTGAGCCGCATGGGCCAGAACTCCCGGGTCATCCTCACCCACGACGTCGGGCAGCGCGACAACCTGCGTGTCGGGCGCCACGACGGCATCGCCAGCGTCATCGAGACGCTCAAGGGGCACGACCTCTTCGCCCACGTGACGCTGATGCGCTCCGAGCGCTCCGCGATCGCGGCTCTGGTCACGGAGCTGCTGGAGGGCGGCGAACTCAGCTGAGGGGGATCGACGGCGGATGCCGTGGCGACGCGGCATCCGCTGTCGTCTGTCCGGCATCCGTGTCGGCGATGCGCGTTTCCTCCCGCCCGCGCGCGGATTAGGCTCGGGGCATCGAACGCAGACGATGGAGTGATGCGCTATGAGCGATGCAACGAAGACCGTCGACGACCACTCGCTTCCTCCGGTGGCGGTGGAGGAGAGACCGCGGTGGACGCCGCTGAAGATCGTGCTGTGGGCGGCGATCGCGGTGCTGGGCGGTGTCGCTTGGACCATGCTCGCGATCGTCAGAGGAGAGACGGTCAACGCGATCTGGTTCGTCTTCGCGGCCGTCTGCACGTACCTGATCTTCTACCGGTTCTACTCGAAGTTCATCGAGCGCAACCTCGTCAAGCCGAACGACCGCCGGGCGACCCCTGCCGAGTACAAGGCCGACGGCAAGGACTACGTCGCCACCGACCGCCGTGTCCTCTTCGGGCACCACTTCGCGGCGATCGCGGGCGCGGGTCCCCTCGTCGGTCCGGTACTCGCCGCGCAGATGGGATATCTGCCCGGCACGCTCTGGATCATCGTCGGCGTGGTGCTCGCGGGCGCCGTGCAGGACTATCTGGTGATGTTCTTCTCGATGCGCCGGGGCGGTCGCTCGCTGGGACAGATGGCGCGTGACGAGCTGGGCCGGTTCGGCGGCACGGCGGCGATCATCGCGACCCTGCTCATCATGATCATCATCACAGCGATCCTCGCGCTGGTCGTCGTCAACGCGCTGGGGGAGAGCCCGTGGGGCGTCTTCTCGGTGGCGATGACGATCCCGATCGCCCTCTTCATGGGCGCGTACCTGCGCTGGATCCGCCCGGGGAGGATCACCGAGGTCTCGCTGATCGGCTTCGTGCTGCTGATGGCGGCGATCATCGGCGGCGGCATGGTCGCCGAGACCGACTGGGGCCAGGCGATCTTCACGCTCGACCGCACCACGATCGCGTGGGGCATCATCATCTACGGCTTCATCGCCGCCGTGCTGCCCGTGTGGATCCTCCTCGCGCCGCGCGACTACCTGTCGACGTTCATGAAGATCGGCGTGATCGTGGCGCTCGCCGTCGCGATCGTGTTCGTCCGTCCGGAGATCACCGTCCCCGCGTTCAGCGAGTTCGCCGGCGGCGAGACCGGCCCGGTCTGGTCAGGCGCGCTGTTCCCGTTCCTCTTCGTCACGATCGCCTGCGGCGCGCTGAGCGGATTCCATGCGCTGATCTCCTCGGGCACCACCCCGAAGATGATCGAGAAGGAGAAGCAGACCCGCTTCATCGGGTACGGCGGGATGCTCATGGAGTCGTTCGTCGCGATCATGGCCCTCGTGGCGGCGATCTCGATCGACCGGGGGCTCTACTTCGCCATGAACTCCTCGCCCGCGGCGACCCTCGGCACGGTCGAGGGCGCCGTGCAGTTCGTCAACAGCCTCGGGCTCACCGGGGTGAACCTGACGCCCGACATGCTCACCAGCACGGCGGAGGCCGTGGGGGAGGAGTCGATCGTCTCCCGCACGGGTGGTGCGCCGACACTGGCGCTGGGTCTCGCGCACATCATGCAGCAGTGGATCGGCGGCACGGGCATGATGGCCTTCTGGTACCACTTCGCGATCATGTTCGAGGCGCTCTTCATCCTGACCGCCGTCGATGCGGGCACCCGGGTGGCGCGCTTCATGCTCCAGGACTCGGTCGGCAATCTCGTCCCCCGCTTCAAGGACACGTCGTGGCGGCTCGGGGCGTGGATCTGCACGGCCGTGATGGTCGCCGGATGGGGGGCGGTGCTCATCATGGGCGTCACCGACCCCCTCGGCGGCATCAACACCCTGTTCCCGCTGTTCGGCATAGCGAACCAGCTGCTGGCGGCGATCGCGCTCGCCGTCGTGCTCACGATCGTGGCTCGCCGGCGGACGTTCCGCGTGCTGTGGGTGGTCGCCCTTCCGCTGGCCTTCGTCACGGTGGTCACGGTGACGGCATCCCTGCAGAAGATCTTCTCGACCGTTCCGCAGGTCGGGTACTTCGCGAACCACGTGGCATTCCGTGACGCGCTCGCCGCGGGTGAGACGTCGTTCGGCACCGCCACGAGCGTCGCGGCGATGGAGGCTGTGGTGCGCAACACGATGATCCAGGGCGTGCTGTCGGTCACGTTCCTCGTGCTGTCTGTGATCGTCATCGCGATCTCGGTGGTGAAGGTGATCCGGGCGGTGCGGCCGGGGCCGGTGGTCGATCAGGAGGATCCCGAGGTCCCGTCGCGCCGCTTCGCCCCGGCCGGGCTGATCGCCACGACCGAGGAGCGTTCCCTCGAGAAGCAGTGGAATGCTCTTCCCGACGAGGCGCAGCCGACGAGGGGACACTGATGAGCACGGTCGTGGTCGACGGCGCGCGGCGGGTCTGGCGCGCGGTCGCATGGTACGTGAACGGCCTCACCGGCGAGTCGCGCTATGCGGCCTACGTCGCGCACCATCGTTCCCGGCATCCGCATCGGCAGCCCCTGTCGGAGCGGGAGTTCTGGCGTCGGCACTACGCCGCGCAGGATGCCGACCCCGGCGCCCGCTGCTGCTGACCGGGGCTCGCCGCCTCGACCCCGTGTCGTGTCGTCCCCGCCACCCAGGGGGCCGACACGCCATGCGTCGGACGTTGTCAGGCTTCGCGTCCGTCCGGTGGTGTGTCGGCCCCCGAAGTGACGCGGCCAGCGGTCGCAGGCGGTGGTCAGGCGTGGTCGCTGCTGCGAAGCAGGGCCTTCTCTATGGCCGCTTGCACGGTCGGCCAGTCGTGGATGACCTGCGCGTAGTCGAAGCGCAGGGTCTCGTAGCCGCGCGCTGACGCGGCAGCATCCCGCACGAGGTCCCTGTGGCGATGATCTCGACCCGCATGGTTCTCCCGACCGTCGACCTCGAGGATGAGTCGTCCGTCGAGCACGAAGTCGACACGACCGACTCCGTCGATGGCCACCTGCGCGGTGAGCAGGATGCCGAGCAGGTGCAGACGCACGCGCAGGATAGACTCGAGTCCGCTCTCCGAGTGCGCATGCGCGAGGTCGGTCAGCCACCGAGCGGATGCCGGGAGGGCGCTGCGTACCCTGAGCAGCGCCGCGCGTGACAGGAGACCCCGGTGCAGGGCGGATTCGAGCGAGGCGAAGAACGACTCGTCGCCTTCGCAGCGGAACAGGTGGATGAGCGCTGTCTCGACATCGACGACGCCCAGCGGCACCGTCCCCCGGAAGAAATGGCTGCCGCACCGGCATCCGTCGTGCTCGTGGATCCGTCCTCGACGACCGACCCAGACGTGTACGCGATCGGCATCGGCCAGCACCCAGACGCCGTGATGTCGCAGGGCGGCGCTGCAGGTGAGCGCACCGCCGTGCGACGCCGCGCGGCGCAGGGCGCTCGGAAGAGCAGGAGAGGCGAACAGGCCCTGACGCACGCGGTCGATCCGCCCGAGGCGAACCGCTCTGGCGAGGGCGGGCCGGTCGACGCCGAGCCGTTGGAGATGCGCGCCGCGTGCGAGGCCGCCGAGGCGATCGAGGGTGAGTCGTGGATCGAGCATCCGGCCAGCATGACCGCGCTTCTGCACGGTGGCCGCAGTGACCGCGAAAGTTCTGCGGCACCGGTGCGAAACCCCGTCCGTCGACGCCCCTGTGCAGGAACGGTGCCCTCACGCACTTCGGGGGCCGACACACCAGTTGTCGGACAGGAACGCGTCCTGTGTCCGACGTATGGCGTGTCGGCCCCCGAGGTGGCCGAAGCGGGACCGAGCCCGGCGGGGCTCAGCCCGGGTGCGTCATCGAGAGCAGGTCGAGCTTCTCGTCGAGCTGCTCGAGCGTCAGGTCGCCGCGCTCGACGTAGCCGAGGTCGATCACGGCATCCCGCACCGTGATGCCCTTCGCGACCGAGTGCTTGGCGATCTTCGCCGCGGCCTCGTAGCCGATGAGCTTGTTCAGCGGCGTCACGATCGACGGGCTCATGCCGGCGAAGGCGGCGGCGCGCTCGGTGTTCGCCTGCAGGCCGTCGATCGTCTTGTCGGCGAGCACGCGAGAGGCGTTGGCCAGCAGACGGATCGACTCGAGCAGCGCGGTGCCCATGACCGGGATGGCCACGTTGAGCTCGAAGGAGCCGGATGCTCCGGCCCAGGCGACAGTCGCGTCGTTGCCGATCACGCGGGCGCACACCATCAGCACGGCTTCGGGGACGACCGGGTTGACCTTGCCGGGCATGATCGAGGAGCCGGGCTGCAGGTCGGGGATGTGCAGCTCGCCGAGACCCGTGTTGGGGCCGGAGCCCATCCAGCGGAGGTCGTTGTTGATCTTCGTCAGAGACACGGCGATCGTGCGCAACGCGCCCGAGGTCTCGACGAGGCCGTCACGGTTGGCCTGGGCCTCGAAGTGGTCCTTCGCCTCGGTGATGGGCAGCTCGGTCTCGGCCGCGAGCAGCGCGATGACCTTCTGCGGGAAGCCGAGGGGGGTGTTGATGCCGGTGCCGACCGCGGTTCCGCCGAGCGGGACCTCGGCGACGCGGGGGAGAGCCGACTGCACGCGCTCGATGCCGAGGCGGATCTGACGGGCGTACCCGCCGAACTCCTGGCCGAGCGTCACGGGCGTCGCGTCCATGAGGTGCGTGCGACCCGACTTGACGGCGTCCTTCCACAGCTCGGCCTTGGCCTCGAGGGCGACGGCGAGGTGGTCGAGCGCGGGGATGAGCGTGTCGATCAGCGCCTGGGTGACGGCGATGTGCACCGAGGTCGGGAAGACGTCGTTCGACGACTGCGAGGCGTTGACGTGGTCGTTGGGGTGGACGTTCGCGCCGAGGATGCCGGTCGCCAGCGTCGCGAGCACCTCGTTCATGTTCATGTTCGACGACGTGCCGGAGCCCGTCTGGTACGTGTCGACGGGGAACTCGCGGTCGTGCGTGCCGGCGGCGACCTGGTCGGCGGCCTGCGCGATGGCGTCGGCGATCGCGCCGTCGAGGGTGCCGAGCTCCTTGTTGGCGAGCGCGGCGGCCTTCTTGATGCGCGCGAGGGCGGCGATCTGCGCCGACTCCAGGCCCTTGCCCGAGATGGGGAAGTTCTCGACGGCGCGCTGCGTCTGCGCCCCGTAGAGCGCGTCGACGGGCACGCGCACCTCACCCATGGTGTCGTGCTCGATGCGGAACTCCTGCGAGTCGCTGCGCGGGGTGTCGGTCATTGCATACCCTCCTCGGTTGCGGGGCTCTGCCCCTCGGTGTCGGTTCCGTCGGCGTCGATGCCGACGGTGATGACGGGCACCGCGGTGCCCTCGGCCAGACGGTAGTTGGCGCCCACGATGCCGAGTCGCCCGTCGGCGACGGCCTGGGAGATGATCTCCGACGACTGCAGCAGGTCGCCGACCGTGTTGCGGAGATGCTCCTCGCCGACGAGCTCGGCGTCGATCTCGGCGACGGTGGATCCGCCGCTCGCCGCCAGCACCTTGCGGGCGGCGGGGACGATCGGGGCGACGAGCTTCCAGATGTGCGGGGGGAGGGGCGCGGCGTCGATGGCGGTGCCGTCGATCGCGGCGCGCACGGCGCCGCACGAGTCGTGGGCCAGGACGACGATCAGCGGCACCTCGAGCACCGCGACGGCGTACTCGAGGCTCGCGACGATCGACTCGCCCATGACCTGCCCCGCATTGCGGACCACGAACAGGTCGCCCAGTCCGAGGTCGAAGATGATCTCGGCGGCCAGGCGCGAATCCGAGCATCCGAACAGCGTCGCGACCGGATGCTGCGCCTCGGTGAGGTTCTTGCGGCGAGCGACGTCTTGGTTCGGGTGGCGCGGCTCGTCGGCGACGAAGCGACGATTGCCCTCCTGCATCTGGGTCCAGGCGGCGGTGGGGGTGAGGGCGTGTGTCATGAGGGCTCCGAGAGATCGCGGATCTGGGGGACGAGCGATTCGGCGAGCTCAGCGGTGGATGCCGCGGAGCGCGACCCGTAGAGCAGCAGGTAGTCGTCGCCGGCCTGCGTGCCGATCGCATACGTGACGTTCTGCTTCGCGCCGGCATCCCCGAGCTGATAGACGTCCCACTCGAGACCGCCGATCGACGTCGTGTCGGTGGGCGCGATCCCGTTGAGGCGCTGGGGTGCCCAGGAGGCGTCGGCGTCGAAGGCCTGCGCGACGCGGATGAATCCGCGCTCGTCCTCTGCGGCCGGTGCGAGGGTGATGTCCCAGACCGGAGTCGCGCCGCTGGAGAGCTCGGCGGCGTTGACCCGCCAGAAGTCGTCGAGCTCGGGGACGATGACGGGGCTGTCCATCGTGGACTCGACGTCGGCTGCGATGCCGTCCAGATCGACGGTCGGCGCGGTCGCCGGCTCGCCGCGGGGAACCGCGAAGACGATGACGACGACGATGGCCAGGGTGGCGATGAGGGCGGCGATGAGGCTGCGGAAGGTCTGGCTCGACCGGTACGCCTTGCTCGACGCGGCCTTGCGCGCCGCGGTCTCCTCGGGGGTCTCGGGGCGGCCGAGCTCGGCGACGATCGGGGCGGACTTGTTCACGACGCGTCCTCGGCGGGAGAGTCGGATGCCGCGGCACGGGCGGCCTCGAGCCGGCGCTTCGCGCCGAGCAGCCACTCGTCGCAGCGAGCGGCGAGAGCCTCTCCGCGCTCCCACAGGGCGAGGGACTGCTCGAGGGTCGGCGCCCCCTGCTCCAGCTCCGAGACCACCTTCACGAGCTCATCACGAGCGGCCTCGAACGACAGGGTGTCCACGGGGGTGTCGTTCAGCGCACTCACGCCTCCATCCTACGCGCTGCCCGGGGCGGCCTCAGTCGGACGCCGGAGTCGAGGCCTCGTCGATCTCGCCTTCGGAGCGGGCGGCGATAGACCCCCGGTCGACCGTGATCGTCAGGGCGCTCCCGGCCGGGGCGTCCGCCGCGTCGCGGAGGATGACGCCGCCCTCGAGGTGGGCGATCGCGTATCCGCGGGCGAGGGTCGCCGCGGGGGAGAGGGCGCGGAGCGACGCGCGCAGCTCGCTCGTGGCGCGGCCGGCGCCGTCCAGCTGCCGGGAGATGCTGTCGCGGCCGCGCGCCTGCAGAAGCCAGAGCTCCTGGGCTCGGGAGTCGATGATCGGGTCGGGCGACCGCAGCGCCGGACGGGAGCGCAGCTGCTCGAGCTGCGCGATGTCGTGCGACAGTCGCTGGGTGAGCCGGCTGGTCGCGCGCGAACGCAGCTGGGCGATCACCGCCCTCTGCTCGCTCACGTCGGGCACGACGCGCTTCGCGGCATCCGTCGGGGTGGAGGCCCGCAGGTCGGCGACGTCGTCGAGGAGCGGATGGTCGTTCTCGTGTCCGATCGCGCTGACGACGGGGGTGCGGGCTGCGGCGACCGCACGGACGAGCCGCTCGTCGCTGAAGCCGAGCAGCGTCTGCGGATCGCCGCCCCCTCGGGCGATCACGATGACGTCGACCTCGGGGTCGGCGTCGAGCCGTGCCAGCGCAGCAAGGGTCTCCGGGACGCACCGGTCGCCCTGCACGGCCGCGTACTCGGTGCGGAAGCGCACCTGCGGCCACCGCAGCTCGGCGTTGCGGTGCACGTCCTTCTCGGCATCCGACCGCTCGCCCGTGATCAGTCCGATGACGTGAGGGAGGAACGGGAGCCGCTTCTTCCTCGACGGGTCGAACAGGCCCTCCTGCCGGAGCTGGATGCGGAGCTTCTCGAGCTTCTCGAGCTGATCGCCGAGCCCCACGTGCTTCATCGCGGATACCGCGAAGCTGAAGTCCCCTGCCTTGACGAAGTAGTCGGCCTTCACCGCCGCCACGACGTGGTCGCCGACGCCCAGGTCGCCCGGGATCCGGGGGCGCACGCTCGACCAGATGCGGATCGAGATCTGCGCATCCGAGCGCGTGTCCTTCAGCCGCGCGAAGATGTTCCCGGCCCGCACGTTCCAGGACGTGATCTCGCCCTCGACCCACACCGTGTTCCAGCGCGCGACGAAGTCGCGGATCGTCGCGTTCAGCCGGGCGACGGAGGTCGGCGCATCGGCCGACGAGTCGCGCGGGGCGACGGCATCCGCGGGCGGAGTCTCGCCGGGACGCGTCGATGCTTCGAAGACCGTCATCCGCTCAGTGCACCTTCCCGCTCCTGCTCAGGTTCTCGGCGGTAGAATTCTGGAGTGACCTCGACTGCCGTTCATCTCCCTCTCCCGCGTGTCCCACGAGTACGTGCGGCGGTCGGGCGGCTCAAGGATAACCCGGTCGTCGGACAGAAGCGTGTTCTGCTCGCCGCTCCGCGCGGGTACTGCGCCGGTGTGGACCGCGCGGTCGTGGCCGTCGAGAAGGCGCTCGAGCGCTACGGCGCACCTGTCTACGTGCGCAAGCAGATCGTGCACAACATCCATGTCGTCACCGAGCTCGAGGAGAAGGGCGCGATCTTCGTCGAGGAGGTCGACGAGGTCCCGGAGGGAGCCCACGTCGTCTTCAGCGCGCACGGAGTCTCTCCGGCTGTCGTCAACGCGGCGTCCGATCGCGGCCTGCACGCGATCGACGCGACCTGCCCTCTCGTCACGAAGGTGCACAGGGAGGCCGTGCGTTTCGCGCGCGACGACTTCGAGATCCTGCTCATCGGCCATGAGGGGCACGAGGAGGTCGAGGGCACGGCCGGCGAGGCTCCGGATCACGTGACCGTCGTGAACTCTCCCGACGAGGCCGACACCGTTCAGGTCAAGGACCCCTCGAAGGTCGTCTGGCTCTCGCAGACGACCCTCTCGGTGGACGAGACCATGGAGACCGTCAACCGTCTGCGCACGCGCTTCCCCGAGCTGCACAATCCGCCGTCCGACGACATCTGCTACGCCACGCAGAACCGCCAGGTCGCGATCAAGAAGGTCGCCGCGAACGCCGATCTCGTGATCGTCGTGGGCTCGTCGAACTCGTCGAACAGCGTGCGCCTCGTCGAGGTCGCCCTCGAGTACGGCGCCAAGGCCGCGTATCGGGTCGACTACGCCGAGGAGGTCAAGCAGGAATGGCTCGATGGCGTCGAGACCGTCGGCGTCACCAGCGGCGCTTCGGTCCCCGAGGTGCTGGTGCGCGAGGTGCTCGACGCTCTCGCCGGCGCCGGATACAGCGACGTCGAAGAGGTGAAGACGGCGGAGGAGGACCTCATGTTCTCGCTGCCGAAGGAGCTGCGCCAGGATGCTGCCGGCCAGCGCGACGCTCGTGCGCTGGGGGGCCGCGCGTCTGGCGGAAGCGCCTGACGTGAACGCCGCGGAGGCGGAGCCGACCCTGATCGGATCCGTGCAACGCGCTCTTCGGCTCGTCGACATCGTCGCGAACTCCCCGCGTCCGCTGCCGGTGAAGATGCTCGCGGCCATCACCGGGCTCACTCAGGGGACCACCTACAACCTCGTCCGCACGCTGATCCACGAGGGGTACCTGGCGAACGAGCCGGACGGGCTGGTGCTCGGATCGAGGTTTCCGGCGTTCCAGACGGAGCAGGACTCGCGGGGCGTCTTCCTCGCCAGAGTGCGCGCGGCGCTGCGTGAGGTGACCGATGAGATCGGCGCGACCGCCTATCTCTCGCGCTTCCACGACGGCGAGATGCATCTCGTCGACATCGTGGATGCGGTGCGGAATCCCCGCATCGAGCTGTGGGTGGGTCTCGAGTCCAGCGCCCACGCGACGGCGCTGGGAAAGCAGATCCTCACCGACATGTCCGACGACGAGCGGCTCGACTACCTCTCCCGCCACCGGCTCGAGGAGCTCACCCCGCGCACGATCAGCGATCGCCGGACCCTCCTGACGCAGCTCGAGTCCTCGCCCGGGTTCACGATCGATCGCGAGGAGTACTCGATCGGCAACGCGTGCGTGGCCGTGCCGGTCATCGCCCCGAACGTCACGGCCTCGCTGGCGATCTCCCTGCCCGCCGACAGCGCCGTGGTCGATCGGGCCCTCGTGACGAAGCTGCAGCAGACCGCCCGTCGGCTGTCGCTCCAGCTGGGGGCGGACGCCCTCGACGGTGCGGAGATCGGACCCGACTTCTCCATCTGAGGGTTGCTGCCCTCAGTTCACTATATGAAGAAGTCGGGCTAGTGCCCCGGCATCCGCTTTCCTATGATCGAGAAGGTAGACGTCTGTACACACGGCGCTACAGGTGGTGGAACGTCCCCAGCGTTCTTCGACCCACTTGGATGACGAACGTCCCCAGCGTTCTCATCCGCGGCCCCGAGGAGTCCCCACTTCTCCGGGGCCGCCATCGTTTTCCGGCCGTCTCGCGGGCCGATCTCTGAGAGGCGCCCGAAGGCGGCGCGAGTAGCATGCTGGAATGACGGAGTACCGGCCCCGATACGGCGAACTGGCGACACTCGACGAGCAGCGCAGAGCAGCCGGTCTCCCGCCCCTGTCGGAGGTGGCGCCGCCTCCCGGCGAGCCGGCGTCCGCGACTCCGGCCGCGCCGGCGTCGAGCGCGCGTCCGCATCCCGTCGACCGGTTCGTCACGATCGCCCTGCTCGCCTACGGACTCATCAACGTCGTGATGACAGGGCTGTCGTACCTCGACTTCCCGACGGCCATGAACGAGGTCATGGGAGTCCTGGGCATCGACGGCGAGTTCACGAACTACGCGCAGGGCGCACTCTGGGGCACCATCGCCGCGGTCGTCCTCGCCGTCGGCTGGGCGCTCACGGCATTCCTCTCGATCCGGCGGCTCCGCAGCGGGCGGATCTCGTGGTGGCTCCCCGTGGTCGGCGCGTTCGCGACCCTCGTCGTCACCTCGATATGCATCGCGATCCCGATGATGGGCGACCCGGCCTTCGTCGCCTTCCTCACGTCGACCACCGGCTCCTAGCGCACCGCATACGACGAAGCCCCCGACCGCCGGTCGGGGGCATCGTCCTGGATGCGGTCGGTCAGCTCTTCGACTGGCCGTACGAGCCGAGCTGGCGCGTCGACTCGACGACGCGGGCGGCCATCGCGCTCTCCGCGATCTTGCCCCACGCGCGCGGGTCGTACTGCTTCTTGTTGCCGACCTCGCCGTCGACCTTGAGGACGCCGTCGTAGTTCTTGAACATGTAGTCGGCGATCGCCCGGGTGTACGCGTACTGCGTGTCGGTGTCGATGTTCATCTTGATCACGCCGTTCGCGACGGCCAGCGCGATCTCGTCGTCGGTCGAGCCGGAGCCGCCGTGGAAGACGAGGTCGAGCGGCTTGGCGCCCGTGTTGTACTTTGCGGCGACCTGCTCCTGGATCTCGCCGAGCAGCTCGGGACGCAGCTTCACGCCACCCGGCTTGTAGACGCCGTGGACGTTGCCGAAGGTCAGGGCGGCGATGTAGCGGCCCTGCTCGCCGAGGCCCAGCGCCTGAACGGCCTGGTCGACGTCGGCGAAGGTCGTGTAGAGGGCCTCGTTCGAGCCCTCGTGCTGGACTCCGTCCTCCTCGCCGCCGACGACGCCGATCTCGACCTCGAGGATGGCGTTGATGCTCTTCATGCGGGGGAGGAGATTCTTCGCGATCTCGATGTTCTCCGCGAGCGGCACGGCCGAGCCGTCCCACATGTGCGACTGGAAGATCGGGTTGCGCCCGGCCTTCACCTCGTCCTCCGACGCGGCGATGAGCGGCTCGACGAAGCCCGCGAGAGCGTCCTTGGGGCAATGGTCGGTGTGCAGCGCGACCGTGACCGGGTAGTTCTTGGCGACCTCGGTCGCGTAGCGGGCGAAGGCGAGGGCGCCGGTCGCGCGGGCCTTCACGGTGTGGCCGGCGAAGTAGTCGGCGCCGCCCGTCGTGACCTGGATGATGCCGTCCGAGCCGGCCTCGGTCAGGCCCTGGAGGACCGAGTTGATGGTCTGCGAGCTCGAGACGTTGAATGCGGGGTACGCGAAGCCGCCGGCCTTCGCGCGGTCGAGCATTTCGGCGTACTGATCCGGGGTGGCGACGGGCATGAGAACTCCTGCGATAGGTGAAGCCGGGACAGCTGTCACTCTATCGGGGTGGGTCGACGGATGCCGTGCGTCGGCGCCGGGCGCCCATGGCGTCCTGCGCTCACGTTAAGAATCGCGGATCCTTCGGTCCTGAGGGCGTGAAAACCGGCGATTCGGTGCGCCTGCGTGGCTAGGCTGACCGCATGGTGAGTCTGACAGCCGACCTGAGCCCCCTTCGACCCGACCGCAACCTCGCGATGGAGCTGGTGCGCGCCACCGAGGCTGCGGCGATCCGCGCGGTGCCGTTCATCGGTCGCGGCGCCAAGGAGGCGGCCGACGGGGCCGCCGTCGACGCCATGCGCGCCTTCCTCGGCACGGTGGCGTTCCAGGGACGAGTGGTGATCGGCGAGGGCGAGAAGGACAACGCCCCCATGCTCTTCAACGGCGAAGAGGTCGGCACGGGCACCGGACCGCAGTGCGACATCGCCGTCGACCCGATCGACGGCACCTCGCTGACGGCGGCAGGTCGCCAGAACGCGCTCTCCGTCATCGCCGTCTCGGACCGCGGGTCGATGCTCGACGCGTCGAGCGTCTTCTACATGGACAAGCTCGTCACCGGACCCGCGGGCGTCGGCGTCGTCGACATCCGCCTGCCGATCGGCGAGAACATCCGCAAGCTCGCCGGAGCGCTGGAGAAGCCCGTCGACGAGATCGTCGTCTCCGTGCTCAACCGGCCCCGGCACGAGAAGCTGATCCAGGAGATCCGAGACGCCGGCGCGGGCACTCGGCTCATGAGCGACGGCGACGTGGCCGGCGGCATCAACGCGGCTCGTCACGCGGCGCGCACCGACATGTGCGTGGGCATCGGCGGGAGCCCGGAGGGCATCGTCACGGCCTGTGCCATCAAGGCGCTCGGCGGGCACATCCAGGGCAGGCTCTGGCCGCGAGACGACGACGAGCGCCAGCGCGGCATCGACGCCGGCCTCGACATGGACAAGGTCTACGAGGCGGACGATCTCGTGCGCGGGGACAACACGATCTTCGTCGCGACCGGCGTCACCGACGGGCAGCTGGTGGCGGGTGTCCGCCGCGAGCACGGCTACATCTACACCGAGAGCGTGGTGCTGCGCGGGGCCTCCGGCACGCTCCGTCGCATCGCCTCGGAGCACCTCGTCTCGAAGTGGCTGTGACCCTCGAGGGCTGAGGGATAGGGGTCCATCGTTACCGACCCGGTACCGCACGAATCGCCGCAGAACCGGCTTTCCCTGCTCCGCGTGGCACAATTGTGTCTGGGTTTGTCGCCGTCGATGGAGCCGCCAGGCACCGCAGACAGAGGAGGGCGGACAGATGACATCGCAGCACACGAGCAGTTCGAAAGCCGCGCCGACGAAGATCGTCACCACCAGCACCGGACGCATCCTGCGCATCAGTCCGGAGGAGGTCGCGGCAGCGACGCAGTCTCCGGCAGCGCCCGCGGCTCCGTCGGTCGTGTCCACCGATCCGGCGCGCCGGGCGGATGTGCTCTTCCGCGTGCGGCGAGACGAAGGCCACGAGCTCAGCGCATGGTGGATGATCGGCGCGTTCGTCGTGACCAGCGGTCTCGTCATCCTGCTGCTCAGTGGCGTGCCGGGCGTCGCATGAGCGTCACCGCGTCCTGAACCGCTCGGACGACCCGTCGTCCGCGAGCCTGCCCCGGACGTCGCCGACGTCGGCCCGCAGCGTCTCGTCGACCGTCGGCACCCCCTCGACCTCCGTCGTTTCGCCGTCCGCCACGGCATCCACGGAGAGGTGCTCGTCCGTCACGGTCACACGCTCATCGGTCACGAGCTCGGGCGCGGTGAAGCGCCGCGCCTGCACCGCCATCGCGGCGGGCGGGGCGTCGAGTGCGGTGGAGTCGATCCCCGGGAACTGTCGAGCCGTCACGAGAACCCGTGTCTCGAGCGATCCGGCGAACCGGTTGTAGCTGTCGACCGTCCGTTCCAGCGCGCGACGGAGATCGTCGGCGTGGCCGGCCAGCACCCCGAGACGGTCGTACAGCTGTGTCCCGAGGGCCAGCAGCGACCGCGCCTCGGTCGAGACCTCCTGCTGCGTCCAGGTGTACGCCACGGTCTTCAGCACGGCCCACAGGTTCACCGGTGACGCGAGCGCGACGCGTCGGCTGAACGCGTAGTCCAGCAGAGCGGGATCCTCGTCGATCGCGGCGGCCAGCAGCGATTCGGTCGGCAGGAAGCAGATCACGAACTCGGGACTCGCCTCGAGACCCGCCCAGTACGCCTTCTTCGCGAGCGCGTCGACGTGTGCGCGGACCGCCTTCACGTGCTTCTGCATGTGCGTGCGGCGCTGCGCCTCATGGGCGTCGCCCGCCGGGAGCGCGGACGCTTCGAGGTACGCATCGAGCGGGACCTTCGCATCGACAGCGATCGACGCGCCTCCGGCGAGGCGGATGACCATGTCCGGGCGTCCCTGCCCGCGGTCGGAGCTGATCGTCGCCTGCAGGTCGAAGTCGACGTGACGGGTCAGTCCCGCGGCCTCCACCACGCGGCGCAGCTGCGTCTCGCCCCAGACCCCGCGGGTCGCGGTGGAGCGGAGGGCACCCGCGAGCGACTCGGTCGTCGCCCGCAGCGCCTCGTCGGACTCCTGCGCGCGCCGGAGCTGCTCGGCCAGCGAGCCGAACTGCGCGTGGCGCTCCTGCTCGATCGCCGAGACCTTCTGCTGCATCTGATGGAGGCTCTCGCGCACCGGGGCGAGGGCGGTGAGCACAGCGTTCTGCTGCTGGACCCGCTGCGCCTCGGCGCGCTGCTCGGAACGCGCGTGCTCGACGGCATCGCGGTAGAGGTCGTACTGACGATCGCGGTCGTCGCGTGCGGCAGCCAGCTCCGCGCCCGCACGGGCGAGCTCAGCGGCGCTCCTCGCCGCGCGGACGAACCAGCCGACCGCTCCTCCGCAGGCGAGGGCGATCAGCACGAGCACGATCGTCAGAGCATCCATGTGGTCCATGATGCGCGGGGCCTCGGACGTTCGTCCGCAGCGACTCAGGCGACGGCGGGCTCCGGCAGTCTGCGCACCGCGGGCTCGGTCACGCGCAGGCCGAGTGCATCCGCGAGCGCGAAGACGTCAGGGGCGCCGAGCCGGCGGGAGGCGTCCATGACGATGTGCGCACACGCCAGGGCATCCGCGAGGGCGTCGTGATGGGAGAAGCCGGTGAACCCGGCGGCCTCCGCGGCCTTGGGGAGTCGGTAGGACTCGAGGTCGTAGACCTTGCGCGCCACCTGCAGGCTGCACAGCGAGCGGTACGGGGGGCAGTCGCCGCCGGTGGCCTCGGCGGCTCTGCGGAGGACGTTCAGATCGAAGCCCGCGTTGTGCGCCACGAGCACGTCCGCGCCGGCGAAATCGCACAGGCGGTCGAACTGCTCGACCCACGACGCGGCGCCGAGGACGTCCTGCGCGCGGATCCCGTGGATCCGGACGTTCCACTCCTGGAACTCGTCGTGACCGGCCGGCGGGCGGATGAGCCATCCGGTCGTGGCGACGACACGGCCGTCGCGGACGCGGACGAGTCCGACGGAGCAGGCGGAGGCGGGACTGGAATTCGCCGTCTCGAAGTCGATAGCGGTGAAGTCCAGGGGCACGACCCCACTCTCTCCCGGCATCCGTGGTCGCCCAGGAGGACGCGCCGTAGGCTGGCGACATGAGTGAGGCACTCTCGACCTCGTTCGGCGCCGAGGCGCACAACTACGAACTGGGGCGTCCCGACTATCCGTTCGACGCGGTGGCCTGGATGCTCGAGTCCCTTCCCTCCGGCTCGCGTCGCATCGCCGACGTCGGGGCCGGGACGGGCAAGCTCACGCGGGTGCTGACCGGTGCACCGGATGCCGAGATCGTCGCGATCGATCCCGATCCCGCGATGCTGAGAACCCTGCGCGACGCGATCCCCGGGGTCCCGACGTTCGTCGGCAGCGCCGAGAGGCTGCCGCTGCCGGATGCGAGCGTCGACGCGGTCGTTCTGGGCCAGGCATGGCACTGGGTCGACCCGGAGCAGGGATCGGCGGAGATCGGACGCGTCCTGCGCAGCGGAGGCACCCTCGGCCTGATCTGGAACGTCCGCGACGATCGGGAGGACTGGGTGCGGAGACTCACCGCGATCATGCACGGCAGCAACGCCGAGGTGATGCTCGCGGGAGGAGGGCCCGTCGTCGCGGCGCCGTTCGGTGCACTGGAGGAGCGGACCTGGGAGTGGACCCGGCCGATCACCCGCGATCTGCTGCATCGCATGGCGTCGTCGCGGAGCTACGTCATCACCGCTCCCGACGACGAGAAGCGTCGCATCCGAGGGGAGATGGACCTCCTCTTCGACGAACTCGGCCTCGACGACGACTCGACCATCGACCTGTCGTACGTCACCCGCGCGTTCCGCACCGTCAGGGCCTGACGCCGTCTCGAGCCGGTCCCGCAGGGTCGAGACACCCGCGACGGGTAGACTCGACCCCCGTGGCTCTCACTATCGGCATCGTCGGCCTGCCCAACGTCGGCAAGTCCACCCTCTTCAACGCTCTGACCAAGAACGACGTGCTCGCGGCGAACTACCCGTTCGCGACGATCGAGCCGAACGTCGGCGTGGTCAACCTGCCCGATCCTCGACTGGAGAGGCTCGCGGAGATCTTCGGCAGCGAGCGCATACTGCCCGCGGCCGTGTCGTTCGTCGATATCGCGGGCATCGTGCGCGGCGCGAGCGAGGGCGAGGGCCTCGGCAACAAGTTCCTCGCGAACATCCGTGAGGCCGATGCGATCGCGCAGGTCGTCCGCGGTTTCGCCGACGATGACGTCGTGCACGTCGACGGCGCGGTGAACCCGGCATCCGACATGGAGACCATCAACGCCGAGCTGATGCTCGCCGACCTCGAGACCGTCGATCGAGCGATCACCCGGTACGAGAAGGAAGTGCGCGGGAAGAAGATCGACCCGGTCGTGCTCGAGACGGCGAAGGCCGCGAAGGATGCTCTCGAGCGCGGCGTGCTGCTGTCGGTCGCGGGCATCGACCTCGCGCCCATCCGCGAACTCGGTCTGCTCACCTCGAAGCCCGTCATCTTCGTCTTCAACGTCGACGAGACCGTGCTCACGGACGACGCCCGCAAGGCCGAGCTCGCCGCGCTGGTCGCGCCGGCGCAGGCGATCTTCCTCGACGCGAAGATCGAATCCGAGCTCATCGACCTCGACCCCGAGGATGCCGCCGAGCTCCTCGCGTCCACCGGACAGGACGAGTCCGGCCTCGACCAGCTCGCTCGCATCGGCTTCGACACCCTCGGCCTGCAGACCTACCTGACCGCAGGGCCCAAGGAGGCCCGCGCCTGGACGATCCCCAAGGGATCGAAGGCACCGCAGGCCGCCGGAGTCATCCACACCGACTTCGAGAAGGGCTTCATCAAGGCGGAGATCGTGTCGTTCGACGACCTCGTCGAGACCGGATCCGTCGTCGAGGCGCGCGCCAAGGGCAAGGCGCGGCTCGAGGGCAAGGACTACGTCATGCAGGACGGCGACGTCGTGGAGTTCCGCTTCAACAACTGACGCGCAGCCGTGCGTCGTCGACGCCGTGGCACAGGCGGCGCACTCACTCCCTAGGATGGCCGGATGACCACCTCCTCCTCGACTCACGGTGCCGCGGTGACGCCCGCTCGCCCTCGGGTGCCCACCGCGGCTGTCTGGATGCTCGTGTCCGCGCCGTTCCTGCTCGCGGTCGGCGCCTTCATCACGGTCGCCATGCAGCCGTTCGTGACCGTCGTGTCCGCGGAAGGGGACGCAGTGCTCATGGCATGGGTCGGTGTGATCCTGCTGTGCCTCGGTGTCGTGTTCCTCACCGCCGGGAGTGTCCTCGTCGGCGTCCGTTCGATGCTGCGTCAGCAGACGGATGGTGCGGAGCGCTCGGCCTGATCCTCACCGCGGACGGCTCCGGCCGGCAACCGGCCGGAGCCGATGCGGACCCACAGGATACGCTGGAGAGCGACCCCTGACGATCGACCGAGGAGCCGCACGCCCATGACCGACACGCAGATCTTCGAGCCGGACGGCCGCGCGATCCCCTTCGCCGACGAGGGCGACGGCCCCGTCAAGCTGGTGCTCATCCAGGAGCAGGGACTCGCCGCCGACGTGCTGGGCGTGGCGGCGCACTACCTCGCCGAGGAGGCCGGCTTCCACGTGCTGCGCATCGGACATCGGGACGGCGACGCGACGCTCGACGAGCGCGTGGAGGACGCCATCGCGGTGATCGACCACGTCGGCATCGAGGACACCTGGATCGGCGGTCACGGCTTCGGCGGCACCATCGCCCGCGCGCTGGTCGCCGCGCACCCTGACCGCGCCAACGGCCTGCTGCTCCTCGGAGTCGAAGACGTCGACATCGAGGTCGCGCCGGCGATCCCCGTCCTGATCGTCCAGGGCACGGAGGACATCGACACCCCGGCGTCCACGGCGGAGGCGCTCCGGTCGTCGATCCCGGATCGCGCCAGCATCAAGACCATCGCCGGCGACCACCTCTTCCCGATGCATCACCCGATCGAGACCGGCGTGATCATCGAGGAGTACCTGGACTGGGACTGACCCGACCGGGGAGCGGCCGCGACGGCGCTCGGAACAGGCGTCGCGCCTGAGAGGATTGTCTGATGACCGCCACCCTCGTCGCTCAGCACCTGGCCGGAGGCCACGGTCACCGCATCCTCTTCGCCGACGTCGATGTGACCGTCGCACCGGGCGATGTCATCGGCGTCGTCGGTGCGAACGGGGCGGGGAAGTCGACGCTGCTGCGGATCCTCGCCGGAGTCGACGCGCCCGCGGCCGGTACGGTGGCCCTCGCTCCCTCCGACGCCTTCATCGGCTGGCTCCCGCAGGAGCACGAGCGCGTCGAGGGGGAGACGGTCGCGCAGTACATCGGCCGTCGGACCGGGTGCGCCGAGGCGACGAGGGAGATGGATGCCGCGGCAGCAGCCCTCGGGGACCCGTCGCTCGCGCCGGGCGGCACGGACCCCGCTGACACGTACTCCCGGGCGCTCGACCGCTGGCTCGCGAGCGGCGCGGCGGATCTCGAAGAGCGCATCCCCGCCGTGCTCGCCGACCTCGGTCTGCAGACGGACGGCGGCGTCTCGGCGGACTCGCTCATGACCGGGCTCTCCGGCGGGCAGGCGGCGCGTGTCGGCGTGGCAGCCCTTCTGCTCTCGCGCTTCGACATCGTGCTGCTCGACGAGCCGACCAATGATCTCGACCTGGACGGCCTCGATCGGCTGGAGTCGTTCGTGCGCGGGCTCCGCGGGGGCGTGGTGCTCGTCAGCCACGACCGGGAGTTCCTCGCCAGGACGGTCACGCGCGTGCTGGAGCTCGACCTCGCCCAGAACACCCACAGGCTGTACGGCGGCGGATACGACGCGTTCCTCGAGGAGCGGGCGGTCGTGAAGAGACACCTGCGCGAGAAGTACGACGAGTTCGCCGACAAGAAGGCCGACCTCGTCGCCCGGGCGCGCACCCAGCGCGAATGGTCGAGCCAGGGCGTGCGCAACGCCATGAAGAAGTCTCCGGACAACGACAAGATCAAGCGCAAGGCGTCGATGGAGTCGAGTGAGAAGCAGGCGCAGAAGGTGCGGCAGATGGAGAGCCGCATCGCGCGCCTCGAGGAGGTCGAGGAGCCGCGCAAGGAGTGGCGGCTCGAGTTCACGATCGGCTCGGCGCCTCGATCGAGCTCGGTCGTCGCGACGCTGAGCTCCGCGGTCGTGCGGCAGGGGGCGTTCACCCTCGGCCCCCTGTCGCTGCAGGTCGACGCCGGCGATCGCATCGGGATAACGGGGCCGAACGGTGCCGGCAAGTCGACGCTGCTGCGGGCGCTGCTCGGTCGACAGCAGGTCGAGGAGGGGACGGCGAGTCTCGGCAGCAGCGTGCAGATCGGCGAGATCGATCAGGCGCGGTCGCTGCTCACCGGCGACGCGGCGCTGGCGGACGCGTTCGAGGTGCTCGTGCCCGAGATGTCATCGGCGGAGGTGCGGACCCTGCTCGCGAAGTTCGGGCTGAGAGCGGACCACGTCACCCGGCCCGTCGGCGGCCTGTCGCCGGGGGAGCGCACGCGCGCGGCCCTGGCGCTGCTGCAGGCGCGAGGGGTCAACCTCCTCGTGCTCGACGAGCCGACCAACCACCTCGACCTCCCGGCGATCGAGCAGCTGGAACAGGCTCTCGCGTCCTACGACGGCACTCTGCTGCTGGTGACCCACGACCGTCGGATGCTCGACGCCGTGTCGATGAACCGCCGCTGGGAGGTCGTCGACGGGCGCGTCGCCGAGCGGTGACTCAGCGGCCCTGACGCTTCTTGTAGGGCTTCGGCTGCCCCTTGACGATGGGCGCGCGGCCCTTGCCCTTGGATGCCTTCGCCTTGCCGCCGGCGGGAGGCGCGGTCTTCGGCGCCGGAGGGGGAGCGGCGGCGACCGTGGCCCGCGCCTCGACGAGGAACAGCTCGCCGACGCTCGTGAGCCGCGGGGTGCCCTCGCGCTTGATGAGGATGTGCCCCACCTCGTCCTCGAGCTTGTCGAGCGACGTGTAGAGCGACGCCAGCGGGATCTCGAGCTGCTCGGCGGCGCGCGGGAAGTGCAGCGTGTCGGCGAGCACGATGAACCGGCGCAGCAGGGCGACCTTCATGAGCGGAGGTTCCTCTCTCGGCGCACGGCGATCATGCGTCCACCACCAGCCTACGCACGACGGCTGGACGCGCGGATGCCGCGGCTCCGACGAGCCGCGGCATCCGGTGGATCGTGAGTCAGACGGCCTGCGGGAGCACCGCGAACGACACGGCTCCCTCGTCGTCCACGCCGGCGTCGAGGATCTTGTCGTCGAGTGCGGCTGCCGCGGTCTCATCGAGGAACAGGCGCGTGCCCGACACCTCGACGACCTGGTCGGCGGGATCGGGGTCGGGCGTGACCAGCACGGCCAGGCGCGCGCCGCCGTCGGGGCCCGGAGCCGGAGTCGAATGGATGCGAAGGCCCGCGTCGGACGCGTCGGTCTGACGACTGACGAGAGTGTTCACGATGGCGGTTGCGTTATCGGTGAGGGTGAGCACGAGACTCTCCTTCCGGTTGCGGACACGAGGCGGTCGCGACGTGTCCGGGCCACGATTCCGCATCCGCGCTCGGGGTTTCAACCCGACGCGCCTATTCGGAGGGGTCTCCCACCTGACGCAGAGGCTTTCTCAGGAAGACCTGCTCCGTGCCGTCTCCCTCGGGGATCCTCTGGCTCTCGCGATAGCCGCAGGCCTCGTACAGTCGGATGTTCGCCTCGCTGAGGCTGCCGGTGAAGAGCTCGGCGACGTCAGCCGACGACTGCTTCTCCGCGGCGTCGAGCAGTGTGCGACCCAATCCCTCGCCCTGCATGTCGGGCGCGATCGCGATGCGTCCGATCAGGAGCACCCCGTCATCCTCCACGTAGCGGATCGCGCCGACCAGTCGTCCGGCGATCCGTGCGGTGAGGCCGCTGCCATTCCGCAGCTCGGCCTCCACCTCCGTCAGAGTCTGCGTCAGCGGCGGCATGTCGGCGCTGCCGTAGATCTGGGCCTCCGATACGAAAGCCGCCCGCTGCAGTGTCATCACCTCGCCGGCATCCGTCTCGCCGATCGGTGCGATGACGACCTCCGGCCCGTGCTCGTCCTGTGTCATCCGTGTTCCTCCCGGACGCCACCTTCGAGCCTCGGACTCAGCAGTGTCAACCCCCTCGATCCGTCGGCACGGCGTCGATACCGTCGCGGTCAGGAGGCACACCACATGGCTGAGAACAAGAAGACGACCGCTGAGAAGAAGACCAGCTCGGGGACCCCGACCAAGCGCGGCGCGAAGACCACACGGCGTCAGAACGCGGAGAAGGGCTTCACGGCCTCTCCGACGCTCGCCGCCAATCTGCAGGCGGTGCTCGTCGATCTCGTCGAGCTGTCGTTGCAGGGCAAGCAGGCCCACTGGAACGTCGTCGGACGGAACTTCCGCGACACCCACCGCCAGCTCGATGAGATCATCGACGCGGCTCGCACCTTCAGCGACACGGTCGCCGAGCGGATGCGCGCGCTGCACGCCGTCCCCGACGGACGCACCGACACGATCGCGGAGACCACGACGCTCCCGGCCTTCCCGTCCGGCGAGGTCTCGACCACCGACACGATCGATCTCATCACCGCGCGTCTGGATGCCGTCGTCGGCACGATGCGCAGCGTGCACGACGAGGTCGACGACGAGGACCCGACGTCCGCGGACATCCTGCACGCGGTGATCGAGAGCCTCGAGCAGTTCGCCTGGATGGTCAGCGCGGAGAACCGGAATCCCGCCGGCAGCTGATCCTTCCTCGCGCGGTGGCGGTCAGGTATCGCGGCGGCTGAGCGCTCGGCGGATCATCCGCGGGAGCAGGAGCCACAGCAGCCCGACCGCCACCACGGAGGCGATGAGAGCGATCACGCCGGCCGTGCGGCCGACGGTGAAGTCGATGATGAGGGTGGTCACCCCGATGGTGAGGGCGGCGATCACCACGAGATCGATCTTCACGATCCGAGTGGCGACCTTCACGAGCTCGGGCTTGCGACGTCGGCCGAACAGCGCCCGGTGCATCCCGACCGGCGCGAGAGCGAGAATGGTCGCAAGGGCCGCGAGGGCCACCAGAACCACGTACACATCCCGTTGGAACACGTCCATGTCCTCGAAACGAGGCTGGAAGGCCACGGCGAGGAGGAATCCCGTGAGGATCTGCGTTCCCGTCTGCATGACCCGCAGCTCCTGGAGGAGCTCGTCCCAGTTGCGGTCCGCGCGCTCGTTGGGCGTCTCGTCACGGCCGTCCTCGCGATCGTCGTGCGCGACCGGCAGGGGCGGAGGTTCTTCCGGAGTCATGACGCAAGTCTCCCGGGAGCGGTTCCTCGCTGTCCAGCCGGTTGCGCGTGAGCACATCGGCACGAAGCGCCGATCCGCGGTCCCCCATGGGGGAGGGAGGCGATGACTCTGCCGCCGATCCGCGAGTGGTGGCCGGAGCTGTCCGTCGCGGCGCGCGTGGACGTGCTCGAGCATGCTCCGCATGTGGGTGACCTGGCCCGAGAGGAGATCCGCTCGCTCACGGGCGCCGTCGTCGGGATGCAGGAGACGCTGTCGCAGACCGACCTCGACTACGCTCGCGCCGATGCCGAGGCGCAGGTGGACGAGGAGTCCGCGGAGGGCTGACCGCTCGACTCAGGTGGCCGAGGAGCCGTCGGTCTCCTCGCGCAGGCGCGGGACCGTTCGCCGTTCCGGGCGGAGACCCGCCTTGTCCGCATAGAACGCCCGGATCCGGTCCATATCGGCGCCGACGTCACCGCTGAGGTCGAGCGTCGGCCCGAGGCCGGTCGTCATGGTGGTGCGATCGACGAACCCCAGGGTCACGGGCATTCCCGTCTCCCTGGCGATGCGGTAGAAGCCGGACTTCCAGTGGGTGTTGCCGCCGCGCGTGCCGTCGGGTGTGATCACGAGTCCGAAGACGCGCCCCTCGTGCACGTGAGCGACCACGTCGCCCACGACCCGTGCCGGGTCGGAGCGGTCCACCGAGATGCCTCCGAGGCGGCGCATGACGGGGCCTCGCCAGCCTCGGAACAGGCTGCTCTTGCCGAGCCAGTGCACCTCGATCCCGAGCCGCCAGGCGATCGCGAGCATCAGGACGAAGTCCCAGTTCGAGGTGTGCGGAGCGCCGATCAGGATCGTGGGTCGGGTGGGGACGCCATCAGCCGTCAGCCGCCAGCGACTGAAGAGCCAGAACAGACGGGCCAGGAGTCTCTTGAGCACACGTCCACGGTAGGGGAGAGCGCCTATCGGTCCGCTGGCCGTTGTGCCTCCGCCCCGGTTCCGGTAATGCCGATCAGCGCGGTGCTGAGCGATCGATCGAGGCCGGGCAGAGTGTCGACGGGCACGGCGAGGGCGAGAAGCGCTCGGCTGAAGTGGTTGCGGGCGGCGGCGGCCAGAGCGATGTCGACGATCTGACGGTCGCTGAACCCGGCGTCCCTGAGCTCCTGCGCGTCCTCGTCCGTCATCAGGGCCGGTGTCGTCGACAGGCGCGTCGAGAAGCGGATCACCGCCTGCTCCGCCTCGCTGAACCCGGAGTCGTCGCCCTCGGCGAAGGCGCGCAGACCCGCCTCCGTCAGCACTCCCGCGCGCAGCGACTTCCTGCCGTGAGCCAGCAGGCAATGCGGCGACCCGATCGCGCGCGCCGCTCCGAGCGTCGCGGCCTCGTACACGCGCACCCCGAGGGAGGGGATGATCGCCCGGATCAGCGCCTCGAAGGCGGCGTGCGCCTCGGGGTTGACCGCCATCGCGCGCGTGTGGCCGAACACGAAGCCGTCCTCGGCGACATCCTCGGCGAACATCTCCGCGACGTGCCCGTCTGCGGTGGAGAGATCAGGGGTGCTGATGATCATGGCTGCTCCTTCGCATGCCCGCCGGTGCGGCCGCGCTCGGCGTGCGCCGCCGCGCATCAGGCGACCCTACGCCGCGGTCAGGGCGTGCGGAAGCCCCCGCCGACGCCACTGCCCGTCATCAGGCGTACCATCGAAGGATGTCCACGACACAGGTCCCCTCGGAGCACGTCGCACCCTCGGTGCTCGAGCCGCTCCCGGGTGCATCGAACCTGCTCGACGACAGCGCGGCCGGCTACTGCAGCGGCGGCGTGTGCCACATCCCGGCGCCCAAGACGCCGTAGTCGTCGGCACCGGGCCGCAGAGCGGCTCGCCCCGTGCCCCATCGCCCGTCGGCGGCCGCCGGTCAGTGACCGGCGGGCATGCCTCCCGCCACGTCGTCGGCCGGTTTGCTGACGAAGGCGCTCAGCGCGACGGCCGCGAGCGAGATGATCGCCGCGATCAAGAACGCCATCCGCGCGCCCGGCGCTCCGGCGACGGCCGTCGACAGCCCTTCGTCCTCACCCGCGTGCAGGATGGCGGAGTAGGTGACCGTCAGCACCGCGACGCCGGCCGCGCCGCCGACCTGCTGCAGCGTGTTCAGCACGGCCGAGCCGTGGGAGTAGAGCGAGCGCTGCAGCGAGCCGAGCGACGCCGAGAACAGCGGCGTGAAGGACATCGCGAGCCCGACGGACATGGCCGCCTGGACGATGATGAGGACCCACCAGACCGTGTGCTCGCCGACCGTCGAGTAGAAGAAGAGCGAGGCCGACACGAGGACGGTGCCGGGGATCAGCAGCGGGCGCGTGCCCCGAGCGTCGTACACGCGGCCCATGACCGGACCGAGCAGACCCATCAGCACCGAGCCGGGGAGCAGGATCAGACCCGACTCGAGCGCGTTGAGACCGGCGACGTTCTGCAGGTACTGCGGCAGCAGGGTGAGGGTTCCGAACATCGACAGCGCCAGGATCGTCATGATGATGACGGAGAGCGTGAAGTTCGTGGAGCGGAACACGCGGAGGTCGAGGAGCGCGTCGTCGACGCGCTGCAGCACGAGCTGGCGCCACACGAAAAGCGCCAGCGACGCGGCGCCGACGACCAGAGAGACGATGCCCGCCGTCTCGCCCGAGCCGCCGTGGCCGCCGAACTGGCTGAGTCCGAAGACGATGCCGCCGAACCCGAGGGCGGCGAGCGGGATCGAGAGCACGTCGAGGGGGACCCTGCGGGTCTCGCCCAGGTTCGTCATCCACTTCGCGCCCATGAGGAGCGAGACGATCGCGATGGGCAGGACGATCGCGAAGAGCGCTCGCCAGTTGAGCGTCTCGAGCACTGCGCCGGCCAGCGTGGGGCCGATCGCGGGGGCGAGGGAGATGACGAGACCGACGCGACCCATCATGCGCCCGCGGGACTGCGGCGGCACGACGTTCATGATCGTCGTCATCAGCAGCGGCATCATGATGCCGGTGCCGGCGGCCTGGATGACGCGTCCGACTAGGAGCACGGCGAAGCCGGGCGCCACGAGGGCGACGAGCGTCCCCAGGGAGAAGGAGATCATCGCCGCGATGAACACCTGGCGCGTCGTGAACCGCTGCAGGATGAAGCCGGTGGTCGGGATCACCACCGCCATCGTGAGCATGAAGGCGCTCGTCAGCCACTGACCGAGCTCCGGCGGGATGCCGAGGTCCTCGTTCAGGTGCGGGATCGCGATGCCCATCGTGGTCTCGTTGAGGATCGCGACGAAGGCGGCGACGAGGAGGAGCCAGATCACCCGCATGTCGCTGCGCGAGATCTCTCCGTTCGCGGCGGGCGGCGGCGTGGTGATCGATCCGGTGTCGACGGCGGACATGCGGCCTCCTGGGCACTGAGGGAAGGGAGAGGTGCGCACGTGCGCGGGAACCATTCAGCGTAACGGCGGGGTCGGACATTTCATTCCGGATCCCCAGGAATCCGCTCTCAGCGGACGCTCAGGCTCGTCGGATCCGGGCCGTCGTGTCGGCGGGGCTGACTACGCTGGCGGGATGAGCATGGGTGGCATGGGCGGCCGCGGCGGCTTCCGCGGGATGGACGAGGACGCACAGCGCCGCATGAACGCGGAGGCGCCCCGCATCAGCGGACTCGGCGGACGTGTGATCGCCCTGTTCAGCCAGTACCGCTGGCGCATCCTCTGGACCGGTGTCCTCGTCATCGTGGGCGCCGCCATCGCCGTCGTCCCACCGCTCCTGGTGCAGCGGATCTTCGACGACGCGCTGTTCCCGGTCGACGGGGGCGGGCCGCAGATCACGCTGCTGATCCAGCTCGTCGTGGCGATGGTGGGTCTGTTCCTCTTCTCGGCCGCGCTCGGAGTCGCGCAGACCTGGCTCACCTCGACCGTCGGGAACAGCGTGACCGGCGACCTGCGCGTGCGGCTCTTCGAGCACCTGCAGGCGATGGAGCTCGGGTTCTTCACCCGCACCAAGACCGGCGTGATCCAGTCGCGTCTCCAGAACGACGTCGGCGGCGTGTCCGGGGTGCTCACGAACACGGTCACCAGCATCCTCGGCAACGTCGTCACGGTGATCGCGTCGCTCGTGGCCATGATCCTCATCGACTGGCGGCTCACTCTCATCGCGGTCGTGCTCATGCCGTTCCTGATCGTCGTGCAGCGCCGTGTGGGGCAGGTGCGCGCCCGGATCGCGGGAGAGACGCAGGAGTCCCTGTCCGAGCTCACGTCGATCACGCAGGAGACCCTGAGCGTCTCGGGGATGCTGCTGTCGAAGGCGTTCAACCGACAGCGCACCGAGTCCGAGCGCTATCAGGCGGAGAACCGCAACCAGGTGAAGCTGCAGGTCCGCAGGGCGATGAGCGGACAGGGGTTCTTCGCCGTCGTGCAGGTCCTGATGGCCAGCGTCCCCGCCGTCATCTATCTCGTCTCGGGATATCTCATCGCCGGCGGAACCGGCGCGATCACGGCGGGCACCGTGGTGGCCTTCACGACGGTGCAGGCGCGACTGCTGCAGCCGCTCATGGGGCTCATGCGCGTCTCGCTCGACCTGCAGACATCGTCCGCGCTCTTCGCGCGGATCTTCGAGTACCTCGACCTGGTGCCCGAGATCCGCGACTCCGCGACGGCGATCACCGTCGCGGAGGCCCCGGGACCGCGCGGCAGGATCGAGTTCCGCGACGTCGTCTTCCGCTATCCCGATGCCGCGCCGGACGCCCGTCCGACGCTGCAGGGCGTGTCGTTCGTCGCCGAGCCCGGACGGCACGTCGCGTTCGTCGGGCCCTCGGGCGCCGGCAAGACGACCGTGCTCTATCTCGCACCGCGTCTGTACGAGGCGCACGGGGGAGCGGTGCTGTTCGCGGGGGCGGACGTGCGCACGCTCACGCAGGAGTCGATCATCGATCAGGTGGGCATCGTGTCGCAGGAGACCTACCTGTTCCACGCCACGATCCGCGACAACCTCCTCTACGCCAAGCCCGAGGCGACCGAGGCCGAGATGTTCGCGGCGTGCACCGCCGCGAACATCCACCACATCATCGCGGGGTTCGAGGACGGCTACGACACGATCGTCGGCGAGCGGGGCTACCGTCTCTCGGGAGGGGAGAAGCAGCGCATCGCCATCGCGCGCGTGCTGCTCAAGGACCCGCCCGTGCTGCTGCTCGACGAGGCGACCTCGGCCCTCGACACGGTGTCGGAGCGCGTCGTGCAGGAGGCGCTGGACGAGGCGGCGAAGGGGCGCACGACGCTCACGATCGCGCACCGGCTGTCGACGGTGATGGGGGCCGACGTCATCCACGTCCTCGAGGCCGGGCAGATCGTGGAATCGGGCACGCACGCCGAGCTGCTCGCGCTCGACGGTCTGTATGCCGAGCTCGCCGCTCAGCAGGTCGCCGCATCGCGCGTGCTGGACACGGAGGCGGTCATCGAAGAGGCCGTCACCGGAGGTGTCGGCGCGGCGCTCGCGGATCGCCGTGCCGATCGCGCGCCGCGGGACTCCGCCGGCGAGGACGCCGTGGCCGCGCTGACCGCGGCTGTCCCTCTGCTCGGCGAGCAGCGTGCGGACGACCGGGTGTACCCCGCCGGCAGCTGAGACGACAGGACGCCGCCTCGGCATCCGTACTCCTCAGTGCACCGACAGACCGCCGTCGACGAAGAGCGACTGCCCGGTCACGTACGCCGAGCCCGGCGCGGCGAGGAACACCGCGGCGGCCGCGAAGTCGGCCGGAAGCCCGTTGCGCCCCATCATGGTGCGCGCGGCGAGGGCGGCGATCCGACCGGGGTCCTCCTGGAGCCTCGCGTTCAGCGGGGTCAGCACGAAACCAGGCACGAGGGCATTGCTCGTGATGCCTGTGCCGCCCCAGGCCTCGGCCTCGGATCGCATGAGCGATTCGACGGCGCCCTTGGAGGCGCCGTAGATCCCGCTGCCCACGAATGCCCGGTGCGCCTGCTGCGAGCTGATGTGGATCAGCCGTCCGTACCCGCGCTCCGCCATGCCCGTCGCGTAGCGCTGGCCGAGCAGGAAGGGCGCGAGGGCATTGACGGTCATCGTCGCGTCCCAGTCCTCCTCCGTGATCTCGGCGAAGGGAGGGCGGATGTTGATCCCCGCGGAGTTCACCAGGATGTCCGGCTCGCCGAACGGCTCGGTCGCCGCCTCGCCGACGGCCCGGATCCCCGAGCGGGTGCCGAGGTCTCCCGCCACCCCCGCTGCCGTGCAGCCGAGGTCCTGGAGCTCCGCGACCGTGTCGGCGATGCGCTCGGCTCCTCGGGCGACGATGACGGTCGCGGCGCCCGCGCGCGCCAGGGCGGTCGCGATGCCGCGGCCGATCCCCGAGCTCCCGCCCGTGACGACCGCCGTGCGGCCGCTGAGCGAGAAGAGATCGTCGAGGTAGCCGGTCATGGGTCTCCTGTCGGTGACGTCACCAGCCCAGTGCGGCGGTGAGGGAGGGGTCGGGCCGCGCATCGGCGTACTCGGGGAGCGCACGCAGCTCGTCCACGAAGAGCGACACCTCGGCCGCGTAGTCGGGGTCGGGGTGCGTCAGCCCGATCTCGACGAGCGGGGGGACGTCCATCGTGATGATGAGTTCGAGACGGGCGGTCACGGCCGCGTGCGCCCCGGCTTCGCGCAGCACGCGGATGCCGCCGCGCAACGCGGCGAGGTACTCGCGAAGCACGGGCAGGCGACCGCGGCCCTGGGTGATCGACGTGCCGTCCGCACGGAGCCGCCACTCCACGACCGTGTCGGGGATGACGTCGAAGGCCCGTGCCCGGGTGTACATCGTCTGCGCGACGATCTGGTCCTCGTAGGCGACGCCCTCGGGGAAGCGGAGATCCGCCCAGAGCTCGGTGCGGCTGACCTTCGACCAGGCGACGATGTTGGCGCTCGCGCGCGGGTGATCGAGGATGGTGGTCGCTCGCCGTTCGGGCGAGGTGGCGGCGGCGACCCAGGGCTGCACGCGTCCGGCGACGTACCGGGTGCCGTCGAAGCGCGAGCGCACGTACGCTCCCGCGACGAAATCGCTGCCCGTCTCGCGGAGAGTGCGGGTCAGGCGCTCGAGCGCGGTCGGGGTGAGCTCGTCGTCTCCGTCCAGGAAGCCCACGAGCGGGGTGTCCACGAGGTCGAGCGCCGCATTGCGGGCGGCGCCGAGGCCCCGGGACGCCTCGTGATCCACCACTCGGAATCGCGTGTCCGCGGCGGCGGCGTCGGCGAAGATCGCGCCGGTGTCGTCGGTGGACCCGTCGTCCACGAGGATGGCCGCCCATCGCCCCTCGGTCTGTGCGCGCAGCGAGTCGAGGGCCGCGGGGGCGAAGGCGCCGATGTCCCGGCCGGGGACGATCATGGTCACGATCGGGGCGGGAGCGGTCACCAGGCGAGTCTAGAGGCGGCGGCCCGCGCGGGTGCGGAGCTCACGCCCGGGATGGTCACGGGCCCGCGACCGCGCGCACAGACGCGGCGACGAGTGCGGCCAGCGTCGCCGCAGCACTGTCGGGCAGCGGCACGCGTCCGAACGAGAAGCGCACCGAGGTCTGGGCCACGACCGGCGCCACGCCGCAGGCGAGCAGCACGTGCGAGGGCTCGTCGCTGCCGGCGGCGCAGGCCGAGCCGCTGGACGAGATCACTCCGCGCCGCTCGAGCTCGAGCAGCACGGCCTCGCCGCTCACCCCGGCGAACGTGAAGCTCACTGTGCCGGGGAGGCGTGACAAGGGATCTCCGGTGAGAGCAGCTTCGGGCACGCTGTCGAGGACGGCCGCGATGAAACGGGACGAGAGGGCGGCGACCGCGGCGCCGTTCGCGTCCCGCTCGGCCTCGGCGAGCTCGAGCGCCGTGGCCAGGGCGACGGCCCCCGCGACGTTCTCGGTGCCGGACCGCCGACCGCGCTCCTGGCCGCCGCCGTGCAGCAGCGGCTCGAGGGGGACGCGACCGCGCACGGCGAGCGCGCCGATCCCCTTGGGCGTGCCGAGCTTGTGACCGGCGATCGCGATCGCATCCGCTCCCAGGCCGGTCAGCGCCAGCCAGCCCGCCGACTGCACCGCGTCGACGTGGAGCAGCGCCCCCGCGTCGTGGGTCGCCGCCGCCAGCGACGGGATGTCCTGGATCGTGCCGATCTCGTTGTTGGCGTGACCGAGTGCGACGAGGGCCGTGTCCTCGCGGAGCGCGGCCTGCAGCGCGGCGGGCGTGATCCGCCCGGCGCCGTCGACCTCGACAGCGGTCACCGTCACGCCGTGGAACCGTTCGAGGTACCCGGCCGACCCGAGTATCGACTCGTGTTCGATAGGCGACACCACGAGGTGGCGGCGTCCCTCGTGCAGCCGCGCGAGGACGATCCCCTTGACGGCGAGGTTGTTGGCCTCGGTCCCGCCGCCCGTGAACACGACATCGCCGGTGCGCATCCCCAGGACGGCGGCGACCCGGGCGCGCGCGTCCTCGAGTGCGCTCGCCGCGGTCTCCCCGACTCCGTGGTGGCTCGAGGGGTTGCCGAAGACGTCAGCGATGTACGGTCGCATCGCCTCCCACACCTCGGCCCGCACCGGACCGGTCGCCGCATGATCGAGGTACAGCACCCGTCAGCCGATCCGGACGTCCAGGCCGAGGTCGAGCGCAGGCGCGGAATGGGTGAGCGCGCCGACCGAGATCACGTCGACCCCTGTCGCGGCGATCCCGCCCACGGTCTCGAGGGTCACGCCTCCCGACGCCTCCACCTGCGCTCGGCCGGCGACCATCGCGACACCCGCGCGGAGGTCGTCGAGCGTGAAGTTGTCGAGGAGCACCGTGTGCGCTCCGCCGTCGAGCACCGCGGGGATCTGGTCGAGACGATCCACCTCCACGACGACATGCGTCGTGTGCGGCAGCCGGGCCAGGGCATCGCGGAGCGCGGAGGCGAGATCGGACCCCGAGCCCTGCAGCACGGCGAGGTGATTGTCCTTCGCCATGACCGCATCGGAGAGGGAGAAGCGATGGTTGTGGCCGCCTCCGGATCGCACCGCATGCCTCTCGAACGCCCGGAGGCCCGGCGTCGTCTTCCGGGTGTCGACGATGCGGGCCCTCGACCCCCGGGTCGCGCGGACGTACGCCGCGGTCAGGGTCGCGATCCCGCTCATGCGCTGCGTGAAGTTCAGCGCCACCCGCTCGGCGGTCAGGACGCCTCGCGCCGCGCCTGCGACCGAGGCGAGGACGTCGCCGGGGCCGAACTCGTCGCCGTCGCCGACGTGGAGGTCCACGACGATGGCGGGATCGGTGAGCCGGAAGGCGGTGGAGAACACGTCTCCGCCGCTGAAGACGCCGGACTCCCGGGCGACGAGGTCGGCGGTCGCACGCACGTCCTCGGGCAGCAGCGCGGTGCTGGTGAGGTCGCCCCAGGGCGCGTCCTCCTCGAGAGCCGCTCCGACGACGCGGGTGATGTGGGCGGGGGTGAGCATCAGGCGGTCTCCAGGACGGGGGCGGCGACGGTGTCGCGCTGGTGTGATCCGACGGAGTCGGTGCGGGCGAGTGCGGCGGATGCGGTCGCTCGGGCGAGCAGCAGCAGGTTGGCGTCCTCATGCTCGGCGACGGACCGCGGCGGACGGGATGCGGCGCTCCAGGCGCGGAGGGTCTCGACGGCATGCCGGAGCCCGGCGTCTGATCGCAGCAGGCCGACGTGCTCCCACATCAGCCGCTGCACGTCGCCGCGATCGAAGGGCACGGACGCGCGAGGCTCCGGAACCGACATGCCGACGGGACCGGCGCTGACGCCGCTCGGCGTGGACGCGCGGAGGAGAGTCGCGTCGGGCCCGGACGGCCAGGGAGCGCCGAGCGCCGCAGCCGCACGGACGCCGAACACCGCGCCCTCGAGCAGTGAGTTCGAGGCGAGCCGGTTCGCGCCGTGCGTGCCGGTGCAGGCGACCTCGCCCACCGCGAAGAGACCGGGCACCGAGGTGCGCCCGTCGAGATCGGTCGCCACGCCGCCCATCAGGTAGTGCGCGGCGGGGGTCACCGGGATCGGATCCGCCGACCAGTCGAAGCCGCGCTCGCGCGTCATCCGATCGATCGTCGGAAAGCGCCGCGCGAGCGCCTCGGCGCCGATCGCGGTCGCATCCAGCCGGACGGGGGAGGACTGCGCCGCCGCCTGCCGGGCGATCGCGCGGGCCACGACGTCTCGCGGCGCGAGCTCGCCGTCGGGATGAGTGTCGAACGCGAATCGACGGCCGTCGGCATCGATCAGGACCGCCCCTTCTCCTCGTACGGCCTCCGAGACGAGGAAGCCCGATCCGTCGTCGAGGACGGTGGGATGGAACTGCACGAACTCGAGATCCGCCGCCGCCGCTCCGGCGCGGAGGGCGGCCGCGATGCCGTCGCCCGTCGCGCCGCGCGGATTCGTCGTCCGCGCGTACAGCTGCCCCGCGCCACCGGTGGCCAGCACGACGGCGTCGGCGGCGATGTCCGTGACCGCGCGGTCGACGAGAAGACGGATGCCGCGCACGGCGTGGTCATCCACCACCAGGTCGACGAGGAACGCGCCCTCGACCACCACGATGTCGGCGGCGCGCACCGCCGCGGTGAGGCTCCGGGCGATGGCCGCGCCGGTCGCATCGCCGCCGGCGTGCGCGATGCGCGCACGCGAATGCGCGGCTTCGCGGCCTCGCAGGAGCGCGCCGTCCGGAGTGCGGTCGAAAGCGACGCCCCGCGCGACGAGCTCCGCGATCCGGGCTGACGCGTCGCCCACGAGCACCGCGACCGCGGTCGGGTCCGAGAGCCCGCCGCCGGCGGCGAGCGTGTCCGCCGCATGGAGATCCGCGGAGTCGTCGGCGCCGTACGCCCCCGCGACGCCGCCCTGGGCGAGCCGCGTGCAGCCGTCGCCGAGCGCACCCTTCGTGACGAGCGTGACGGCGTGGCCGGCCGCCCTCGCGTGCAGCGCGGCGGTCAGACCCGCGATCCCGGAGCCCACCACCACCACGTTCATCGCGCGCTCGCCGCCAGGGGAGGCCTCGCCGCCAGCATCCGCTCGAGCGCGATCCGAGCGGGATCCGCGACATCGGCCGACACCGTGATCCGATTCGGAGTGCGTCCGGCGACCAGCTCCTCCAGGACCCACGCGAGGTATCCGGGATGGATGCGGTACATGGTCGAGCAGGGGCACACCACGGGGTCGAGGCAGAAGATGCGGTGTTGCGGGAACTGAGCGGCGAGCCGCCGTACCAGGTTGATCTCGGTGCCGATCGCGAAGGTCGTGGGCTCGGTCGCTGCGGCGATCGCACGGCGGATGTAGTCGGTGGAGCCGGCCTCGTCCGCGGCGTCCACCACCTCCATAGGGCACTCCGGGTGCACGATGACCCGGACGCCGGGGTGCTCGGCACGCGCCTGATCGATCTGGGCGACGGAGAAACGGCGATGCACCGAGCAGAAGCCGTGCCAGAGGATCACTCGGGAATCCAGGAGCTCGGATGCCGTCGAGCCGCCGAGCGGTCGGCGCGGGTTCCACATCGGCATCTGCGAGAGCGGCACGCCCATCGCCTTGGCGGTGTTGCGTCCCAGGTGCTGGTCGGGGAAGAACAGCACGCGCCGTCCGCGCTCGAACGCCCACTCGAGGACCGTCATCGCGTTCGACGATGTGCAGACGATCCCGCCGTGCCGTCCGACGAACCCCTTGATGGCGGCGGAGGAGTTCATGTAGGTGACCGGCACGACGGGCACCCGACCGGACTCGTCCGGGGTGTCGAGGTCCCCGAGGACATCCGCGAGCTGCTCCCAGCAGTCCTCGACCTGGTCGATGTCGGCCATGTCCGCCATCGAGCAGCCGGCGGCGAGATTCGGGAGGATGACGGCCTGGTCCGGCCCGGAGAGCAGATCGGCCGTCTCCGCCATGAAGTGCACGCCGCAGAAGACGATCGCCTCGGCATCCGGGCGCCCCTTCGCCGCGGTGGCGAGCTGGAAGGAGTCGCCCACGTAGTCGGCGTGCCGCACGACCTCCTCGCGCTGGTAGAAGTGTCCGAGGATCACGGCCCGATCGCCCAGCGTCCGCTTGGCCGCGCGGATGCGCTCGTCCAGCTCCTCCTCGCTCGCCTCGCGGTACGCCAAGGGAAGCTCGCCCTGTCGGGGTGCGCCGGTCGGGATCACGTCTCCCATCGACGATCCGGGCCCGTATCCCGGTCGGATGTCGAAGTCCCACGGGCCGGCGGCGAGGTCCGTCGTGCAGGTCGCGTCGGTCGACGCACCGGAGACGATGGATCGGATGGCGTGGTCGACGGAGGCGTCGATCGACGTCGGCACGGTCGGTGTCGGTACGACGGTGATGCTCATCGGGTGCTCGTTTCTTCGGATCCCAGCGGGCCGTGATCGGCCAGCTCCACAGCGGTGTCGAGACGGTACAGGCGGGCGGGGCGGTGGCTCCCGGTGCGGAATCCCTCTGTCGCGACGAGCGTGCCGGTCGCCTCCACCTGGCGACGGAAGTTCGCGGGATCCAGATGGCGGTCGAGGATCGCCTCGTACGCCTCCCGGAGATCGGACAGGGTGAACTCCGCGGGCAGGAAACCGTGCGCGACGCGGCTGTAGCCGACCTTGTTGCGCAGGCGCCAGAGGGCGTAGTCGACGATCTTCGTGTGATCGAAGGCGAGAGGCGGAAGGTCGGCCACGTCGAACCAGCGCACGTTCTCAGGGGCGTGTCCGGATGCTCGATGCGCCGCGCTCTGGGCGTCGACGTCGTCCTGCCTCAGAAGCGCCCAGTAGACGATCGAGACGACGCGGGTGGGGGAGCGGTCCACGGCTCCGAAGGCGTAGAGCTGCTCGAGGTAGCTCGGCGAGAGGCCGGTCGTCTCGCCCAGGGTCCGGGCAGCGGCGTCCACCGGGGACTCCGTCGCGGTCAGCCATCCGCCGGGCAGCGCCCACTGACCGGCGAAGGGCTCGCGAGTGCGGAGGACGAGCGGGAGCGACAGCACGGCGGCGCCCTCGTCGCCACGCCGGAGCGTGAGGATGACGGTGGAGACGGCCACGTCGATGCTGGTTTGAGTCATATGAACCTTAACCTCCGCACACGATCTTAGTGTCATTGTGACCATTAGTGCACGTGGATGACGTCGACGACTCTGAGTCCGAAACGTTATATGCCGATGTTCTGAACTCTTGTCGCCCTGGTGGCTATTTGTTAGGTTACTGTCCTAACAAATCCCTTCGCGGGATCTGCCCGAGCTCCCGTCCGGAGCCCGCTCCATCCGGAGAAATCCCTCCTGCAGTGCAGCACCGAGAGGAAATACAGAAATGATCCGTAACGGAAGGCGCACGATCGCGCTCACCGCTGTGGCGGGGGCCTCTGTCCTCGCCCTGGGCCTGACGGCATGTGGCGCCGGCGGCGGAGACGAGGGGAGCGGCGACGGAGACCGCGCCCTCCGCGTCTGGGCCGGCAGCCAGACCCCGATCACGGCCAACTACAACCCCTTCGCGCCGACCGTGCTCCACGGCGCGCTCGGCCCGATCTACGAGCCGCTGTTCTTCTTCAACAAGACGGCGGACTCCGAACCGGTCGGGCTGATCGGCGATTCGTACGAGTACAACGAGGACGGCACGGCGATCACGGTCACGATCAAGCCCGACCTGAAGTGGAGCGACGGGGAGCCGCTCACGGCCGCCGACGTCGCCTTCTCCTTCTCCTACGAGGCCAACAACCCCGAGGGCAACGGACTCGTCTCGGCCGAGGCGACCGACGACACCACGGTCGTCCTCACCTATGCCAGCGCGCAATACACCACCGAGTTCCAGCGTCTCGGCTCGACGTACATCCTTCCCGAGCACATCTGGTCGGAGGTCTCCGATTTCGCGAACTTCGCCAACGAGGAGCCGGTCGGCTCCGGTCCGTACGTCGTCGACAAGACCACGAGCGAGTCCTACACGCTCGTCGCGAACGAGAACTTCCGCGACGCGGACGAACTCGGGGTGAAGAAGGTCCAGTACATCGCCGTCGACAACAATCAGACCGCGCAGGACCTGCTGGCCGCCGGCGAGCTCGACTGGACCGGCATGTTCATCCCGAACCCGGACGACGTCACCGGCAACGGCAAGATCGACTGGATCAACACGCCGCAGGACCCCACGGTGCTCTACACCTGCGCGAACGTCGATCTCGGCTGCACCGGGCCGCAGACGGACGTCGCCGTCCGGCAGGCGCTCAACGTCGCGATCGACCGCACCGCGATCAAGGACAAGGCGTTCGTGGGGCTGACCGGCGACATCTCGCCGACGTTCGCGCTGCTTCCGCGCGACGAGAAGTGGGTCGCCGACTCCGCGAACGAGGTCAGCCCGCAGAAGGCGGATGCCGCCGAGGCGTCGTCCATCCTCGAGGCCGCCGGCTACGTCAAGGGCGGCGACGGCTTCTACGCCAAGGACGGCGCGACGCTCGAGCTGAGCCTCATCTCCGTCGACGGCTGGACCGACTACAACGACGCGGCCAAGCTGATCGCCGAGCAGGCCGAGGCCGCCGGCATCAAGATCACGGCGTCGACCGTGCAGTGGCAGGAGTTCTCGGACGCCCGCCAGGGAGGCGACTTCCAGCTCATCGTCGGCGGCGTCGTCGGCACGTCGGTCGCCGACCCGTTCCAGATCTACCGTGACTGGTTCGGCGGCACGGCCGTCGAGTCGACCAGCCCGGTGGGCTCCGAGGTCCCGGCCGGCCGCTGGAACTTCAGCCGATACAGCAACCCGGTCGTCGACCAGGCCATCCAGTCGGCGATCAGCACCGATGACGAGGCGGAGAAGCAGGCGCTCTACGGCACGATCCAGACCGAGATCGTCCGCGACCTGCCGTATATCCCGCTCGTGATCAACGCCACCCAGACGTTCTACAACACGCAGGACTTCACGGGGTGGCCGACGGAGGACGACCTCTACGCCTTCCCGCCGTCCTGGGGTGCGATCGCGGCGGGCTACGTCCTGACGCAGCTGCAGCCGGCGAAGTAGTCGAAGAGGAGTCGGGGGAGCAGGAAGCACGGTCAGTGACATGAAATTCTATGCACGGAGAATCGGGTTCTACGCGTTCACGCTGTGGGCCGCGATCTCACTCAACTTCCTGCTTCCCCGGCTCATGCCGGGGAACCCGGCGGACATCATGATCGCCAAGATGCAGCGAGCGGGCGGCGAGGTCTCCGAGACCACGATCCGCAACATCAAGCTGCTTCTCGGCGGCGATGACTCGTCCCTCTGGGAGCAGTACATCGCCTACTGGGGTCGCATGCTCCAGGGCGACCTCGGCGTCTCGGTGACCAAGTTCCCGACCCCGGTCAGCGAGCTGATAGCCGGAGCGCTGCCCTGGACGCTCGTCCTCGTCGGGACGGTGACCGTGCTCTCGTTCATCCTCGGCGTCGTGCTCGGCGCCTGGGCAGGATGGAAGCGGGGGACCTGGGTCGATCACCTCATCCCTGCCACGACGGTCCTCCAGTCCATCCCGTACTTCTGGATGGCTCTGCTGCTCGTCTCCGTCTTCGCCGTGGGGCTCGGCTGGTTCCCGATCTTCGGCGGCTACGACGTGTTCGACTTCCCCGACGGACCGGAACCGACCTGGGCGTTCTTCTCGAACGCGCTGTCGCATGCCGTGCTCCCCGCGCTCACGATCGTCATCTCGTCGGTCGGCGGCTGGATGTTCGGCATGCGGAACATGATGGTGCAGACGATGGCAGAGGACTACGTCCTCACCGCCGAGGCGAAGGGACTGCGTCCCCGGCGCATCATGACGACGTACGCGGCACGCAACGCGGCGATCCCCTCGATCGCGGGGTTCTCGATCACGCTCGGCTTCGTCGTGGCCGGATCGATCGTGATGGAGCAGGTCTTCACGTATCCGGGCATCGGCAAGCTGATGTTCCAGGCCGTCACGAACAACGACTACGCGCTGATGCAGGGACTCTTCCTCGTCATCACGATCACGGTGCTCGCCGCCAACTTCTTCATGGACCTCGTCTATGGCTTCATCGACCCGAGGGCTCGCCAGAATGTCTGACACCGACAACACGCTGCTGATCACCAGAGATCAGCCCATGACCCAGCCCGCGAGCACGGTCTCGCTCGCGACGCAGCGGGGACGCCGCCGCCGCATCCTCCCGACCTCGTCGTCGAAGTTCATCATCGGCGCGACGCTCGTCCTCGCGATCGTCCTGTTCGCGATCATCGCGCCGATCTTCTCGCAGAACCCGCGGAGCACCGACAACGCCGCGCTGCAGCCGCCGTCCGCCGAGCACTGGCTCGGCACCACCAAGCTCGGCAACGACATGTTCGCCCAGTTGGCGATCGGCGCGCAGGGCTCCCTCCTCGTCGGCGTCGTCGCCGGCGGGATCGCCATCGTGCTGTCCCTGCTGTTCGGAGTGCTGGCCGGCTATCTCGGCGGGTGGCGCGAGGACGTGCTCGCGCTGCTCACGAACGTGATGATCGTGATCCCCGGACTGCCGCTCGTGATGGTCATCGCGTCGTTCGTGCCGCAGCGCAGCTGGCAGCTGGTCGCGTTCGTGCTCGGCATCACCTCGTGGGCGGGTGCCGCGTACGTCCTGCGCCTGCAGACCCGATCGCTCCGCACGCGCGACTACGTCTACGCATCCAAGGTGGCCGGGGAGCGCTCGTTCCGCGTCATCCTCGTCGAGATCATGCCCAACCTGCTGCCTCTCCTCACCGCGCAGTTCCTCTTCGCCATCATCTTCGCGATCCTGGGCGAGGCAGGGCTGTCGTATCTCGGCCTCGGTCCGAACTCGTCGATCACGTGGGGGACGATCCTCAACGACGCGCAGTCGGGGCAGGCGCTCGGCCGCGGCGCCTGGTGGTGGTTCGTGCCGCCGGGAGTCATGATCGCGGTGCTCGGCGCCGGGCTCGCTCTCATCAACTTCGCGATCGACGAGGTCATCAATCCCAAGCTGCGCAACGCGCCAGACGCGGCTCGGCGCGTGCGCAAGGCGGCGAAGACGAAGGGGGTCGCGGCGTGAGCGCTCCGGAGGCCGTGCTGACCGCGCGGAACGTGTCCATCGAGTACGAGGTCGACCCGCCCGTGAAGGCGGTCCGAGACGTGTCGCTGACCCTTCACCGCGGCGAGATCCTCGGGCTCGCCGGAGAGTCCGGATGCGGCAAGACCACGCTCGCATACGGGATGAACAGGCTCCTGAAGGCGCCGGCTCTGATGACCGCCGGAGAGATCGTGTTCCACGATCGCTCGGGCGTGGACATCGACGTCGTCTCGCTCGACGGCGAGGGACTGCGGGCGTTCCGCTGGGACAAGATCTCCATGGTCTTCCAGGGTGCGATGAACTCGCTGAACCCGGTGATCAGCGTGAAGGCGCAGATCTTCGACATCTTCGACACCCATCGTCCGGGCATGTCGAAGCGTGACAAGCAGGCCCGCGCGGAAGAGCTGCTCACCCTCGTCGGCGTCGACCCGTCGCGACTGAGCAGCTTCCCGCACGAGCTGTCGGGCGGCATGCGTCAGCGCATGATGATCGCGATGGCCCTCGCCCTCGACCCGCAGGTCATGATCATGGACGAGCCCACGACGGCGCTCGACGTCGTCGTGCAGCGCGGCATCATCCGGGAGATCATGCGGCTCCGGGAGAGGCTCGGCTTCGCGGTGATCTTCATCACGCACGACCTCCCGATGCTCATCGAGATCAGCGATCGGATCGCCGTGATGCTGCAGGGACAGATCGTCGAGCAGGGCACGGCGGAGCAGATCTACCGGACGCCTCAGCACGAGTACACCAAGAAGCTGCTCTCCAGCTTCCCGAGCCTCACGGGCGAGCGGGGCGACTTCGTCCGCACCGGCGCCACGGCAGGACAGCAGGAGGTCCGATGAACGCCCCGACTCTCGAAGCGCGCAACCTGGTGAAGGACTTCACGCTGCGCTCCGGCCTCAAGACCTCCGTCCTCCACGCGGTGAAGGACGTCTCCTTCACTCTGGAGGCCGGCCGGACGATCGCGCTCGTGGGCGAGTCGGGGTCCGGCAAGTCCACCATCGCGCGGATGCTGATGAAGCTGGAGACCCCGACGAGCGGAGGGATCCTGCTCGACGGCCAGATCACCGGCTCGCGCTCCCGAGCGGTGGAACGCTATCGCTCGCAGGTGCAGATGGTCTTCCAGGACCCGTTCGCCTCCCTGAATCCCTTCCACACGATCCTCCACCACCTCGAGAGGCCGATCCGGCTGCACCATCCGCAGCTCTCGGGCGCGGAGGTGCGGGCCCGCGCGCTCGAGCTCCTCGAGCGCGTGCGCCTGTCGCCCGCTGAGAGCTTCGCCGAGCGTCGACCGCACGAGCTCTCGGGCGGTCAGCGCCAGCGCGTCGCGATCGCGCGCGCGCTCGCGCCCGGCGCCCGCTTCATCGTCGCCGACGAGCCGGTGTCGATGCTCGACGTCAGCATCCGGCTCGGCGTGCTGAACCTCCTCGCCGACCTGCAGCGCGAAGACGATCTCGGGGTCCTCTACATCACGCACGATCTCGCGACCGCACGCCACTTCAGCGACGAGATCATGGTCCTCTACAAGGGCGACGTGGTCGAGCGCGGCCCTGCGGACGCGGTCATCCTCGATCCGCAGCACGAGTACACGAAGACGCTGCTGGGCGCCGCTCCCGAGCCCGAGAACCTCGGTCGTCTGCGCGACGAGGTGCGCGCCGAACTCGCGGGCGGGTGACGTCGGAATGCCGACCGGGTGGCGCGCGCGGCACACGCTAGACTGAGCGCACAACTGAAGACAGGCCGAATGACCCACGCGGGAGAGCCCCGGCGAATGCAGCCGGGCACCGAAGGAGCAAGCCTCCCCGCCAATCTCTCAGGTACGCGTACCGCGCGGTTCCGGCCACTCTGAAAAGCGATCTCCAGCGACGCGCGAGATCCGCCGACGGTGAAAGCCCAGTCTCCGGGCGAAGCTCTCAGGCCCATGACAGAGGGGGAGTTCCGAGGGGCAGTCCGCACTGCTCCGCCCGTCCACGACCGGGGAGAACTCCATGTCCGACCCTCGCTTCACCTCGCTGCGCGACCGCCATGAGGCGCTCGGCGCGTCCTTCACCGATTTCGGCGGCTGGCAGATGCCCGTCCGCTACACCTCCGACCTGGCCGAGCACCATGCCGTGCGTCAGGCGGCCGGCATCTTCGACATCTCGCACATGGCCGAGTTCACGGTGAAGGGCTCCGACGCCGGGGGGTACCTCGACGTGGCTCTCGCCGGGCGACTGTCGGCCCTCCCCGTGGGAAAGGCCAAGTACTCCCTCCTCCTCGCCGAGAGCGGCGGCATCATCGACGACGTCATCGTCTATCGCCTGCAGGAGGACGACTACCTCATCATCTCCAACGCGGGCAATCGCGACGATGTGCGCGAAGCCCTGACGGTTCGCGCCGCGTCCTTCGCGGTCGAGGTCGCCGACGTCTCCGACGACCACGCGCTGATCGCCGTGCAGGGTCCCCGCGCCGAGGAGATCCTCGCCGCGACGCCGGGAATCGCCGACGTCAGCATCCCGTGGGCCGAGCAGAGGTACTACGCGTGGGCATCGGCGACGTTCGACGGCGAGCCCCTGCTGCTCGCCCGCACCGGCTACACCGGAGAGGACGGCTTCGAGCTGCTCGTCCCGACGTCCGCCGCCCCGGCGCTGTGGGACCGGCTGCTCGAGGCCGGCGCGCCGCTCGGCCTCGTCCCCGCCGGGCTCGCCGCCCGCGACACCCTGCGACTCGAGGCGGGCATGCCGCTGTACGGACACGAGCTCGGGCTGGAGACCAAGCCGTCCCAGGCGGGGCTCGGTCGGGTCGTCGTGACCGCGAAGGAGCGCTTCGTGGGCAAGGACGCGGTGGACGCCCCCGAGGGCGCGCCCGTGCTCGTCGGGCTCGTCGCCGAGGGCAGGCGCGCGGGTCGCGCCGGCTACTCGGTCGTGACGGAGGACGGGGCCGTGCTCGGAGAGATCACGAGCGGTGCGCTCAGCCCCACGCTCGGCCACCCCATCGCGATGGCCTATCTGACCCCGTCTTCCGCTGCGGAGGGAACCGCAGTATTCCTTGATGTGCGGGGGACCAGGATCCCCGCGACCGTGACCGCCCTGCCTTTCTACCGGAGGACCAAATGACCGACCTCAACACGCTCAGCTACACCGAGGAGCACGAGTGGATCGCCGCGGACGGCACCACGGTGACCGTCGGCATCACCGACTACGCGGCAGAGAAGCTGGGTGACGTGGTTTTCGTCGAGCTCCCGGCGGTCGGCACCGAGATCGCCGCCGGCTCCGTCGTGGGCGAGATCGAGTCGACGAAGTCGGTCGGCGAGCTCTACGCGCCCGTCGCCGGCACGGTCGTCGCGATCAACGACGCCGTGGTGGACGATCCCTCCCTGGTCAACGCGGAGCCCTTCGACGGCGGGTGGCTGATCAAGGTGTCGGTCGCCGACGGCGCACTCGACGGCCTGCTCGACCGCGACGCCTACGTCGCGCTCACGGAGGGCTGATCGCCTCGTGGTCTCCTTCGCCGATCGTCATATCGGAACCACCGCCTCCGCCCGGCGGCAGATGCTCGACGCGCTCGGGGTGTCCTCCGTCACCGACGAGCGCACCGCCGACGAGCGCGCTGCCGTCGACGCTCTGATGCGGCAGGCGGTGCCGTCCTCCATCTTCACCGAGGCCGCCACGGAGTCGGTCATCCCGCGCGCCGCGAGTGAGACCGAGGCGCTCGCGGAGCTGCGCTCGCTCGCCGCGCGCAACACCGTGAATCGACCGATGATCGGCCTCGGCTACTACGGGACGATCACGCCCAGCGTCATTCAGCGGAACGTCCTCGAGAACCCGTCCTGGTACACCGCGTACACGCCGTATCAGCCGGAGATCTCGCAGGGGCGTCTCGAGGCGCTCATCAACTTCCAGACGATGGTCGCCGACCTCACCGGACTCAGCACCGCGAACGCGTCGATGCTCGACGAGTCGACCGCGGTGGTCGAGGGGATGCTGCTCGCGCGTCGCGCCTCGAAGACCGCCTCCGCCGTCTTCGCGGTCGACGCGGACGCCTTCCCGCAGACCAGGGCTCTGCTCGAGGCGCGGGCGGCTGCCGTGGGCATCGAGCTCGTGACGGTCGACTTCGCCGCGGGGGAGGAGCTGCCCTCCGAGCTGTTCGGCGTCTTCGTCCAGTATCCGGCGGCGTCCGGCCGGGTCTGGGACCCGACGGGTGTGATCGACGCCGCTCATCTCGCCGGCGGACTGGCCGTCGTCGCGGCCGACCTGCTCGCCCTGACCCTGATCGCGTCGCCCGGGTCGCTGGGAGCGGATGTGGCCGTCGGCACGACCCAGCGCTTCGGCGTGCCCCTCGGCTTCGGCGGACCCCACGCCGGCTACATGGCCGTGCGCGCGGGTCTCGAGCGTCAGCTCCCCGGTCGGCTCGTCGGCGTGTCGGTCGATGCCGACGGACGGCCGGCCTACCGGCTCTCTCTGCAGACCCGCGAGCAGCACATCCGCCGCGAGAAGGCCACGAGCAACATCTGCACGGCGCAGGTGCTCCTCGCGGTCATGGCGGCGATGTACGCGGTCTACCACGGCCCCGAGGGCCTGCGGGCGATCGCCGCGGAGGCGGCTGCGAAGGCGGCGCTCCTGCGCGACTGGCTCGCGGACGCCGGTGCCGAGGTCGTGCACGACGCGTTCTTCGACACGCTCCTGGTGCGCGTGCCGGGGCGCGCGGCGGACCTCGTCGCGCAGGCGCACGACGAGGGCATCCTGCTGCGCCGCGCGGACGACGACACCGTCGGCATCTCGGTCGACGAGACCACCACGGTCGCCGAGCTGCACCGGCTCGCGCAGGTGTTCGGCGGTCGCGCCGAGCGGGCCTTCGGCTTCTACGGGATCGGCGCGGCGGGGGCACTGCCCGAGGAGCTGCACCGGCAGGACGACTACCTCACGCACCCGGTCTTCCACGCCCACCGCAGCGAGACCGCCATGATGCGCTACCTCAAGAGCCTCGCGGATCGGGACTACGCGCTCGATCGCGGCATGATCCCCCTCGGCTCGTGCACCATGAAGCTCAACGCCGCGACCGAGATGGCCGCGATCACCTGGCCGGAGTTCGCCGGCATCCACCCGTTCGCTCCGGCATCCGACGTCGGGGGATACCTCGACCTCATCGACCAGCTGGAGTCCTGGCTGGCGGAGGTCACCGGGTACGACGCCGTCTCCCTGCAGCCGAACGCGGGTTCGCAGGGCGAGCTCGCCGGCCTGCTCGCGATCCGGGGATACCACCTCGCGAACGGCGATGATCAGCGCACGGTATGCCTCATCCCGTCGTCGGCGCACGGCACCAACGCGGCCTCCGCAGTGCTCGCCGGCATGAAGGTCGTCGTCGTGGCCTGCGACGAGCTCGGCAACGTCGACCTCGCCGATCTGCGGGCCAAGATCGCGGCGCACGCCGACGCGCTCTCCGCGCTCATGATCACGTACCCGTCGACGCACGGCGTCTACGAGCAGGACGTGGTGGAGATCACGGCGGCCGTGCACGACGCCGGCGGGCAGGTGTACGTGGACGGGGCGAACCTGAACGCGCTGCTCGGCTTCGCGCGCTTCGGCGACCTCGGCGGCGACGTCTCGCACCTCAACCTGCACAAGACGTTCGCCATCCCGCATGGCGGCGGCGGTCCGGGCGTCGGCCCGGTCGCGGCGAAGGCGCACCTGGCGCCTCACCTCCCGTCGCACCCGCTCGCGCAGCGGGCGGAGCACGCGGGCGGCTTCGTGTTCGAGGGCGGACCGGTGTCGGCCGCGCCCTACGGATCGGCCGGGATCCTGCCCATCTCGTGGGCGTACGTGCGCATGATGGGGGCCGACGGCCTGCGCGACGCGACGGCCGCCGCGGTGCTCTCGGCGAACTACATCGCCGAGCGTCTCCGCGATCACTACCCGGTGCTCTACGCGGGAGAGAACGGGCGGGTCGCGCACGAGTGCATCCTCGACCTGCGTCCCCTCAAGGAGGCGACGGGCATCACGGTCGACGACGTCGCGAAGCGGCTCATCGACTACGGGTTCCACGCGCCCACCATGTCATTCCCGGTGGCGGGCACCCTCATGGTCGAGCCGACCGAGTCGGAGGACCTCGGCGAGATCGAGCGGTTCATCGAGGCCATGGTCATGATCAAGGCCGAGGCGGATGCCGTCGCCGCCGGCCGCTGGCCCGCCGACGACAACCCTCTCGTGAACGCCCCGCACACCGCGGTGGCGCTCATCGCGGGGGAGTGGAGCCACGCCTACACCCGCGAAGACGCCGCGTATCCGGTGCACAGCCTCGTCGCGGGCAAGTACTGGCCGCCGGTCCGGCGGATCGACCAGGCGTACGGCGACCGCAACCTCGTGTGCGCCTGCCCGCCGATCGAGGCCTTCGCCTGATCGCGGACTCGAGGAGGGCCCGGATGCGCTTCGGCATCCGGGCCCTCCTCGTCTTCCGCCTCAGCGCGGCGAGGGGCGACGCGTCGCGTGTTTCGGCGATATTACGTATGGTCACCACTCAGTAACGGTTCATTAGCCGAGAGCGGCGTCCGGTGAACGCCGGGTTACAGTCGACTATCCCTACGCGTTCGACGATGAGCGCGCAGTCTGATGAATACCCGTCCACAGGAGGACACAAAGTGAAGCGCAACAAGATCGCCCTTGCGGGCACTGCGCTGTTCGCGATCGGCGCCCTGGCGCTCGCGGGCTGCGCGGCCGGTGGCAACGGCAGCAACGACGGCGGCAGCGCCGGCGGCGATGTCGACCCTGATGCCATCATCACCGCCAACGGCTCCGAGCCCGAGAACCCGCTCATCCCGACCAACACCAACGAGGTCGGCGGCGGAAAGATCCTCGACGAGATCTTCGCCGGACTCATCTACTACGACGCCGACGGCAAGCCGACGAACGACATGGCCGAGGAGATCATCACCGAGGATCCCCAGAACATCACGGTCAAGCTGAAGCAGGGCCAGACCTTCACCGACGGCGAAGAGGTCACGGCGGACAACTTCATCAAGGCGTGGAACTACGGCGCCCAGGCGGAGAACGCCCACCTCTCGAGCTACTTCTTCGAGGACATCGAGGGCTTCATCAACGACCCGGGCGACCCGGCGAACCCCGACGACGACATCTTCGGCGCTCAGGGCGACATGTCCGGCCTCAAGCAGGTCGACGACTACACGTTCACCATCACGCTGAACAAGCCGGCCTCCGACTTCGCGCTGCGCCTCGGCTACTCGGCCTTCTACCCGCTGCCCGACGTCGCGTTCGAGGACATCGAGGCGTTCGGCGAGAACCCGATCGGCAACGGCCCGTACAAGCTCGACGGCGACGGAGCATGGCAGCACGAGGTCCAGATCGACCTCGTCCGCAACGACGACTACCAGGGTGACCGCAAGCCCGCCAACGGCGGACTCTCGATCATCTTCTACGCGACGCAGGACGCGGCCTACGCCGACCTGCAGGGCAACAAGGTCGACGTCATCGACGCCATCCCGGCCGTCTCGCTGCCGACCTTCCAGGACGACCTCGGCGACCGCGCGGTGAACCAGCCGTCGGCCGTGTTCCAGTCGTTCACGATCGGTCAGTTCCTCCCGCACTTCTCGGGCGAAGAGGGCATCCTGCGCCGCCAGGCGATCTCGATGTCGTTCGACCGCGCGCAGATCACGGAGAAGATCTTCTTCGACACCCGCACCGCGGCGTCCGACTTCACCTCGCCGGTCATCGACGGCTGGTCCGACTCGATCCCGGGCAGCGAGGTCCTCGCGTACGACCCCGAGAAGGCCAAGGAGCTGTGGGCCGAGGCTGACGAGATCTCCCCGTGGGAGGGCTCGTTCCAGATCGCGTACAACGCTGACGGCGGCCACCAGGAGTGGGTCGACGCGGTGACCAACCAGATCTCCAACACGCTCGGAATCGAGGCGTCCGGCGTCTCCTACCCGACCTTCTCGGTCGTCCGCGAGGAGATCAACAACCGCACGATCAAGACCGCGGCACGTTCGGGCTGGCAGGCGGACTACCCGGGTCTGTACAACTTCCTGGGCCCGCTCTACGCCACCAACGCCGGTTCCAACGACGGTGACTACTCGAACCCCGAGTTCGACGAGCTCCTCTCCGCAGGCATCAGCAACCCCGACGCCGACGCGCAGCTCGAGGACTTCACGAAGGCTCAGGAGATCCTGTTCACGGACCTCCCCGCCATCCCGCTCTGGTACTCCAACGTGACCGGTGGCTTCAGCGAGAACGTCGACAACGTCACGTTCGGCTGGAACTCCGTCCCGCTGTACTACCAGATCACGAAGGCCGCCGAGTAGGCTCGACGAAGATCGCACCCGCGAGGCGGTGACGGAAACGTCACCGCCTCGCAGGCTGTTCTCGTCCATACCCTGCTCGCGCTCCCCAGAAGGGACAGCGGATGCTCAGCTACATCCTCAGACGTCTCCTGCAGGTGATCCCGGTCTTCTTCGGGGCCACCCTGCTCATCTACTTCCTCGTCTTCGCCATGCCGGGCGACCCGATCCTGGCACTGTTCGGAGACCGGACCCCCAGCCCCGCGGTCGTCACCGCGCTCCGAGAGCAGTACCACCTGAACGATCCGTTCATCGTGCAGTACTGGTACTACATCACCGGCGTCTTCCAGGGCGACCTCGGCACCACGTTCTCCGGACGCCCCGTGTCGGTCGTGCTCGGCGAGACTCTTCCCGTGACCGGTCGACTCGCCATCATGGCCATCGCGATCGAGTTCACGCTGGCGATCATCATCGGGACGATCTCCGCCCTCCGCAAGGGCAAGATCTTCGACAACGTCGCCCTGCTCGTCGCGCTCGTCGCGATCGCGATCCCGATCTTCGTGCTCTGCTTCCTCGCGCAGTACTTCCTCGCGATCCAGTGGGGCTGGTTCTCGCCGACGGTCGGATCCGACAACGACTGGGGCGGTCTGTGGCTGCCCGCGCTCGTGCTCGGCTTCAGCCTGTTCGCGGTGAGCATGCGTCTGATGCGCAGCTCGGTGATCGACACGCTCAACCAGGACTGGGTCCGCACCGCGTACAGCAAGGGGCTCTCGCGGGGTCGCGTGATCCCGGTGCACGTCCTGCGCAACTCCCTCATCCCGGTCATCACGAACTCGGCCACCAACTTCGGTGTCCTGCTCGTCGGTGCGACCGTGACCGAGGGGATCTTCAACGTTCCCGGCGTCGGCAACACGCTGTACCAGGCCGCGATCCGCGGCGAGGGGCCCACAGTGGTCTCCTTCGTCACGGTGTTCGTCATCCTGTACGTGCTGGTGAACCTGCTCATCGACCTGCTCTACGGTCTGCTCGACCCGAGGATCCGCTATGTCTGACCCCAGGACCCCCACGCACTTCGTCGCGCCGGTGGAGACGGAATCCATCGCCGTCGACGCCGTGCGCATCTCCGACAAGCCCAGCAACCTGTGGCGCGACGCGTGGGCGGACCTCCGCCGACGTCCGCTGTTCTGGTTCTCGGTCGTGCTCGCCACGCTCTTCATCGTGATGGCGCTCTTCCCGACGCTGTTCACGCAGACGTCGCCCAGCAGGGGCTGCGATCTGATGTTCAGCAATGAGGGTCCGACAGAGGGACACCCGTTCGGATTCACCTTCCAGGGCTGCGACATCTACGCCCGCGTGATCTGGGGCGCGCAGACGTCCCTGGCGGTCGGACTGATCGCCACGGGGCTCTCCGCGATCCTCGGACTCATCATGGGTGCGCTGGCCGGCTTCTACGGCGGATGGCTCGACGCGGTGCTCTCGCGCGTCGGCGACATCTTCTTCGCCATCCCGTACATCCTGGCCGCCGTGGTCGTCATGACCGTCCTCCACGACTACCGCTCGGTGTGGACGCTGGCTCTCGCGATCGGAGGCTTCTCCTGGGCCTCGACCGCTCGTGTCGTGCGTGCCGAGGTCCTGCGCGTCCGACAGGCGGACTTCATCATGGCCTCCCGTTCGCTCGGGCAGTCGAAGTTCCGCACGCTGCTGAGCCACGTCATCCCGAACGCGATCGCACCGCTCCTGGTGGTGTCGACCCTCGGCCTGGCCGCCGCCATCGTCGCGGAGGCGACGCTGACCTTCCTCGGTGTGGGTCTCGGTGGCGACGTCATGTCGTGGGGCAACGACATCAGCAAGGCTCAGGCCTCGCTGCGCGTCGCTCCGATGGCGCTCATCTATCCGTCGATCGCCCTGACCCTCGCGGTCCTGTCGTTCGTGACCCTGGGCGAGCTCATCCGAGACGCCCTCGACCCGAAGGCGAGGGCACGCCGATGAGCGATCGCACTGCCGCACAGGTGCCGCTGTTGAGCGTGCGCGACCTCACGGTCGCGTTCCGCACGCAGGACGGCCTCCGGGAGGTGCTCCACGGAGCGACCTTCGACATCTTCCCCGGCGAGACCGTGGCGATCGTGGGGGAGTCCGGCTCGGGCAAGTCCACGACAGCGACCGCGATCGTGAACCTGCTCCCCGGCACGGGTGTCGTCACCGGAGGATCCATCACGCTCGAGGGGCGCGAGCTCACCACGCTCAGTCGCCGCGAGATCGAGAGCGTCCGAGGCCGGGACATCGGCTTCGTGCCGCAGGACCCGATGTCGAACCTCAACCCGGTGTGGAGCATCGGCTTCCAGGTCAAGGAGGCGATCCGTGCGAACGGCATCGCCCAGGGCCGGGACGCGGCGAAGGCCCGCACCGTCGAGGTGCTGCAGCAGGCCGGGCTGTCCGACGCCGAGAAGCGCCTGCACCAGTTCCCGCATCAGTTCTCGGGCGGCATGCGTCAGCGCGCGCTGATCGGCATGGGCCTCGCGGCCGACCCGAAGCTGCTCATCGCCGACGAGCCGACCTCCGCGCTCGACGTCACGGTGCAGCGCGTCATCCTCGACCACATGGCCTCGCTCACGCGTGACAAGGGCACCTCGGTGCTCCTCATCACGCACGACCTCGGCCTGGCGGCCGAGCGCGCCGAGAAGATCATCGTGATGAACGGCGGCAACATCGTCGAGGCGGGCCCCAGTCGGCAGATCCTCGAGGACCCGCAGCACCCGTACACGAAGCGCCTCGTCGCCGCGGCGCCGAGCGTCGCGTCGCAGCGGATCCAGGCGGTCGTGGAGGACCGGGGGATCGAGACGCTCGACGACCTGGCCGCCATCCCGCCGACGGTGCGCGTGGCAGGTCTCACAAAGGACTACAAGATCCGGCAGGGGAACTTCCGCAGCGAGGCCTTCCGTGCCGTCGACGACGTCACCTTCGAGATCCCGCGCGGCAAGACGCTGGCTCTCGTCGGCGAGTCGGGATCCGGCAAGTCCACGGTGGCGAAGATGGTCCTCAAGCTCGAGGAGCCCACCAGCGGCACGATCGAGATCGACGGCCAGGACGTGTCGAGGCTCTCGAACGCGCAGGCGTTCGGTCTGCGCCGTCGCATGCAGCCGGTGTTCCAGGATCCGTACGGTTCGCTCGACCCGCTGCGCAACATCGGGAACACGATCGCCGAACCGCTGCAGATCCACGGCGTCGGCGACCGCGAGTCGCACCGCGAGCGGGTCGAGGAGCTCCTCGACCAGGTGTCGCTGCCGCGCGTGCTCGCCACGAGGTACCCGAACGAGCTCTCCGGCGGTCAGCGCCAGCGCGTCGCCATCGCGCGTGCGCTCGCTCTCAAGCCCGACATCGTCGTGCTCGACGAGGCGGTCTCGGCGCTCGACGTGCTCGTGCAGGATCAGATCCTCAAGCTGCTCGCGGACTTGCAGTCGGAGCTCGACCTGACGTACCTGTTCATCACGCACGACCTCGCGGTCGTGCGGGTGTCCAGCGACCTCGTCGCCGTCATGGAGCGCGGCAAGGTCGTCGAGCAGGGCACGGTCGATGAGATCTTCGCGAACCCGCAGCAGGAGTACACCGATCGGCTGCTCAAGGCGATCCCCGGAGCGGCGATCACCCTCGGCGGCCACGGAGCGTGACCACGGATCCGCGACCGGAGGCCGTGCGGACATTCCGCGCGGCCTCCGGTCCCGTCTCGTTCGTGCTGTGCACGCTCCTCGCTCTCTTCCTGCTCGGCGACGCCGTCGTGCGCGGCGGATGGGCCCAGACGCTGCTGCTCGCGCCGTGGGTGCTGCTCGGGCTCTGGGTCGTCTACGAGATCGCCTTCGTCTCGAAGGTGACCATCGACGACCGCGGGGCGACGGTGCAGAACCTCCTGCGGAGAACGACGTTCGGCTGGAGTCGAGTGCGCGACGTCGACCTGCGCTGGCAGCTCGTGTTCACGCTCGACGACGGCGCGGATGTGACGTGCTTCGGCGGGCCCGCGAGGGCGAGGCCGGTGCGTCGGCCGGTGCGCGAGGACGAGGAGGCCAAGGCTCCCGCCGGTCTCCGGGATCTGACCGAGATCCGCGACCGCTGGGAGTCCGGCCGTGACGGAGAGGGCGCTCCGGTCCGGCGGACCTGGGATGCGCCGGCACTGATCGTCCTCGCGGGGCTCCTCGCGTGGGCGGTCGCATCGGTGCTGATCGCCGGCGCCTGACCCGACTCGAGGTCCCGCCGCCGTCGCCGTGCGGCGTGCTGTCAGCCCGGCAGGCCGAACAGATCCGGCCAGGTCGCAGCGGCCCAGGGGTATCCGACGAACACCGTCGCGTCGATGAGGAAGTGCGCCACCAGGAACGGCAGCAGGCGTCCGCTGCGGTGGAACAGCCACCCGAACAGCAGCCCCATCGCGAGGTTGCCCACGAACGCGCCCGGTCCCTGATACAGGTGGTAGCTCGCACGGAGGACCGAGGTGGCGAGGATGATGGCCCACGGCCGCCACCCGAGGTCCCGCAGTCGCGCGAAGAGGTATCCGAGCACGACGAACTCCTCCTGCAGCGACGCGCGAGCGGCGGCGAGCAGCAGCACCGGCACCGTCCACCAGTGGGCATCGATGCCGGCGGGGTTCACCGCGACGAACCACCCCAGGGCGCGACCCGCGAGATAGAGGCCGAGACCGGGGACGCCGATCGCGATCACGAGGAGCGCTCCGCGACCCGCATCCGCCCAGGCGCGTTCGCCGTCGAGGCCCAGACGTCCGAGATGCGGCCGCGATCTCTGCCACAGGAGGAAGCACACGAGCAGCACCGGCACGAGCGAGAAGCCGATCGACAGCACCTGATAGACGAGGTCGAAGACCTCGCGGTCGCTGCGCGAGGGATTGAGCGTCGCCGTCTGGTCGGCGAGCGGCGTCTCGTCGGTCAGGCGGTAGGCGAGCTGCACGATCGCGTACACCGCGGACTGCCCGAGCCCCAGGGCCAGCACGATCGCGATCTCCCACCACAGGCGGTGACGCGAGGGAGCGGAGGAGGGGGCTGCGACGGTCACGCCCCGATCGTACTTCGCCTGCTCAGGAACACGATGCGCGGGTACGTTATCCTGGAACGTCGGCTTCCCGGCGAAAACCCACACTCTTAGGACACTTGCATGGCGCACGCCCTTCGCTCTGACCTCCGCAACGTCGCAATCGTCGCGCACGTCGACCACGGTAAGACCACTCTCGTCGACGCGATGCTCCGGCAGACGGGCTCGTTCGGCGAGCACGCCCACGTCGACGAGCGCGCCATGGACTCCAACGACCTGGAGCGTGAGAAGGGCATCACGATCCTCGCCAAGAACACGGCGATCACCTACAAGGGTGCGCACGCGAACGGCGAGGAGATCACGATCAACGTGATCGACACCCCCGGCCACGCCGACTTCGGCGGTGAGGTCGAGCGCGGCCTGTCGATGGTCGACGGCGTCGTGCTGCTCGTCGACGCGAGCGAGGGGCCGCTCCCGCAGACCCGCTTCGTGCTGCGCAAGGCGCTCGAGGCCAAACTGCCGGTCATCCTCCTGGTCAACAAGACCGACCGGCCCGACGCCCGCATCGCCGAGGTCGAGGAGGAGGCGCACGACCTCCTGCTGGGTCTCGCCTCGGACCTCGTCGACGACGTGCCGGACCTCGACGTCGACGCGCTCCTCGACGTGCCCGTCGTCTACGCCTCCGGCCGCGCCGGTGCCGCGTCGCTGACGCGGCCCGCCGACGGCTCGCTGCCCGACAACGACGACCTCGAGCCGCTGTTCGGCGCGATCCTCGAGCACGTCCCTGCCCCGTCCTACGACGACGAGGCGCCGCTGCAGGCGTGGGTCACGAACCTCGACTCCAGCCCGTTCCTGGGTCGCCTCGCGCTGCTGCGCGTCTTCAACGGCACGCTCAAGAAGGGCCAGACGGTCGCCTGGGTCCGCTCGGACGGCACCACCAGCAACGCCCGCATCACGGAGCTCCTCAAGACCCGCGCCCTCGAGCGCTACCCCGCGGAGTCGGCGGGCCCCGGTGACATCGTCGCGATCGCGGGCTTCGAGAACATCACGATCGGCGAGACGATCGCGGACCCGGAGGACGTGCGTCCGCTGCCCGCGATCACGGTCGACGACCCCGCCATCTCGATGACGATCGGCACCAACACCTCGCCGCTCATGGGCAAGGTCAAGGGCCACAAGCTCACCGCTCGCATGGTCAAGGACCGTCTCGACAAGGAGCTCATCGGCAACGTCTCGCTGAAGGTCGTCGACATCGGACGCCCCGACGCGTGGGAGGTGCAGGGTCGCGGAGAGCTCGCCCTCGCCATCCTCGTCGAGAACATGCGCCGCGAGGGCTTCGAGCTCACGGTCGGCAAGCCGCAGGTCGTCACGAAGAAGATCGACGGCAAGACCTACGAGCCGTTCGAGCACCTCACGATCGACACGCCGGAGGAGCACCTCGGCGCGATCACGCAGCTGCTGGCGAACCGCAAGGGCCGCATGGAGAACATGACCAACCACGGCACCGGCTGGGTGCGCATGGAGTTCATCGTCCCCTCGCGCGGTCTCATCGGCTTCCGCAGCGAGTTCCTCACGACCACGCGAGGAACCGGCATCGCGAACGCCATCTCGCACGGCTACGAGCCGTGGGCGGGCTCGATCACGACCCGTCAGAACGGCTCGATCGTGGCCGACCGCCAGGGCGTCGTCACCCCGTTCGCCATGATCGCCCTGCAGGAGCGCATGTCGTTCTTCGTGCAGCCGACCGCCGAGGTCTATGAGGGCATGGTCATCGGCGAGAACTCGCGCGCCGACGACATGGACGTGAACATCACCAAGGAGAAGAAGCTCACCAACATGCGTGCGGCGAGCTCCGACAGCTTCGAGTCGATGACGCCGCCGCGCGTGCTGACCCTCGAGGAGAGCCTCGAGTTCGCCCGCGACGACGAATGCGTCGAGGTCACCCCTGAGGCCGTCCGCATCCGCAAGGTCAACCTCGACGCCAACACGCGTGCGCGCGAGACCGCACGACTGAAGCGTCAGGACGCGAACGCCTGAGAATCCTCTCCGAAAGGGGCTCTGCACCGCCGAAAAGGCTGGTGCAGAGCCCTTTTCTCATGAAGCGCACAGGTGGCCCGTTGCAGAATCGTTACCTTGCGCCTGGGGCGATCTCCCGATGAGTGTCCCGATACGGGCGTACGACGACCCGAAAGTCGAACCCATGCTTCATGATTCCCGCGCGCTTCGGCGCGCCTCCGCGGCGGCATCCGCACGCGAGACCGTCCGTGGCCGCCGTCCTCGCTGGATCTTCGGATCCGTCGCCGCCGGCGTGGTCGGACTCGCGATCACCGCGGGTCTCGTCGCCGCACCCGCCGCGGGCGCCGAGCTGCCCGACGCCGTCGCCGACGTGGCCACGCTCGTCACCGGGGCGGACCCGCTCGAGAAGACGACCGACGACTCGGCCATCACCATCGCCCTCGCCGAGGACGCGATCACGACGGCGGAGGCCGTCAACACGGAGGTCGCGGCCTCGGGGCTCGACCTCGGCGGCGCTCCGACCGCGGTCGACACGGCCGACCTCACGACCTGGATCGGTCAGCTCGGCGACCGGGCGTCCCTCTCGCAGCGCGAGCTCACGAGCCTCGAGGCGTACGCCGTCACCGAGACCGAGGGCGTCGCGGCGGACACCGCAGCTCTCCAGAGCGCGTACGCCGCCGCTCAGGAGGCGAAGGCCGCTGCACAGCGGGCCGCCGAGGAGGCCGCGGCCGCCGCCGCCGCTCTCGCCGCCGCGAACACCGTCGACGGTGCGAAGGCCACCGCCCGCGAGATGGCCGCCGGACAGTACGGCTGGGGCGACGACCAGTTCTCGTGCCTGAACTCCCTGTGGACCAAGGAGTCCGGCTGGAACTACAAGGCGTACAACGCCTCGGGCGGAGCCACCGGCATCCCGCAGGCGCTGCCCGGCAGCAAGATGGCATCCGCCGGCAGCGACTGGCAGACCAACGCCGCGACGCAGATCGCGTGGGGTCTCGGATACATCTCCTCCGTCTACGGGACGCCGTGCAGCGCCTGGGGCCACTCGCAGGCCTCCAACTGGTACTGACGCGCATCCCGCATCCCGCATCCCGCATTCCGCATTCCGGAAAGACGGCCCCATGCCTCTAGGCATGGGGCCGTTCTTTCACTACCGTGAGCGATGACGGCTGGGGCGTCGTCGATTCCGAGGAGAGCGGATGGAGCCCGTCGAGCTGACCGATGTCGAGCAGAGCGTGTCCACCGGGTCGCTTCCCGGGTGGGAGCGCGTGGACGAGCTGGTGCGCGACGCCCATCGTCTCTACGCCCCGGAGCAGCGCGGCCTGGTCGCGGACTACATCCCCGTCCTCGCCGAGGTGGATCCCGACCTGTTCGGCCTCGCGCTGATCGAGTCGAACGGCGGCCTGCACGATGCGGGGGATGCGCTGCATCCGTTCTCGATCCAGTCGATCTCGAAGATGTTCGTCTACGCACTCGCGATCCAGCACCACGGCCACCGCCGCGTCCGGGAGATCGTCGGAGTGAACAACACCGGACTGCCCTTCAACTCCGTCATGGCGCTCGAGCTCAACGGCGGTCACCCGATGAACCCCATGGTGAACGCCGGCGCGATCGCGACCACGGCGCTCATGCCGGGCACCACGTCCGTCGAGCGCTGGGAGCTCGTCCGGGAGGGACTCTCGGCGTTCGCCGGGCGACCGCTGCGCCTCGACGGGGTCGTCTACGCATCGGAGGCGGAGACGAACGAGCGCAATCGAGCCATCGGACGGCTGCTCCGCAGCTACGGGCGCCTGGAGGGCGACCCCGAGGAGGCGGTCGACGTCTACACGCGCCAGTGCGCGCTGAGCGTGACCGCGCACGACCTCGCCGTGATGGGGGCGACGCTCGCAGACGGCGGCGTCAACCCGGTGACGGGGGAGCGCGTGGTCTCGGCCGACGTCTGCCGCGACACCCTGGCAGTGGTGGCGGCGACCGGCCTGTACGAGCGCTCGGGGGAGTGGCTCTTCGAGATCGGCCTCCCCGCGAAGTCCGGCGTCACCGGCGGGATCGTCGCGGTGTCCCCGGGCAAGGGCGCGGTCGCCGGATTCTCGCCGAGGCTCGATTCCGCGGGGAACTCGGTGCGCTCGCAGCTCGCCATCGGTCACCTGTCCCGGTCTCTGGGACTCAACCTCTTCGCCTCCGCTCCCGCGACGGCGACCTCCGCGTCGGAGTGAATCGTCACCCCGCCTTCTCGGACAGAGGACAACCCATGACACACGCAGAGTCCGTGGCCACGAAGACATCGTGGATGCCTCTCATCAGCCTCTTCCTCGCGCAGGTGCTGATGTCGTTCAACGTCGCGGCACTGCCGATCTCGCTCGGCGGCATCGTGAGCGACTTCGGAGTGCCGCCGACCGTGGCCAGCACGACGATCGTGATGTACGGCCTCGCCGTCGCCGCCCTCGTGATGACGGGCGCCAAACTCGGACAGCGCGTCGGCTGGGTGCTCATCTTCCGCATCGTCGTCGTGCTGTTCGCGGGGTCGGCCGTGCTGATGATCGTGTCGCCCACCGTGGGGTGGGCGATCGCCGGTCAGGCCGTCGCCGGCGCAGCTGCTGCGATCATCGTGCCGTCCATTGTCGCGCTCATCGCCGAGAACTACCGGGGTCCGCAGCAGGCGACCGCGATCGGTGCCATCGGCTCCGCGCGGGCGATCTCGGGCGTGACGGCGTTCCTCATCGGAGGGACGCTGGGCACGCTCGTGGGATGGCGTCCGATGTTCTTCATCGTTCTCGGCATCGCGGTCGTCGTCTTCGCCTTCAGCTTCACGCTGCGGGGCGACCGCGGCGACGCATCCATCCGCATCGACCTCGTCGCCTCGCTGCTGATCGGCGCGGCGATCGTGCTGCTCACACTCGGGTTCAACAACCTCAACGCCTGGGGCGCAGTCGCGGCCACCGAGTCGGCCCCGTTCAGCATCCTCGGTCTGTCGCCCGCTCCGGTCTTCATCGTGATCGGCCTCGTGCTCGGGCAGGCCTTCTTCCTCTGGACGCGCAAGCGGATGGCCGACGGCAGGGTGCCGCTGATCGATCTCAGGGTCCTCGAATCGTCGAAGGAGCGCGCCGCGGTGTACGCGATGTTCATCGTCGTGGCCCTCGAGGCCTGCGTGAACTTCACGATCCCGCTGTACATCCAGATCGTGCAGGGGCGGACGCCGTTCGACACGTCGCTCGCGATGATGCCGTTCAACCTGACGGTCTTCATCACCGCGACCCTGGTCGTGCGCTTCTACAAGCGCTATCCGCCGCGGGTCATCGGCGTCTTCGGCTTCGTGCTCACGACCGTCGCGCTCGTCTGGCTCTCGTTCGTCGTCAACAACAACTGGGAGACCGTGCCCACCATCCTCGGTCTCATCGTTTTCGGGATCGGGCAGGGAGCGCTCGTCACGCTCGTCTTCAACGTGCTGGTGACCTCGGCTCCCGCGGCGCTCGCCGGCGACGTCGGGTCCCTTCGCGGGACGACGCAGAACCTCGCGTCCGCCGTCGGCACCGCGCTCGCCGGAGCGCTGCTCGTGTCGCTCCTCGGGGTGAGCGTGGGGCGCGCGGTCATGGAGAGCCCCGACCTGCCGGCCGAGCTCGTGGCGCAGGTCGATCTCGACGCGGTCAACTTCGTCAGCAACGACGACCTGCGCGCGGTGCTCGCCGAGACCGACGCGACGCAGGAGCAGATCGACGCGGCGGTCGCCGTCAACGAGGAGGCGAGGCTCGGGACGCTGAAGCTCGGCCTGCTGATCCTCGCCGGGATCAGCGCGGTGGCGATCCTGCCGGCGTCGCGACTTCCGCGGTACAAGCCCGACGAGATCCCGGATCCGTCGCCCACCGAGGACTGATCAGCGCAGCTCCGAGATCAGCACGGCGGTCGTGCCCGCCTCCGTCGCCTCGAACACATGAGGGACGTCGCCGGCATAGGAGAGGTAGTCGCCGGGCTCCAGGGCGATCGCCTCCCCGGCGGGTCCGATGAGAGCACGCCCGGAGATCAGGACCACGTGCTCGGTCGTGCCCGCGTGATGGGGATCCGAGAGGCGGGGATCGCCCGGCTCTGCCTGGATGAGATAGACGTCGCGCCGCGCACCCGGAGGGCTCGCGGAGAGCAGGGTGGCGCTGTACGCGGAGGCTGCGGACAGGACGCCGCTGAGCTCGCCGGCGCGGATCAGCGTCGGGGCATGGGAGTGCTGATCGACGAGAACGGCGAAGGGCACGCCCAGGGCGACGCCGAGCGCCCAGAGCGTCTCCACGCTGGGGTTCCCCGAGCCGGATTCCAGCTGCGAGACGGTCGCCTTGGAGATCCCTGCGCGGCGGGCGAGCTCCGAGACGGAGAGGCCGACGGACTCGCGCTCGCGACGCAGGGTCCGGGCGATGCGGCTGCGGAGGTCGTCCATCTGTTCATCATGGCAAACGTTCGTTCGCTTGACTACCCGCCGCGCACTGTTCACAATGGTGATCATGTGTTCAGTTCGTCGAACGGCTGCGCCGTGAGCGCCGAGCGCGAGGTCTGGCGGGAAGCGTTGGGCGTCGTCCTCGCGACGAGCGCCTACGGTGTGTCCTTCGGTGCGCTCGCGGTGGCATCCGGACTCGACGTATGGCAGGCCTGCGTGCTCAGCGCCCTCATGTTCACCGGTGGATCGCAGTTCGCCTTCGTCGGCGTCTTCGCGGCCGGAGGCGTGACCGCGCTCCCGTCGGCCGTCGCATCCGCCGTGCTGCTGGGCGTGCGCAACGTGGCGTACGGGATGCGGATGTCGCCGATCGTCGGCACCACCCGCACCCGACGCATCGCGGCGGCGCACTTCACGATCGACGAGTCGACGGCGGTCGCCATCTCGCAGGGCGATCCGCGGCTGCGCCGGGTGGGCTTCTGGGTGACCGGGATCGGGATCTTCGTGGGATGGAACCTCACGACCCTGGTCGGAGCGCTCGTGGGCGACATCCTCGGCGACCCGAGGACGTGGGGCCTCGACGCCGCGGCCGCGGCGGCGTTCCTCGCGCTCCTCGGGCCGCGTCTCGCGCGCCGACAGGCCGTCGCGGTCGGCGCCGCGGCCGCCGTCGTCGCAGCGTCGCTGACTCCCTTCCTGATGCCGGGACTCCCCGTCCTCGTCGCCGCGGTCGTGGCGATCGTCGTCGGGTGGTTCAACTGGATGGGTCGCGAGGCGCAGGTCGGCGAGGCATCGACCGGCGAGGCTCCGACCGGGGGAGCGGCGTCGTGAGCGTGTGGAGCGCGATCCTCCTCGCCGCCCTCATCTGCCTCGGTCTGAAGGCAGTGGGGTACCTCGTGCCTCCGAAGGTGCTCGAGGCGCCACGCCCTGCACGGATCTCGGACCTCCTGACGGTGGCGCTGCTGGCAGCCCTGGTGGCCGTGCAGACGCTGGGCGCGGGGCAGTCGATCGTCGTCGACGCACGGGTGCCTGCGTTGCTGGTCGCCGCGGGGCTCCTGTGGCTGCGTCAGTCGTTCCTCGTCGTCGTCGTGGCCGCGGCGGCCGTCGCCGCCCTGCTGCGGCTCTTCGGCCTCGCCACCTGACGAGCCCGGCGCGCCGCCGCGCGTAGGATCGTCGTGTGCGTATCGGATGGATCTCCCGGGTGCTGTCGTGGATCGCGGCGGCGCTCGTCGGCGGCGTGTTCGGCGTGGCCGGCACCATCGGCCACAGCCTGATGTGGGGACCCGTTCCCGTGGGGCTCATCGTGGGCGCGATCGCCTGCGGAGCGATCCTCGTGGCGATCCGCGCGCTCACCCACGATCGCGGAGCCACACTGGCCTCGGGCCTGGGAATGCTCGGCATGCTCGTGCTCATCTCGGGCGTCGGTCCCGGCGGATCGGTGGTCGTGCAGGACTCGCTGAGCGGACGGGTGTGGACCTATCTGGTCGCCGGGCTGGTGCTGCTGACGGTCGCATGGCCGTCGCTGCGACGGCTGCCGACGCGCACGGACGCCTCCGCACGGCCGGTCGCGACGTCCGGGGCTCCGTCGCCTGTCGGCGGTGATGCTCCGACCCTGGGCGATCGGACCGGCAGCGAGCCGTAGACTGAGGGGGTGACGTATGTGATCGCCCTCCCGTGCGTCGATGTCAAGGACCGCGCCTGCATCGACGAGTGCCCCGTTGACTGCATCTACGAGGGCGAACGCTCGCTGTACATCCATCCGGACGAGTGCGTCGACTGCGGTGCGTGCGAGCCGGTGTGCCCCGTCGAGGCGATCTACTACGAGGACGATCTGCCCGAGGAGTGGCAGGACTACTACAAGGCGAACGTGGAGTTCTTCGACGAGATCGGCTCGCCCGGCGGCGCCGCGAAGGTCGGCGTGATCGAGCACGACCACCCGATCATCGCCGCACTCCCGCCGCAGGGCGAGTAGTCGGTGAGCGTCCACGACCTGGCGGACTACCCGTGGGACGCCGTGGTCCCTTTCCGCGAGCGCGCCGCCCGGCATCCCGACGGTCTCGTCGATCTCTCGGTCGGGTCGCCCGTGGATCCCACGCCGGAGCTGATCCGCGCGGCTCTCCGTGACGCCACCGACGCGCACGCGTATCCGCAGACCGTCGGCACCCCGGCGCTCCGCGAGGCGATCGTCGACTGGTATGCGCGACGCAGAGGAGTCGACGACCTCACTGTCGACAACGTCCTTCCCACGATCGGCTCGAAGGAGCTGGTGGCGCTGCTGCCGACGCTCCTGGGGCTCGGGGACGGCGACACCGTCGTGCACCCGCGAGTCGCGTACCCGACGTACGAGGTGGGTGCGCGCGTGGCCGGAGCGACACCGCTCGCCGTGGACGAGCCCGAGGCGTGGCCGGAGGGCACCAAGCTCATCTGGATCAACTCGCCCGGCAATCCGGACGGCCGTACCTGGACCGTCGAGGAGCTCGCCGCGGCCGTGCGCCGAGCTCGCGAGCTCGGCGCCGTGCTCGCGAGCGACGAGTGCTACGCGGAGCTGGGCTGGGACGGGCAGTGGGCGACGGAGCCGATCCCCTCGATCCTCGACCCCCGCGTCACGGGCGGAAGCCGAGCGAACCTGCTCAGCGTGTACTCGCTGAGCAAGCAGTCCAACCTCGCCGGCTACCGGGCGGCGTTCCTCGCCGGGTGCGCCGTGGTGGTCGCCGAGCTGCTGACGGCTCGGAAGCACCTCGGACTCATGCCTCCGGCCCCGGTGCAGCACGCCATGGCGGTCGCGCTCGGCGATGACGAGCACGTCGCGACGCAGAAGGAGCTGTATCGGGTGCGCCGAGAGGTGCTGCGGCCCGCTGTCGAGGCGGCCGGATTCCGCATCGACGGCTCGGAGGCGGGCCTCTACCTCTGGGCCACCGAGGGACGAGACGCCTGGGTCAGCATCGACCGACTGGCCGACCTCGGCATCCTGGCCGGTCCTGGGCCCTTCTACGGCGACCACTCGAGCGAGCACATCCGCTTCTCGCTCACCGCGCCGACGGAGCGCATCGATGAGGCCGCGCGGCGACTGCGCGACGCTGCTCTGTAGATTCCCTCCCTCGGCGCCCGCTTCTTTTGTCCGATGTCACAGTAGGCCTATGCGCCTACTAGGCTGTAGAGGCGATTCGGTCGCGTATCGACGATCTCGTTCCGACCTGGCGCACAGCGCCGTGACATCGCCACATCCGGCTTGATGAAGATCCACGAGGAGGCCCGCGTGAGCGCAGCGGCAGAGCAGCAGGCGACCGCGAAGCTGACGGTCGGCGAGACCACGGCAGAATTCCCCCTGGTGCGCGGCACCGCAGGGCACGACAGCATCGACTTCTCGACGCTCACCCGTCAGACCGGCTACACCGGCCTCGACTACGGTTTCGTGAACACGGCGTCGACGAAGTCCGAGATCACCTTCATCGACGGTGACAAGGGCATCCTGCGCTACCGGGGCTATCCGATCGAGCAGCTCGCCGGCAACACCAGCTACCTCGAGGTCGCGTGGCTGCTCATCTACGGCGAGCTGCCGTCGGCCGCCGAGCTCGCCGAGTTCGACGAGAAGATCCGTCGCCACACCCTCCTGCACGAGGACCTGAAGCGCTTCTTCTCCGCTCTGCCCCACACCGCGCACCCGATGTCGGTGCTGTCGTCCGCCGTCGCCGCGCTCTCGACCTACTACGAGGGCCAGACCGACCCGCACAACCCCGAGCACGTCGAGCTCAACATGGTCCGCATGCTCGCGAAGCTGCCCGTCATCGCGGCCTACGCGCACAAGAAGAGCGTCGGACAGGCGTTCCTGTACCCCGACAACTCGCTCGGCTTCGTCGAGAACTTCCTCAAGCTCAACTTCGGAGTCCACTCCGAGCAGTACGAGGTCAACCCCGTGATGGCCAAGGCCCTCGAGCTGCTGCTGATCCTCCATGAGGACCACGAACAGAACGCCTCGACCTCCACGGTCCGACTCGTCGGCTCGACCGGCGCGAACCAGTTCGCGTCGATCTCGGCCGGCATCCAGGCGCTCTCCGGCCCTCTGCACGGCGGAGCCAACGAGGCCGTGCTGACGATGCTCGGTCAGATCCGCGACTCGGGCCAGAGCGTCTCGCGCTTCGTCGAGCGGGTGAAGAACAAGGAAGAGGGCGTGAAGCTGATGGGCTTCGGGCACCGGGTCTACAAGAACTACGACCCGCGTGCGAAGCTCGTCAAGGAGGCCGCGGGCGAGGTCCTCGCCGAGCTCGGCGTCACCGACCCCCTTCTCGACCTCGCGCAGGAGCTCGAGGAGATCGCCCTCGCGGACGACTACTTCAAGGAGCGTCGCCTGTACCCCAACGTCGACTTCTATACCGGCGTGATCTACAAGGCGATGGGCTTCCCGACCCGTATGTTCACCGTGCTGTTCGCGATCGGCCGTCTGCCCGGCTGGCTCGCTCAGTGGCGCGAGCTGCAGCTCGACCCGCAGACGAAGATCGGCCGCCCGCAGCAGCTGTACACGGGATCTCCGGAGCGCACCTTCCAGACGCGCTGAGGCACGGCGCACGAGACGACGAAGGGCGATGCCGACGGCATCCGCCCTTTCGCGCCCGTCCTGGTCCTGACCACTTTCGGTGCCCGCGCAGACGAGAAGAGCGGATGCCATCGGCATCCGCTCTTCTCGTACGTGAGGAGGTCCGGGTCAGCGTCCCTGGCCACCGCGGCCGCGGCCGCCCTGGCCGCCGGAGCGCTGCTGACCGCCCTGACGGGAGCCGCCGGCGGGCTGGCCGCCCTGCCCGCTGCCCTGGCCGGAACGCGGACGACGACGGCGACGCGACGGGGGAGTCGACGCGGAGGCCTTCTCGCCGCCGGCCGGACGCTGCTTCGGGGCCTGACGCTGCTGCTGCACCGGGGGAGCGGGGCGCACGTGCGGTGCCCGCTCGGGCACGAGCTCGGTCACCGCGGCGGTCGTGACGTCCTCGAGGGGTGCGGAGATCGCCGCCTTGCGCAGCAGATCCTTCACGTCCCGGCGCTGCTCGGGCAGCACGACCGTGACGACGGTGCCTGCGGCCCCCGCACGCGCGGTGCGGCCGGAGCGGTGCAGGTACGCCTTGTGCTCCATCGGCGGGTCGACGTGCACGACCAGATCGACGTTGTCGACGTGCACGCCGCGAGCTGCGACGTCGGTGGCGACCAGTACGCGGACGCCGCCGTCGGCGGGATCGGACGAGAAGGCGCCGAGGTTGCGCTCGCGGGCGTTCTGCGACAGGTTGCCGTGCAGGTCGACCGCGGGGATGCCGGCGGCGGTCAGCTGCTTGGCCAGCTTCTTGGCCTGATGCTTCGTGCGGGTGAAGAGGATGCGGCGACCGGTGCCGGAGGCCAGGTCACGGACCAGCGTGGTCTTGTTCTCGGTCGAGTCGACGACGAGCACGCGGTGGGTCATCTCGCCCACCGGGACGCTGGCCTCGTCGACCTCGTGGCTCACCGGGTTCACGAGGAACCGGCGGGCCAGCGTGTCGATGCCACGGTCGAGCGTGGCGCTGAAGAGCAGGCGCTGGCCGCCGGCGGGGGTGGCGTTCAGGATGCGGGTCACACCGGGCAGGAACCCGAGGTCGGCCATGTGGTCGGCCTCGTCGAGCACGGTGACCTCGATCGCGCTGAGACGCACGACCTGCTGCTTCATGAGGTCCTCGAGGCGACCGGGGCAGGCGACGACGATGTCGACGCCGCCGCGCAGGGCCTGCTCCTGCGGACGCTGGCTGACGCCGCCGAAGACCGTGGTGACCTTGAGCCCCGCGGCGGCCGCGAGCGGCGCGACGGTCGCGGCGATCTGGGTCGCGAGCTCGCGGGTCGGTGCGAGGACCAGGCCGCGGGGGAGCCCGGAGCGCCGCGATCCGCCCGAGGCGGCGAGGCGCGCGACCAGGGGAAGGGCGAAGGCGATGGTCTTGCCGCTGCCGGTGCGGCCGCGTCCGAGCAGATCGCGGCCGGCGAGCGAATCGGGAAGGGTGTCGCGCTGGATGGCGAACGCCTCGGTCTTGCCGGATTCGGCGAGGACGGCGGCGAGGTCGGCGGGCACGCCGAGTTCGAGGAAGGAAGACACAGGAAGACTCCATCAGCACATGTCATCGATCGCATGCGCTGGTTCTGGGTGCGAGGTGGGCGACGGCGCAGAGAGCGCATCGGTTCGCCGTGCGAAAGGCCAGCGATCGGCTGGTTGGGGGAGCAGCGGGTGCGTGCTCTCTTCGGTCCTCAGAGACCCCGTGACGACGACGACGACGTCACCCGACGGGAAGAGGGGTGACGTCGTTCAGTGTATCAGCGCCCGGTCGACCGGGCTGGGAACGACCCGCGAGCCGCGGTGGCTCAGGCGTGCAGCGCCTCGTTCAGCGTGACGCCGACGCCCGCGCGCCGGACCGCCTCGACGGCTCCGCTCAGCGAGTTCCGGCGGAACAGCACTCCGTTCTCGCCGGACAGCTCGGCGCCCTTGACGGTCTTCCGGCTGCCGTCGGGCGTGACCGGCCCGTCGACGAGGACGACCTTGGTCCCCGCCGTGACGTACAGCCCGGCCTCGACGACGCAGTCGTCGCCGAGCGAGATGCCGATGCCGGCGTTCGCTCCGAGCAGTGTGCGCGCCCCGATGGAGACCCGGTGCGACCCTCCGCCCGACAGCGTGCCCATGATCGAGGCGCCGCCGCCGATGTCGCTGCCGTCGCCGACGACGACACCCTGGGAGATGCGCCCCTCGACCATCGAGGCGCCGAGGGTCCCGGCGTTGAAGTTCACGAATCCCTCGTGCATGACCGTCGTCCCGGGCGAGAGGTGGGCGCCGAGGCGCACGCGCGACGCATCGGCGATGCGGACGCCCGCCGGCTGCACGTAGTCCGTCAGGCGCGGGAACTTGTCGAGACCCTGCACCTGGATGCCGGCACGCTGCAGCAGCGGGCGCAGACGCGCCGCATCCGCCGGGAGCACGGGACCCGCGGTGGTCCAGGCGACGTTGGGCAGATGCGCGAAGATGCCGTCGAGATTCAGCTCGTTCGGGCGCACGACGAGGTGGGACAGCGCGTGCAGCCGGAGGTAGGCGTCGGCTGTCGACGCCGGTGCGGCATCGAGGTCGATGTGCAGCTGCACGGTCTCGACGGTGACGTTGCGGCGCTCGTCGGGGCCCGCGAACGAGTCGAGCGAGGACAGCGCCGCAGAGACGGCCTCCGACGAGGGTGCGACGGAGGTCACCTCGGGGAACCAGGCGTCGAGGACGGTGCCGTCGCCCGCGATGGTCGTCAATCCGGTACCCCACACGATGCGCGCCTCAGTCATGACTCCACGGTATCGCGCTCGAGCGGCGACTCCTGCCCGCATGTCGCGGGAAGTACGCTGGGGACATGGTGCTCGATCTGACCGCGTCCTCTCTCGACCTGACCCGTGCGATCTGCGACATCCCGAGTGTGTCCGGTGAGGAGAAGACGCTGGCGGATGCCATCGAGAGCGCTGTCTCCGCGTACGACCACCTCGAGGTCATCAGGCACGGCAACACCGTCGTCGCGAGGACGGATCTCGGCCGCGCCCAGCGCGTCGCGATCGCGGGACACATCGACACCGTGCCCATCAACGACAACGTGCCCACGCGCGACATCGAGATCGACGGTGCGCCCTACCTCTGGGGTCGCGGGACGGTCGACATGAAGAGCGGCACGGCGGTGCAGCTGAAGCTCGCCGCCGAGCTCTCCGCACCCTCCGTCGACATCACCTGGATGTGGTACGACAACGAAGAGGTCGAGGCGTCGAAGAACGGCCTCGCGCTGCTCGCCGCCGTCCGACCCGACCTGTTCCAGGCCGACTTCGCGATCCTCGGTGAGCCCTCGAACGGCGAGGTCGAGGGCGGCTGCAACGGCACCATGCGCGCGATCGTGCGCACCTCCGGCGTCCGGGCGCACGCCGCGCGCGCCTGGATCGGCGAGAACGCGATCCACCGCGCCGCTCCGATCCTCGCGCGTCTCGCGGAGTACCGCCCCAGGGAGGTGGCGGTGGAGGGTCTGCTCTACCGCGAGAGCATGAGCGCCGTCCGGATCTCGGGCGGCGTCGCCGGCAACGTGATCCCGGACGCGTGCGAGGTGGAGGTGAACTACCGGTTCGCGCCGAGCAAGACGGCCGCCGACGCGGAGGCGCACATCCGCAACCTGCTCGCCGGCTTCGACGTGGAGATCACCGACTCGGCCGAGGGCGCCCGCCCGGGACTCGATGCGCCGATCGCGCAGGAGTTCGTCGCGGCGGTCGGCGCGGAGCCGCGTCCCAAGTACGGGTGGACGGACGTGGCGCGCTTCTCTGCCCTCGGCATCCCCGCCGTGAACTACGGTCCCGGCGACCCGCATCTCGCTCACCACGACGAAGAGCGGGTCCCCGTCGCGCAGATCGACGCCGTCGAGCGCGGGCTGCGGGCATGGCTCAGCTCGCGCTGACGATCGCGGGCCGATGGGCGCGCATCCCTCTGCCGCTGCAGGTGGCGCTCGTGTACGTGCTCGCGAGAGCTCTGACCACCACGATGATGGTGCTGGCCGCGCTGCAGTCCACATCGCTCTCGCGCTTCGGCGCCGATCCGGGACTCGCCGACTTCGTCGTGGGGTGGGATGCGCAGTGGTACTGGCTCGTGGCCGAGGAGGGATATCCGTCCCCGCTCCCGCTCACCGCCTCGGGGGACGTCGCCGAGAACGCGTGGGCGTTCATGCCGGTCTTCGCATACGTCGCGAAGATCGTGGGTCTTCCCTTCGGCTCGTGGGGCGCAGGAGCCTTCGTCGTCTCGTTCGCCGCGGGATACGGAGCCTGTCTCGCGCTGCATCGGCTGCTCCGCGACCGGATCGGCCGACGTGCGGCCCTGTGGTCGGTGGTGCTGTTCGCCTCCGGTCCGCTCGCGGCGATGTTCCAGGTGGGCTACGCCGAGTCGCTCTTCCTGCTCCTGCTCTTCCTCGCCCTCGATCTCACGACGAGGCATCGCTACGTCTGGCTCTATGCGCTGATCCCCGTCATGGCGTTCACCCGTCCCGGCATCCTGGCCTTCGCGCTGTATCTCGGGCTGCACGGCATCCTCCGTCTCGTGCATCGGCGTCGCGATCCGCTGGCCCGACGCGAGGTCGTGCACATCCTCGCGCTCGGGGCTCTTGCCACGGTCTGCGGCTTCGCCTGGCAGGTGATCGCGGGCGTCGTCACGGGAGACGCCGGCGCCTACCTGGCGACCGAGCTGGCGTGGCGACGGAACTGGATCCTCGGCGGTGCCGAGGGGTTCATCCCGTTCGAAGGATGGATCCAGGCGTCACAGTTCTGGTTCGCGCAGTGGGGCCTCCCGCAGACGGGCGGGCCGATCCTGCTGGCTCTTCTCGTGCTCGGCGCAGCGGCCGCCCTCCTCTACGCGGCCCCCGTGCGGACGCTCGGCGCGGACCTGCGGCTGTGGAGCGCGAGCTATCTGCTGTATCTCCTCGCCGTGTTCTTCCCGCAGTCGAGCACCTTCCGGCTGCTGCTTCCGCTCAGTCCGCTGTGGGGAGCGGTGGCCGTGCCGCGCTCGCGCGTGTGGCGCATCGGCGCCCTCGTGGCCGTCCTCATCGCCCAATGGGCATGGATCTTCGCCATGTATGCACGCGGCAACACGTTCTGGCAGGTGCCGTGAATGTTAATGCTTGATGCATTTTCTTCACGGGCGACATCCAGGTTCCGGTGACACCCGATAAACTGGCTTCATACCACCGGAGGAAAAGGAGCCCACGATGGCAGCGATGAAGCCGAGGACCGGAGACGGACCGATGGAAGCCGTGAAAGAAGGGCGACTCATCATCGTGCGTGTCCCGCTTGAAGGCGGCGGCCGCCTGGTCGTCTCGGTCAACGACGCTGAGGCGAAGGAGCTTCACGACGTGCTCGCCGCCGTCGTGACGCCCGCCTGATCGACCACGGCCCGCTCTGCGGGTGCCGAAAGGGCGACGGATCACCGATCCGTCGCCCTTTTCGCACCTCTGTGCGTCAGGCGTCCGCGACGCTGATCAGCTGCAGCAGGCCTTCGCCGGACGTCGACACCGTCGCGAGCACGGCGGGCGACTCCTGGGTCTCCTGGATGAGCGAGCGGAACGCCGAGGTCACCTCGTCGCGCTGCACGGGGTCGGCGACGCGCCCTCCGGCGAGGACGCGGGGAACGATGACCATGCCGCCGGTGCGCACGAGGCGGAGGCCGTGCTCGACGTAGTCGATCACGTTCTCCGGATCCGCGTCGACCAGGACGATGTCGTAGGACGCCTCGTTCATGCGCGGAAGGACATCCGCGGCGCGACCGGTGATGAAGCGGGCCTTCGTCGCCGGGACGCGGGCGTCGGCGAACGCCTGGCGCGCTGCGGCCAGGTGCTCCGGCTCGTTGTCGATCGAGGTGAGCACCGCCTGCGGCGCTCCGCGCAGGAGCCAGAGGCCGGAGACACCGGCGCCGGTGCCGATCTCGACGATCGACCGGGCCGCCGTCGCCGCCGCGAGGACCGCGATCTGCGAGCCGAGGGCGGCGCTGACCGGCGCGGCGCCGAGCTCGACGGCGTGGGCCCGAGCTCGCGCGATCGCGGCAGGCTCGACGATGGACTCGCGGATGAAACGTGCGTTCGCATCGTTCTCGCTCATTGCCCTGGATCTCCTGCCTGAGGTATGTGTTCTCCCAGCGTATGCGCTGCGTGCGCGGCGACGGGGCAGGCGCGGCGGTAGCCTGGGGAGATGGAACTCGGGATCTCATTCGAGAAGATTCTGCTGATCGGTCTGATCGCGGTCCTCCTCGTCGGACCCGAGCGGCTGCCGCGCTATGCCGAGAGCGTCGCCAAGCTCGCTCGGCGTGCGGGCGAGTTCCTCCGCGACACCAAGAGCCGTGTGCGCGACGAGATGGGCCCGGAGATCGACGACGTCGACTGGCGCAAGCTGGATCCCCGTCAGTACGACCCTCGGCGGATCATCCGCGACGCGCTCTTCGAGGACGACAGTGCGCCGACCCCCGCCGCCGCGGCGACCGTCGTCGCGGAGCCCTCGCCCACGCCGCCGTCGGTCCCGATGCGCATCCCACGGACGCGGCCGGAGTTCTCCCGCACGAGCCCGCCGCCGTTCGACGCCGAGGCGACCTGACCGCTCACCCGATGCGGGTGCGCAGCTCCGCGATGTCGGCATCCGACAGCAGGGCGCGCGGCACGGCCGTGATCACCGAGGCGCCCCTGATCGTGAACAGCACGGCATGTCGGCCGGCCCGCAGGTTCTGGAAGGTGCTGTAGCGCACGGTCGAGGTGCGGTCGCCGGCGCCGATCTGCAGGGCATCCGCGCCGACCCTCACCCAGACCGTCGTGCCGGGCGGCATCGCGGCGCGGAGGGCCTGACGAGCCCCGGACACGGTCATCAGCACGGCGAAGGCCATGAGCCCGAGCGCCGCGACGGGCAGGAACGCACGGAAGCCGCCGGGGTCGTCGGTCGCGCGGTCGCCCAGGGCGCTGACGACGAGCACCGCGGCGAGGACCACCCACATGACGATCGCGCGCGGTCGGGTGAGCGAGAAGATCGCGGCGTCGCGGGCCATGCGGCGCAGCAGCCCCTCGTCGATCTGCAGTGTCATGGAGCCCGCCTAACGCAGGGACAGGGGCAGTGAGCGACCGGCGAGACCGCGCCCGCGACCGGCGAGACGGCGCGCCAGGCCGTGGATCGCCTCGGCCGCGGCGTCCGTCCGGTCGTCGAGGACGATCGGGGTCCCGGCGTCGCCGCCGACGCGGAGAGCAGGACTGAGCGGGATGCGGGCGAGCAGCGGCACCGTCTCGGCCTCCGACAGGGCCTCGGCGACCGCCGCCCCGCCGCCCGACCCGAAGAGATCGACGACGGTGCCGTCGGGGAGCGTGAACGGTCCCATGTTCTCGATGACGCCGATCACGCGCTGCCCCGTCTGCCTGGCCACGAGTCCGCTGCGGATGGCCACGTCCGACGCCGCGGCCTGCGGCGTGGTCACGACGAGGACCTCGGCGTGCGGGAGCAGCTGTCCGATCGAGATCGCGATGTCCCCGGTGCCGGGGGGCATGTCGATGAGGAGGATGTCGAGGTCGCCGAAGAACACATCGGTGAGGAACTGCTGCACCGTGCGGTGCAGCATGGGTCCGCGCCAGGCGACGACGGCCTCGCCGTCGCGGAGGAACATGCCGATGGAGATCGTCTTGACGCCGTGTGCCACGGGCGGGAGCATCAGGTCGTCGATCCGCGTGGGCTGCGTGCCGGCGGGGATGCCGAGGAGTCCGGGGATCGAGAATCCGTGGACGTCGGCGTCGACCAGGCCGACCGCCAGCCCTTGGTCGGCGAGTGCGACGGCGAGGTTGGCGGTCACCGTCGACTTGCCGACGCCGCCCTTGCCACTCGAGACGAGGATCACACGGGTCAGCGAATCGGGGCCGAAGGGCATCTGACGCGGCGCGCGCCCGTCGCGCAGCTTCTCGGTCAGAGCCCTGCGCTCGTCGGGCGTCATGACGCCGACCTCGACGGCCACGTCGGTCACACCGGGCACGGATGCCGCGGCGGCACGGACGTCGGACTCGATCTTCGCGGCAGCGGGACACCCGACGATCGTGAGCACGATCCCCACCGAGGCCGAGCCGTCCGAGACCGCGATCTCGCGCACCATGTCGAGATCGCCGATCGGACGCCGCAGCTCGGGGTCGGGGACGGCGGCGACCGCGGCGCGGACGGCGTCGGCGGCGTTCACGATCTCGTGCGGCCGTCCGGACGCGCGGCGTCCGGCTCGTCGTCGTGCCCGTCGAGCTCGGCCAGGAGGGCCTTGAGCTCCTGACGCAGCACATCGCGCGTCACGACCTGCGAGTTGCGCTCATCGAGCGACAGCCGCAGCGCGACGATCTCGCGAGCGAGGTATTCCGTATCCGCGAGGTTGCGCTCCGCGCGCTGGCGGTCCTGCTCGATCTGCACGCGGTCGCGGTCGTCCTGACGGTTCTGCGCGAGCAGGATCAGCGGCGCGGCGTACGAGGCCTGCAGCGACAGCATGAGGGTCAGCGCCGTGAAGCCGAGGGCGGCGTCGTCGAAGCGGAGGTGATCGGGGAGCAGCGTGTTCCAGCAGATCCAGAGCACGCAGAACAGCGTCAGGATCAGGAGGAACGCCGGCGTCCCCATCGCCCTCGCGACCCACTCCGTGAAGCGTCCGAACCGATCGCGCGACGTGGCCCTCGGGCGAGAGGTGCCCCGGCCGAGGGGCGCGTCGAGGCGAGGGGAGCGTGCCATCAGCGCACCTCCTTCGACGGGGCGGGCGCCTCGTCGATGTCGTGCGTGCGCCAGTCGTCCGGCAGCAGATAATCGAGCACGTCGTCGACGCTGATCGCGCCGACCAGCCGACGAGCGGCATCGATGACGGGCAGCGAGACGAGGTCGTAGCTCGCGAGCATGCGGGCGACCTCCGCGGCGGATGCCGTGACGGGCACGGGCTCGAGGCTGTCGTCCATGATCGCGCCGAGACGCTCGTGCGGGGGATAGCGCAGCATCCTCTGGAAGTGCACCATGCCGAGCAGGCGCCCGGTGGGCGTTTCGAACGGGGGGAGCGTCACGAACACCGCCGCCGCGAGGGCGGGGTGGAGCTCATGCCGGCGGATGAGCGCCAGCGCCTCGGCCACGGTGGCGTCGGCCGACAGGATGATCGGCTCGGGGGTCATGAGGCCGCCGGCGGTGTCGGGGCCGTAGCGCAGCAGCATGCGGACGTCCTCGGCCTCCTCCGGCTCCATCAGCTCGAGCAGCTGCTCGAGCCGGTTCGGCGGGAGCTGGGCGAGGAGGTCGGCCGCGTCGTCCGGCTCCATCTGATCGAGGATGTCGGCCGCGCGCTCGTCCCCGAGACGGTCGAGGATGTGCACCTGCTCGTCCTCCGGCATCTCCTCGAGGGCATCGGCGAGACGATCGTCGGAGAGCTCCTCCGCCACCTCGATCATGCGCTGCTGCGGCAGGTCGAGGAGGGTGTTGGCCAGGTCGGCCGCGTGGAGCTCGGAGTACGAGGCGACGAGCTGCTCCGCGGACTGGGATTCGCCGGGGGAGCGCTGCTCGGTCACCTCGTTCCAGGCCGCGAACGTCGTCGGCCCCTTCGCGAAGGGGGAGGCGCTCGTCTTGGGTCGGCGGAGGAACAGCTGACTGATCGCCCACTCGCCCAGACGGTTCGGCTCGATCGCGACGTCCTCGATGACGGCGGTGCCGCTGCCGTCGACCAGGCCGACGCGACGACCGAGGAGTTCGGCGAGCACGCGCACCTCGCCGGCGCGCGGCGAGAACCTGCGGACGTTGATGAGACCGGTGCTGATCACCTGTCCGGCTCGGATCGACGTCACGCGGCCGATCGAGAGGAACACCTGCCGTCGCCCGGGGATCTCGACGACGAGACCGATGACGCGAGGGGCCGCGGTACTTCGGTACACGATGACGACGTCCCGGACCTTGCCGAGCCGGTCGCCCACGGGGTCGAAGACGGCGCACCCTGCCAGGCGCGCGGCGAATACCCGTTGTGTGCTCACTCGTCCAGCGTAGTGCGCAGTGCCGGGGGCGTCCCTCTCGCCGCCACGGCGCGCGAACGCCGCGTCGGCTCCCGGCCTCGGCATCGACGGACGTGGAACAATGGCGGGATGAGCATGCTCAATCGTCCAGCCGACAGCCGCGATGAGGGCGAGATCGTCGCATCCACCAGGGATTACGAGAGCGCCCAGAAGACGGTCTCCAAACTGATCGCGCAGGAGGTGCCCGCCAGGGACATCGCGATCATCGGACAGAGCGTCCGAACGGTCGAGCGCATCACAGGGCGCCTCGGCTACGCGGCGGCCGCGCGATCCGGCGCGATCAACGGCGTGCTCATCGGTCTCTTCCTGTCGGCGATCCTCGTGATCGGCAACCCCGAGGTTCCCATCCAGCTGTTCGTCGGCTTCGTCTTCATCGGCGTCGCTCTCGGCATGCTGCTGAGCCTCGTGACCTATGCGATCGTGAGACGTCGTCGCGACTTCGCGAGCGTGACCCAGTTCGCCGCCGACCACTACGAGGTCCGGGTGCAGGCCGTCTCGCTCGCGAAGGCCCGCCAGGCGCTCGGAGCGGTCAAGCCCGTGGCCACGAGGGCGCCGGTCGATCTGACGGAGCCGCCCCGGTACGGCGAGCGCATCACCCCGGGAGGTCAGCCGGCGCCCACCC
>NZ_LWCU01000053.1 GCF_001650405.1 Microbacterium sp. H83 | reverse complement strand
CGTCTTCGGTCTCAGCATCCCCGACGCGGTCGTCGACGTCGCGGTCCTCGTCCTCATCCTCCTGGGCGCGATCCTGTGCCTCTCGGCGGCGGTGGGTCTGCTTCGAGTCGGCGAGCTCGTCGACGACGAGGCTCCGCTCGTCCGTCGTGCCGTTGCGGTAGGCCTGTCGACCGACGATGTGCGCCGAGAGCGGCGCGGTGGCGAACTGCATGAGCACCACCGGGGCGACGAGGGCGAGTCCGACGAGGATGCCGCCGACTGTACGCATGGACAGCGCGATCGCGAGGCAGATCAGCACGAGGCCGAGCACCTGCGGCTTGGTCGCGGCATGCAGACGCGAGGGCACGTCGCGGAACCGCAGCAGACCCACCGCCGCCGAGAGGCACAGGATCGCGCCCAGGAGGATGAGGACGAGGACCGCGACGTCGACGACCGCGTCGGGGATGCTGAGACCGAAGACGTTCATGGCGTCGTGTTGTCCCTTCTCGCGACGAACCGGGCGACGGCGATGGAGCCGAACACCCCGACAGCGGCGATGATGAGCATCACCGGGATGTTGCGGGTGTGCCCGTTGATCGCCATCTCCGCACCGAGCACGCACATCACCTCGGTGAGCAGCACGTCCGACGCGACGGCGCGGTCGAGGATCGACGGCCCGCGCACGATGCGGATGATCGTCAGGATCGCGGCGACTCCGAACACGACCATGATGGCCATGAGCAGCACGTTCATCGGACACCGCCCTTCGACGATCCGGCATTCCGGCCGGGCACATCGGCACGCGCCGCTCGCTCATCGGCCTTGAGGGCACGGTACTGCTCCGGCGCGCCGAGCGCACGCACGATCCGTCGCTCCCACCGGAGCACACCCGCACGCTGCTTCTCGACGTCCTCGAGGCTGCGGACGCCGATCACGTGCAGATACAGGATCTGCCGATCGCGGTCGGCCTCGACAATCAGCGAACCCGGGATCAGCGACGACACGACGGACACGTGCGTCATCATCAGGTCGTCCGCGTACTTCAGCGGAACGGCGATGATCGCCGCACCGGGCTGCCGTCGGAGATCGAAGACCTGGGCCGTCACCGAGAGCGCGCCGCGCAGCATCGCGAAGAGGAACTGGATCACCAGCAGCGCCGCGAACCAGAGGTTTATCCGCCCGGACAGCTCCACCGTCGGCAGGCGGAAGACCCTGGTCACGAAGACGGCGACGACGAGACCGCTGAGGAAGGCCAGCACCGTGAACTGGCCCCACAGCAGCATCCACAGCACGACGAGCCACGCCAGGAAGGGCAGCTGCACGCGCAGGTCGCGCCAGAAGTGGCGGCCGGTCTCGGTGGGGCTCATCCGTCCACCTCGTCTTCGAGCTGCACGAGACTCACCGGGTTGAGCAGCGCCTCGCCGATCCGGTCGCACAGCGCGTACAGCGGTCCGGCGAAGACCGTCAGCGCCACGGTGACGCCGACCATCCCGGCCGTCGCGACGGTCATGATCTTCGGGATGCGACGGCGCTCCTGCTGCTCGTCGGCGGCGGGCGCGTTGCCGAGGTGCGAGATGCGGCCTTCGGTCTCGGTCGAGTCCTCCTCCTCCCGCCAGAACGCGAGGTTCCAGGCGCGCATCAGCGCGTAGAGGGTGAGGAGCGAGGTGACGATGCCGCCGAAGATCAGCACGATCATGAGCGGCGTACCCACGGAGGCAGCGGCCTCGAACAGTGCGAACTTGCCGATGAAGCCGGAGAACGGGGGGAGCCCGCCCAGGTTGATCGCGGGGATGAAGTAGAGTACGGCGATCACGGGCGCGACCTTGAGCAGGCCCTTGACGCGCAGGATCGACGTGCTGCCCGCGCGGCGCTCGACGAGGCCGACCGAGAGGAACAGCGTCGTCTGCACGATGATGTGGTGGACGATGTAGTACACCGTCGCACCGATCGCCGCGGGCGTGGCGATCGCGAGTCCGAAGATCATGTAGCCGACGTGGCTCACGAGGGTGAACGACAGGATCCTCTTGAGCTCGGCCTGCGCGACGGCGCCGAGCACCCCGACCACCATCGTCGCCAGCGCGATGATCAGCAGCAGGGTGTCGATGCTGTTCTCGGCGAACAGCTGGGTCTCGGTGCGGATCAGCGCGTACACGCCGACCTTCGTCAGCAGTCCGGCGAAGACGGCGGTGACCGGAGCCGGAGCGGTGGGGTACGAGTCGGGCAGCCAGAACGACACCGGGAAGATGGCCGCCTTGATGCCGAACGCCACCACGAGCATGAGGTGCAGCACGAGCTGCGTCTCCTGCGGAAGCTCCGTCATGCGCTCGGCGATCTGCGCCATGTTGACGGTGCCGAGCGCGCCGTAGATCATCGCGATCGACGCGAGGAACAGGATCGACGACACGAGCGACACGACGATGTAGACCGCGCCGGTGCGGATGCGGGATTCGGTGCTGCCGAGTGTGATGAGCACGTACGAGGCGACGAGCAGGATCTCGAAGCCGACGTAGAGGTTGAACAGATCGCCCGCGATGAAGGCGTTGAAGATGCCCGCGGCGAGGATCAGGTACGACGGGTTGAAGATCGAGATGGGGGTCTCGTCCGTGCCGTCGGCGGCACCCTGACCGATCGAGAAGAGGAGGACCGCCAGCAGCACGATGCTCGAGATGAGCACGAGGAGCGCGGCCAGCCGGTCGACGTAGAGCACGATCCCGAACGGGACCGGCCAGCCGCCCACCGAGACGGCCAGCGGAGCACCCGCGTCGACGGCGAACAGCAGCACGGCCGCGATCACGGAGACGACGGCGAGGGTGGCGACGGTGACGAACGCCTGCAGACGCGGATTGCGTCCGAAGATGAGCGTGACGGCGGCGCCGAGCAGCGGCAGGGCTACGAGGAGAGGGACGAGAGCGCTCATCTGCGGTCCTCCCCTTTGTCGGTGCTGTCGGGTCCGGCGGTGTCGGATGCGTGCGGCTCGGAGCCCGTGTGCTCGGGAGCGCTGTCGGCGGATGCGGTGTCCGAGGCCGTGTCGCGCGCGGCATCCGCCGCATCCGTCTCGTGGGCCTCGGAGGCGTGGGTGTCGGCATCGGCCTGGAAGGTCGAGGCGTCCTCCCCGTCGCGGGGGTCGTCGGGCGGGGCCGATTCGTCGGTGAGCACGGCGATATCCGCGTCCGGTTCCGCTTCCGCGTCCGCATTCGCATTCGCATTCGCATCCGAGTCCGCCGATCCGGATGCCGTCGGCCGATCGACCGGGGCATCGTCGTTGATCGCGGGGTGGTCGCGCATATGGAGCACCGTGATCGGCGCGGTCTGCACGCCGACGAAGTCCGTCGTCGCCTCGTCGTCGACGTCGGACTCGTCGTCCATGAGGTCCTCGTCGGCATCCGTGCGCTCGCGCAGGGCGATGTCGGCCTCGTCGTCCTCGACGGTGTCGGCCTGACCCAGCTGCCAGGAGCGGTAGATGAGGGCGAGGAGGAACGCCGAGACGGCGAACGTGATCACGATGGCCGTGAGCGTCAGCGCCTGCGGCAGCGGATCGCTGAGGTCGCCCTCGGTGCCGTAGAAGGGGGCCTTGCCCGGGACGCCCATCACGATCAGGAGCAGAAGGTTCGTGGCGTTGCCGAGCAGCAGGAATCCGATGAGCACGCGGGTCAGGCTGCGCTCCAGCATCGCGTAGACGCCGCAGGCGAAGAGCACGGCCATGATCACGATGAGGGTGAGGGAGACGTCCATCAGAGGGTCACCCCCCGCTCTCGGAACTCCTGCGCCTGACGGTCGACCTCGGCGCCGAGGCTGCGCAGCACGTCGAGCACGAGACCGATGACGACGAGGTACACGCCGACGTCGAAGATCGTCGAGGACGAGAACTCCATGGGGCCGATGCCCGGGATCTCCCACTGCCAGTACTGACTGGCGAGCGGCGCCCGACCGAAGAACAGCGGCACGACGGCGGTGCCGACCGCGAGGACGAGACCCGTGCCGAGCAGCCGACCCGCATCCGTCGGGGCGGCGGCGCCGAGCTCCCACCGACCGCCCGCGATGTAGCGCATGACGAGCGCCATGCCCGCGACGAGGCCACCCGCGAACCCGCCGCCCGGGAGATTGTGGCCCGAGAACAGCAGGAAGATGGACACCACGATGATCGTGTGGAACAGGATGCGGACGACGACCTCGAGCAGGATCGACCGGTTCTCGGGCTTCATCTTCTGCCCGCCGACGAGCCAGGCGCGCGGGTTGCTCTCGTTCTCGGAGGTCTGGAAGCGCACGCCCTCGGTCGTCTCGACGAGCGGGCGGCTGAGAGTGCGACGACGCCGCGCCTTCGGCAGGGTCTTGGTCGCCGCGAGCATGTCGGCGCGGTGGGTGACGAACACGAGCGAGGCGACGCCGGTCGCGGCCAGCACGAGCACCGACAGCTCGCCCATGGTGTCCCAGCCGCGCAGGTCGACGAGCGCGACGTTGACGACGTTCTTGCCGTGGCCGATCTCGTAGGCGAGCTTCGGGAAGGCGCCTGAGATCGGTTCGGCGACGCGCGACTGGGTCGCCACGATCGCGACGAGCGCCATCGTCAGGCCGACGCCGATGCCGAGCAGGGCGCGGGGGACCCGGCCGACGGATGCGTTGTGCTCGCCCATCCGCGCGGGAAGGCGGCGCAGGACGAGCGCGAACGTGACCATCGTCACGGTCTCCACGAGGATCTGGGTGAGGGCGAGGTCGGGCGCACCGCTCGTCGCGAACAGCACGACCATGCCGAGGCCTGTGATCGACACGAGGACGACGCCGGTGTACCGCTTCTGCGCCCGCACCGCGAGCACGCCCGCGACGGCCATGAGGGGTGCGACGACGAGCTGGGCCGGCGTGTGCCAGGCCGAGAGCTGGAAGCGGTCCACGTCGCTCGCGAGCAGCGCGGTGATCTCGGCGGCCACGAAGACGACGAAGATCGTGCCGACGTAGACGGGGAGCGAACCGCGCTGGGTGAGGGTCGTGCTGAGCACCGAGAGGCGGTCGACGCCGCGTACGACGAGGTAGTAGACGTCGGCGGCGGTGAACGGCACGATGCGCTTTCTGCGGTCCCACCCCGTGCGGACCGTCAGGAGGAAGAGCGCCGCCCCCAGCAGGCCGGTGAGGATCGAGATGCCGAGCGCCGGCTCGAGGCCGTGCCACAGAGCGAGATGGCCCGGTCCTTCGACCGCCTCGCCCGTAGCGTCGAGCCCCGGTGTCGCCGTCAGCGCGTACCCCTGCAGAGCGGTGTCGAGCGCCGGAGCACCGATGCCCGCGGCGAGCGTGACACCGGCGAGGATGATGGGCGCGGAGAGGAAGCCGACGGGAGGGTCGGGCCATGCCGTATCCGGCATACGGTCGCCCGTCGCGTCGCGCTTGGTCCAGAACGCACCCCAGAGGAAGCGGATGCCGTATGCCGCGGTGAGCATGGATCCGAGGCTCACGCCGATGATCGCCACGACGCCCCAGGGCGAGCCGTGCAGGGCATCATCGAGCAGTGCGGTGAGGGTCGACTCCTTGGCGACGAATCCGATCGTCGGAGCGATGCCGACCATGGAGGCGATGGAGATGAAGGCCGCGGTCGCCATCACCGGCGCCTGGCGACCGACGCCGCTCAGCTCGGTGATGTCTCGCGTCGACAGCTGGCGGTCGATCACGCCGACGATGAGGAACAGCGCCGACTTGAACAGGGCGTGCCCGATCACCAGGGCCGCGCCGGCGAGGGCGCTGGCCTGCGTTCCGTAGCCGACCACCACCGAGAAGAACCCCAACTGGCTCACGGTGCCGAAGGCGAGGATGCGCTTGAGGTCGGTTTCGCGCAGGGCCTGGATGCCGCCGAGGAGCATCGTGACCACGCCCAGCGTGATGATGATGGGGCGCCACGGCCCGGTGAACGCGAAGATCGGCGCGAACCGGGCGATGAGGTAGATGCCGGCCTTCACCATCGCGGCGGCGTGCAGGTAGGCGCTGACGGGGGTCGGGGCCGCCATGGCGCCGGGAAGCCAGAAGTGGAAGGGGAAGACGGCGGACTTGCTGATGGCTCCGACCAGGAGCATGATCACGGCTGCGTCGACGACGGGCCCGGTCGGCACGATCTCGAGGATCTCGCGGATGCTCGACGTGCCGGCGTCGACGACGAGGATCACGACGCCGACGAACATCACGAGGCCGCCGAGCGTCGTGACGAGCAGAGCCTGCAGTGCGGCGCGTCGACTGGCGGCACGACGGCGGTAGTGCCCGATCAGGAGGTACGAGAGAATGCTCGTCACCTCCCAGAACATCACGAGCACGACGAGGTCGTCGGTGAGGACGAGACCGTACATCGCGCCGGCGAATCCGAGCAGGACCGCGGAGAACTGGCCGATCCCGGCGGTGTCGTCGAGGAAGTACCAGCGGCAGTAGAGGAGGACGAGCGCGCCGACGCCCGACACGATGAGCGTCAGCACCCAGCCCAGCACGTCCATCTGCATCGACAGGTTCAGACCCAGCTGAGGGATCCACGCGACCGACTCGAACGGCGCGGGGCCGTCGATGACCTGCGGTGTGAGCACCAGCGCGTGGACGAAGGCCGCGGCAGGGATGAGAGCGGCGACGGCGAATGCCTGAGACCCCAGCCAGCGCACCAGAACGGGCATCAGGAGAGACCCGAGGAGGAACACCGCGAGGAGCGTCAGCATATACGCGGCTCCTCAGGGCTCGTCGGCCGAGGGGATACGGCGCAGGCGGGCGGGCAGGTGTCAGATTCCAGTTTACCCGGCGTTAGGGAACCGTAAGGCCACGAGCGCGAAGAAAGACCGTCGCGCTACTCCGATGCGCCCTCCGCACGGCGGGCGAGAGCGGGTCCGAGACGCGCATACGAGTTCGCGATATGGGCTCGCATCGCCGTCGCCGCGGCATCCGGATCCCGCTGACGCAGGGCCTCGAGGATCCCGTCGTGCTCGGCCGCGCCTGACGCCGTCCGACGAGCCGTGGCTCCGGTGCTCGATGTGACGACGGCTCGCGTCGGCGACATCCCGATTGCCGCGGAGCGACAGGACGGTGCCATCCTGGTCGAGAGGGCGGATGCCGCGACGCCGATCGCGATCTCCTTCCGCCCCCGGGACTGACGAGAGGCCTCACATGCGCATCGCCCTGCACTCCGAGATCCGCGACGGCGCGATCGACGACTACCGCACGAATCACGCGACGATCCCGGATGCTCTCGCGGCGACGTTCGCGCGGATCGGCATCCACGACTGGACGATCTGGCGCTCCGGCCGACGGCTCTTCCACCTCGTCGAGTGCGACGACTGGGATGCGGCGGTCGCGGCGCTGGCCGACGACCCCGCCGACCACGCGTGGCAGGCGGACATCGGCCGGTTCGTCGAGCTCTTCCGCGACGCCGACGGCGATGAGGGCACGGCGCCGCTCGAGCAGATCTGGGACCTTCGCGCGCAGGTCTCCTGAGCCCACCGCCTTCCGCATCGCTCACCCGGTGGTGGATCGGTCGTCGTCCCCGACCGGTGAGCGACTCAGACGCGAGATGGCAGAGTGAGTCCGTGACACGAGCGTGGGTGCGGGAGCTTGCGGGGTGGACGCTGGCCGCCGCCGTCGCCCTGGCCACGGCGGCATCGGTCGCGTCATCCGCTCGAGCCGAGCTGCTCTTCCGCGACGGCGACTCGCTCATCGTGGCGATGCTCTCCCGCTCCGTCCTCGCGGGGGAGCCGTTCGACTGGGCGCTGTCGAGCGTGCTGTTCCTCCCCGAGACCGCGCTGTTCACCGCTCTCGATGCCCTTCTCCCCCTCGACGCGAACGGCCTGCTGGCCCTGAGCGCCGTGGTCAACCAGCTCGCGCTCTTCGGAGCCATCCGGCTCGCCGCCGGTCCGGTGCGGGAGGGCCGGTCGCCCATCGCGTGGTCGGTGGCCGCGATCCTCGCGTTCGGCGTGATCGCCGCGACCGAGACCTCCTCCTCTCGCGACGCGCTCGAGCTCGCGTCGCTGCAGCTCACGACGACGTACTACTCGGCCACCGTCGTCGCCGTCGTGCTGATGATCGGCATCCTGCGACGCTCCGTCGACTCCCGCGCGCGCCTCCGGCTTCCGGTCATCGCCTCGGCCGCGCTCGCGGCCGTCTCGACGCTGACGAACCCGCTGTTCGCCGCGTGGGCGGTCGCGCCGCTGTCCCTGGTGCTTCTCGTGCTCGGGCTGCGGACGGCGGCTCTGCGCGTGCGGTTCCTCGTGCTGACCGGTGCGCTCCTCGGCGGCGCCGCCATCGGAGCCGTCGCACGTATTCCGCTCGCGGCATGGATCGCGAACACCGGTGCGGGGTACGCGCAGCCGAGTCGATGGCGCGAGTCCCTGTCGTATCACGGCGATCTGGTGATCGAGCGCCTTCAGTCCCCCCTCGGCCTCGCGTCAGCCCTGGTGATCGCGGCACTCCTCGGTCTCGCGGTGCTGCGGACCGTCCGCGCGGCGAGCGAGGCCGAGCGCCTGGTCGCCGTCGTGGCGTGGGTCACTCCCCTGATCGTCCTCGTGGGTGCCGTCGCGCTCGGCACACACGCGGCGCGGTATCTTCAACCGCTCGTCCTCCTGCCCGTCCTCGCACTCGTCTCGTCGCTGCGGACCGCACGCCTCTCCGCGCCGCTGAGACGCACCTTCGCCGCAATCGCCGCCGTGCTCCTGGTCGCGGTCGGGATCCTCGGCATCCCGCGCCTGGCCGCTGCGGCGACCGTGCCGGACCCGGATCTGGACTGCGTGACCGCGTGGATCGACGGCTCGGGTCGCATCGGCGCCGGCCAGTTCTGGACCGTGCGCCTGCCGAAGCTCCATCTGGGGGACCCGTCGCAGCTCGTGCAGGTCGATCATCGGCTCGACGCGTACGCGTGGCTGGTGAATCGCGCGGACTTCGACGCGGGGGAGGTCACGTTCCTCCTCGAGGACGCTCAGACCGTCGGGTGGGATCTCCCCGACGACGTCGACCCCCTGAGGACCGTGGAGTGCGGGCGCTACTCCATCCTCGACTTCGAGACGACACCGCTGCCTCTCGGCCCCGCGCACAGCTGAGCGCGCTCCGCGCCCGCTCGCTCAGCGCGCGGCGGGAGGCGCGGTCGTGGTCCCCGCGCGGAAGCGGCAGGTGAGGTGCAGGGTGATACCCGGTTCCCCACGCAGCATCCGCGCGACCTGCTCGCCCGCGGCGCGTCCCTTCTCGACCGCGGGCTGCACGCTGGTCGTGAGGACGAGGTCTCCGAGCCCGTCGGCGGCGATTCCGTCGAAGCCCGCGACCGACAGGTCCTCGGGAACGCGGAGCCCCGCCTCCTCGGCCGCGCGGATGACGCCGACCGCCAGCAGATCGCTCTGCGCGAGGATCGCCGTGGGTCGCGCTGCGGGATCGGCCAGCAGCATCCGGCCGACGATCAGGCCCTCGTCGATGAGGCTCCCTGACGCCGAGATCGCGAGCGCGTCCGGGAAGATCTCGCGCATCCCGGCCAGCCGGTCCCGCGTGACGTCCACCGTGGCGGCCTCGAGCCGCTCCGGCGTGACCGGACCCCGCTCGCGTTCGCTGTCGAGCGACAGGGTCACGAGCGCGACATCCCGGTGCCCGAGGTCTCGCAGGTGTCGCGCGACGTCCGCGGCCGCCGCGGTGTTGTCGAGCGTGATGCGGGGGATGCCCTCACCGGCGTCGCCCTCGATCACGACGACCGGGAGGCCACGGCTGCGCACGACGTCGAGCGACGCGCGCGTGCGCCCCGAGCACCCGATCAGCACGACCGCATCGACCGGGGCGCTGGCCAGCGCCGAGCCGTCGTCGCCAGGCTCGTCCCGCATCAGCAGGATGCCCGCGCTGAGGTCGGCGAGGCCGTCGGTCAGGCCGTCCATCATCGCCGTCGTGACCGGGTCGAGGAACGCCGTGCGGAGGTGTCCTTCGAGGACGACCGCGACGATCCCGCTGCGGCCGCGGCGCAGCGACGCCGCTCGTGGATCGGGCCCTGCGTAGCCGAGCTCGGCCGCCGCGGCGAGCACTCGCTCCCGCGTGGCCGGGGCGACGTTGGCCTTCCCGCTGAAGACGACCGACGCCGTGGAGGTCGCCACTCCCGCCTCACGGGCGACGTCGGCGATGGTCGCGCGGCGCGGCGACTCCTGGCTGCTCATACTCCGAGGATAGCCGCCCCGTCCCCCCGCAGATCGAATCGATTCGATATGCTGTGGCTCATGGACACCGCCCTCACCCGCTCCCAGTACGTGCGCTGGCGGACCGCGATCTTCGCGATCTTCCTCGCCAGCGGTCTGTCGATCGCGACCTGGGCTTCGCGCGTCCCGTCCATCAAGCTCGCCCTCGAGGTCGACAAGGCGCAGGTCGGCATGCTGCTGCTCGGCGCCGGCATCGCCTCGATCATCGGCATCTCGACGAGTCCCGCGATCATGGCCCGCACCGGTGCTCGTCTGGGCATGATGGTGTCCATCGCCACCTTCGCGACCGGCGTCGCGCTCATCGGGATCGGCGCGAACGTCCTCGGCTCGTACGCCGTCGTCCTCATCGGCCTCGTGCTGTTCGGCCTCGGCAACGGCTGCGTCGACGTGATGATGAACGTCGAGGCGACGGCGATCGAGCAGCAGTCGGGAAAGACGATCCTCCCGCTCTTCCACGCCTTCTTCAGCTTCGGCACCGTCATCGGCGCCGCGCTCGGCGCTCTCGCCGCCCAGCTGCAGATCGACGTCTTCACGCACACGCTCACGGTCGCGGTCGTGATCGCCGTCATCGGCGTCATCAGCATCGCCAACGTGCCGCGCCGCGAGGAGGCGCTCGACCCCTCGTCCGCTCACGACGAGAAGGCGCCGTGGCGCGAGCGCATGCACACCGCGCTGGTGGCCTGGCGCGAACCCCGCACGTACGCCATCGGCGTCGTGATGCTCGGCATGTCCTTCGCCGAGGGAGGCGCCAACGACTGGCTGGCGCTGGGCGTGGCGGAGGACCACGGCGGCGGATCCGCCCTCGGCGCCGCGGCGCTCGCGACGTTCTCGGTCGCGATGACGGCCGTGCGGATCTTCGGCGGGCCTCTCGTCGACCGGTTCGGCCGCGTCGTCGTGCTGCGCGTGCTCGCGGTGGCCGCCGCCTCCGGAATCCTCCTCTTCATCCTGGCGCCGTCTCTGCCACTCGTCTTCGTCGGCGCGGCACTCTGGGGAGTCGGCGCATCGCTCGGCTTCCCGCTCGGCATGTCCGCCGCCGCGGACGACCCGGCGAAGGCGGCTGCGCGAGTCAGCGCCGCCGCGACGATCGGCTACATCTCGTTCCTCGGCGGCCCGCCGGTGCTGGGCTTCATCAGCGAGCACATCGGTCTGCTGAACACGCTGTTCATCCTCGTCGGCCTCGTGGTGCTCTCGGGACTGTTCTCGGGAGCCGCGCGGCCGCTCCGCGCCGAGGAGATGTCGTCTCGCACGGCCGCGTCGGCGTCGACGCGCCAGGGGTGAGCGGCGGTCCGTCAGTGCACGTCGCCCGACGAAGTAGGCTCGACGGGTGCGTCTCGTCATCGCCCGCTGCTCCGTGGATTACACCGGGCGGCTCAATGCCCACCTCCCCCTCGCCACGCGCCTGCTCGTGCACAAGGGAGACGGCAGTCTGCTCGTGCACTCCGACGGCGGCAGCTACAAGCCCCTGAACTGGATGAGCCCGCCGTGCTCGCTGTCGCCCGAGGTTCCGGGCGAGGAGGAGGCGAGCGCCGGCGTCGTCGAGGTCTGGCGCGTCACGCACAAGAAGACCGGTGACGCTCTGCGGGTGCAGATCTACGAGATCCTGCACGACTCGAACCACGACCTCGGCATCGATCCCGGTCTGCAGAAGGACGGCGTCGAGGCCGACCTGCAGCGTCTGCTCGCCGAGCAGGTCGATCTGATCGCCGAGGGCGCGACCCTCGTGCGCCGGGAGTACCCGACGGCGATCGGGCCCGTGGACCTCCTCGTGCGGGATGCCGCGGGCGTCGCCATCGCCGTCGAGGTGAAGCGCCGCGGCGACATCGACGGCGTCGAGCAGCTCACGCGCTACCTCGAGCTGCTGGGCCGCGATCCGCATCTCTCGCCGGTGCAGGGCGTGTTCGCCGCACAGGAGATCAAGCCCCAGGCGCGAGTGCTCGCCGAGGACCGCGGCATCCGCTGCCTCGTGCTCGACTACGACGACATGAAGGGCATCGAGTCGGGCATCCCCCGGCTCTTCTGAGGATCAGCGGGAGGTGAGGAGTCGTGTCCGCGGACCTTCGAGCCGCGCCACCGCGACCTTCACCTCCGACAACTCGTGCTCGACGCCGCTCAACCGATCCTCCAGCCGGTCGAATCGTGTGTCCTGGGCGGCGAACCGGGCCTCCATCCGTGCGTCCTGAGCCGCGAACCGGGCCTCCATCGCCGCGTCCTGAGCGGCGAACCGGGCGTCCATCGTCGCGTCCTGAGCCGCGAACCCGGCCTCCATCCGTGCGTCCTGAGCGGCGAACCGAGTTCCCATCGAGGCGTCGAGAGCCCCGAACCGTGCGTCCATCCGCGTGAGGAACCAGCCGCAGGCGCTCACGAACGCGACGATGATCGAGACCGCGCAGCCGATCACTGTCATCATCTCCACCGACACGAACATGCCCCCATCCTTCTCGACGAACACGGCGATGTCACGACGCTAGCGACCTCGAATCCGGCATCCCGGAATCCCCGCGTCGGCATCCGGAATCGGTGCAGGAGAGCCCGGCCGCGGAATCGGTGCAGGAGATGTGCCCATAGGCTGGAAAGCATGGCTGAATCCCCCTATTCCTGCGTGCTGTGGGACGTCGACGGCACGATCATCGACGCCTCGGTCGGCATCCTCCGCCGTCTGAACGTCGCGCTCACCCACTTCGGCCACCCGGCGCCGACCCGCGAGGAACTGGTGCACTGGATCGGTCCGCCGATGTTCCAGTCCTTCCAGACGCAGGCCGGCATGACGCCCGAGCAGGCCACCGAGGCCGTCTCGTTCTATCGCACCCTGGGCAAGGCCGACGGCTACACGACGGATGTCGCCACCTATCCGGGAGTGCCCGAGCTCATCCGCGACCTGCACGCCGCCGGGGTGCCGCAGGCGACGGCGAGCTCCAAGCCGGAGATGCAGGTCGACGCCATCGTCGACCATTTCGGGCTGCGGCCGTACTTCCTCACCACGGTGGGAGCGACCCCCGATGAGGCGACGCTCGCGTCCAAGACCGACATCGTCGCCGAGGCGCTGCGTCGACTGACCGAACACGGCGTCGACGTCTCCCGCCCCGTGCTCGTCGGCGATCGTCATCACGACGTGGCCGGAGGCAACGCCAACGGCGTTCCCGTGGTCTTCGTCGAGTGGGGCTTCAGCAACCCGGACGAGGGCGACGAGGCTGCATTCCGCGCCGCATCCGTCGACGAGCTCCGCGCACTGCTCCTCGCCTGACGCCTCTCACCCCGTCGGGCGGAGTTCTCCCCGACGGGCGGAGGCGCCCGCGCCGAGCATCCGCCCGACGCGGAGTTCTCCGCCCATCACGGTGCCCCGACGCGGAGTCCTTCGCCCCTCACGTGCCCCCGGACGCACAGAACTCCCCGCCGGAAGGCCGCACGGGTGCGGACCCCCGGTCGGGGAGTTCGGAGTTCGTCCTGCGTCAGACCGGACGGATGTTCTCGGCCTGCAGGCCCTTGGGGCCCTGCGCGACGTCGAACTCGACCCGCTGGTTCTCTTCGAGAGAGCGGTAGCCGGATGACTGGATGGCGGAGTAGTGCGCGAAGACGTCAGCGCCGCCGTCGTCGGGGGAGATGAAGCCGAAGCCCTTCTCCGAGTTGAACCACTTGACCGTGCCCTGGGTGCTCATGTACTGCCTGTTCTGCTGAGAAAGAAGCCGACGCAGGTAGCACCGACGAGACCCACGCTAGTGGAGCACGCGCCGCGTGGAAATCCCGGATTCGGCCCGTAACCCAAATGTTGCATGAGCGGTCATACCGCGACACACACGGTCACGACGGGCGGCGGAGGCGATGCTCCGGGAAATGGTGTGGCCCTCACCGCGGGGGGAGCGATGAGGGCCGAAGACGACCGGAGGGTGCGTCAGATACCAGCGTAACCCCTCCGCGGGCCTTTTGTCCCCCATTTGGGGGACAAAGTCGAAAAATGTGCGAAAAGCCGCGAGATAGCGGCCCCCTCGAGCGGCCCAGTGGGGACTGAGCGACTCGAGGGGGCCCAATCGCATGCACGGATCGCCTTTGCCTCTGGGGAAGGCAGCCCGTCGTCTGGGGTAGACGGAGACGATCAATCCCCTGTGCATGCACCTTCACACTAGGGGAGCCGCCGTGATCGCGCCATGGGGGTCCGCGACGACGTCCGTCGGCCGACGCCGGGCGACGCGGGCGCCCGAGTAGCCTGAGAGCGTGACCATGCTGAACAAGGACATGACGCTGTGCATCTCGCTCTCGGCCCGGCCGAGCAACAACGGCACGCGCTTCCACAACTTCCTCTACGAGGCGCTGGACCTCAACTGGATCTACAAGGCGTTCGCACCCACCGACCTCGGCCAGGCGATCGCCGGCGTGCGCGGACTCGGCATCCGCGGCTGCGCGATCTCGATGCCCTATAAAGAGGACGTCATCGCGCTCGTCGATCGCATGGACGCATCCGCATCGGCGATCGACTCCGTCAACACGATCGTGAACGACGACGGCGTGCTCACCGCGCACAACACCGACTACAGCGCGATCGCCCAGCTGATCGAGCGCAACGGCCTCGACCCGGCCGCCTCCGTGCTGCTGCGCGGATCGGGAGGGATGGCGAAGGCCACGGCGGCCGCATTCCGCGACGCCGGCTTCGCACGAGTGACGATCGTCGCGCGGAACGAGGACCGCGGACGCGCGCTGGCCGACCTCTACGGCTTCGCCTGGATCGCGGATGCGGGGGACGCCACCGCCGACATCATCGTGAACATCACTCCGATCGGGATGGCCGGCGGCGCCGATGAGCACGCCGTGTCGTTCTCCGAGGAGCAGATCTCCGCGGCATCCGTCGTGTTCGACGTCGTCGCCCTGCCGGCCGAGACCCCGTTGATCAGGGCCGGCCGCGCCGAGGGAAAGACCGTGATCACCGGAGCCGAGGTGGCGACCCTCCAGGCCCTCGAGCAGTTCGTTCTCTACACCGGCATCCGCCCCTCCGACGAGCAGGTCGCGGCCGCCGAGGCCTTCATGCGGGCGCAGTAGACCACGCCCGCACGGGACTGCCATACCGGTGGTGATCGGTCATGATCTCCGCATGGGCTATGAACTGACCTTCTGGGCGGGCGGGGACGACCTCGATCCGCTCGAGACATACCGCAGGCTCGATGCTGAGACGATCGTCGGCGTTCGCGACGTCGACGCCGATCAGCTGGTCGACGCACTGGCGACGAAACTCTCGGGCTGGACGCGATCCGGCGAGAGACGCGACCACCAGTTCATCCTCCAGCCGCCGGGCGCGGATCCGGACGGTTCGCCGGCATTCGACGTCAACATCCACCCTCAGCACGCCAGGTTCGACGGCTACGGCATCGAGGACGGCGAAGACTTCAACGCCATCATCGACGTGATGCACTCTCTGGGTTACCGCCTCTTCGACCCGCAGGTCAACGAGCGCTTCGGCTGACGCTCCAGCGGACGCTCAGACGCCAGCGGTCTGCAGGGACTCGGTCGGCGACGCGACGGGTCGCCGGGCGAGGACGACCGCGATGGTCATCACCACGAGAGCGGATGCCGTGATGGCTGCGCCGATCCAGATCGGGGACACGTATCCGAGGCCCGCGGCGATGCCGAGTCCTCCGGCCCACGCGCCGAGGGCGTTGCCGACGTTGAAGGCTCCGATGTTGGCCCCCGAGGCGAGTGTCGGCGCTCCCCCGCGTAGTGCATGATGCGGCTCTGCAGTCCCGGGACGGTGCCGAAGCCGAAAGCTCCCATGAGCACGAGGATCGCGATCGTCGCGGGCTGCGACCCGGCCAGGAGACCGAAGCCGACGAGCACGACGACCAGCGCGGCGATGAAGACGAGCAGGGTGCGATCGATCGAGCGATCGGCGAGACGGCCGCCTATCCAATTGCCGGCGACGAGCCCGACGCCGAAGAGCACGAGCAGCCACGGCACGGTCGTCTCGGCGAAGCCGGACACCGCGGTGAGGGTGTACGCGATGTAGGTGAACGCGCCGAACATGCCCCCGAAGGCGAGGGCGGTCACGATCAGCGACAGCCACACCTGCAGAGAGCGGAAGGCGCGGAGCTCGCTCCGCAGGCTCACCTGCTCCGCTGCGGCACGGGGAGCGGAGACGAGGAGCGCGATGCCGACGAAGGCGGCGACGCCGATCGCCGAGATCACCCAGAACGTCGAGCGCCAGCCGAACTGCTGACCGAGGAAGGTGCCGAAGGGCACGCCGAAGACGTTGGCGGCGGTGAGGCCGGTGAACATGATGGCGATCGCGCGGGCCTTCTTCTCCGGCGCCACGAGCTCGGCGGCGACGACCGAGCCGATGCCGAAGAACGCGCCGTGACACAGGGCGGCGATGACCCGACCGGCCATGGCGACCGTGTAATCGGGGGCGAGGGCGGTGAGCGCGTTGCCCGCGATGAAGAGCACGACGAGTCCCAGCAGCACCGGCTTGCGCGGCAGTCGCGTCGTCGCCGCGGTGAGACCCAGCGCGCCCACGACGACGCTCAGCGCGTAGCCGGAGATCAGCCATCCGGCGGTGGCCTCCGTGACCGCGAAGTCCGCGGCGACGTCCGGGAGGAGACCCATGATCACGAACTCGGTGAGTCCGATCCCGAAGGCGCCGATGGCGAGTGCGATGAGTCCGAGTGGCATGGTGTGCTCCGAGGTCCTCTGGTAAAGTAGTTGCAGACGCGGTATATTGCGTCACGAGGGATAATCATTGCACACGCAATTATCCCGCGCAAGCAACTACTTCGGAGGTCAGCATGGGCATCTCGGACGACGCCGTCGAGATCCGCGCCCGCGGGTGGCGCACCCTGGCCGCGCTCCACGGCATCATCGAGGCGGAGCTCGAACGGGCGCTGGGCGCCTCGGTCGGCCTCTCGGTCGTCGAGTACACCGTGCTCGATGCGCTCAGCCGACAGGACGGGTGGCACATGCGGATGCAGCAGCTCGCCCGCGCGACGGCATTGAGCCCGAGTGCGACGACACGGCTCGTCACGCGCCTCGAAGACAGGGGGCTGCTGACCCGCATCCTCTGCGCCGACGACCGGCGCGGCATCTACACCGAGCTCACTCCCGCCGGACAGGAGCTGTTCGAACGGGCGCACCCGATCCACGACGAAGCGCTCGAGCGCACCCTCGGCGACGCGGTCGAGCAGCCCGAGCTCGCACCGGTCGTGCACGCGCTGCAGGGCGCCGTCGTGGACGCCTGACGATCAGGCGCCAGCGGTCGGCCCCCGGGAGTCGGACCGACGGGGTGCTGCCGTCCCACTCGAGCGGGAGCGCGACGAGTCCGCGGTAGATGAAGAGGTCGTCCCAGCCGTGGAACACGAGCATGTCGCCGTCCGGTGTCCGGCTTCCTCCGTCCGAGACGCGGTGACCGGTACCCTGGTCTCGCTCGGCGGGGATCGAGCGGACTCGGGAGAGCGGAACATGAAGACCATCGGAGTGCTCGGCGGCATGAGCTGGGAATCGTCGCTCGAGTGGTACCGCCTCGCGAATCAGCGCGTGGGAGAGCTGCTCGGCGGTCACCATTCGGCGAAGATCGTGCTCGACTCGGTGGACTTCGCCGAGATCGAGGCCCTGCAGGCGCGCGGCGACTGGGACGCCGCAGGGCAGCTGCTCGCAGACCGCGCGGCAGCACTCGAGAGCGCCGGCGCCGAGCTGCTGGTCCTGTGCACGAACACGATGCACCTCGTGGCGGATCGGATCCGGGATGCCGTCGGCATCCCGTTCCTGCACATCGCCGACGTCGCCGCCTCGGCCGTCACCTCCGCGGGACTGACGACCGTCGGACTCCTCGGGACGGCGTTCACGATGGAGCAGCCGTTCTACGCGGAGCGGCTCGCCGCGCACGGCATCCGCACGCTGATCCCGGATGCCGAGGACCGGCGTGCCGTGCACTCGATCATCTACGACGAGCTCGTGCACGGCGTGATCCGCGACGAGTCGCGCCGGCGGTTCACGGAGGTCATCGACCGCCTGGTCGCCGCCGGCGCGGAAGGCATCATCCTGGGCTGCACCGAGATCGAGCTCCTGGTGTCTGCGGACGACGCCGCGGTCCCCGTGTTCCCGACGACCGCACTGCACGTCGAGGCCGCGGTGACCGAAGCCCTCCGCGACGACTGAGCACCCGGCGCCGTCGTCACCGGCGTAGGCTCGCGCCATGAGCGCCGCCACCGCAGTCGTGCAGGACTTCATGAGGGCTTTCCGCGAGCAGGATCGCGGTGCTGCAGAGCGGTTGATGGCCGACGACTTCGACTTCACCAGCCCGCAGGACGATCACCTCGACCGGGACGCCTGGCTACGGATCTGCTTCCCGACCGCCGGCCATTTCGACGCCCCGGCGACCACTCTGCAGCTCATCGAGGTCGACGGCCTCGTGCTCCATCGCTACGAGTACGTGGTCGACGGCACCCGGTACCGGAACGTCGAGGCGCTCGAGGTGCGCGACGGCGCCGTGCACACGGTCGAGGTCTACTTCGGGGGCGCGGTCGACCGAGGCGCGTGAGGTCGGGTCCGGCATCGCCGTCGACGCCCGTGCCGACCGTCCGGCGGTCAGGTCGACGGAGCGGCCGTCGACGCCCGCACGATGAGCTGCGAGCCGAGCGGCGCCGCGGTGTCGATGGGGGTGCCGACGATCGCCTGCAGCAGCAGGTCCACGGCGAGCGCCCCGCTGCGGGCGATGGGCATCCGCACGGTGGTGAGGCCGGGGGTGACGGCTCCGGCGAGGTCGATGTCGTCGATCCCGACGATGCTGATGTCCGCAGGGCAGCGCTTGCCGAGCTCCAGGAGCCCGGACTCGAGCCCCAGCGCGACGAGGTCGTTGTAGGCGACGACGGCCGTGGCGCCACTCGCGGCGGCCGGCGCGGCGGCGGCACGCCCTCCCTGGATCGACGCCGCCTGGTGGCTCAGCATCGTGAGGCGGATGCCGTGGCGCTCGCAGGCCCGTGCGATGGTGTCGGCGCGACGGATGTCGGCCCAGGACCCTCGCGGCCCCGCCGCATAGGCGATGTGGGTGTGGCCGAGGGCGGCGAGGTGCTCGATCGCCTGTGCAGGGCCGTGCTCGGCGTCCATCAGCACGCACGGCGCCCCGTCGATCTGGCGGTTCACGACGACGTAGGGGGTGTCGCCGACGAGATCGAGCACATCGGCGTCGGGGAGTCGCGGCGAGCAGAGCAGCATGCCGTCGAGCTTGCGCGCCTGTTCGACCTGCTCGCGCTCGCGACGGAGATCCTCGTCGGCGTCGAAGACGACGATGCGGTGGCGACCGTGCCATGCCTGTCCCTGGATCGCCTTGAGCAGGGTGGCGTAGACGGGATTCGACACATCGGGGACGACGACGCCGAAGGTGCGGGTCGCGGTCGCCGACTGGGGCGTCGCGTAGCCGAGCTCGCTCGCCGCCTCGAGCACGCGTCCCAGGGTCGTGGGCGCCAGCCTGTCGGGTTCCCCGAAGGCTCGGGATGCCGTCGCGATGGACACTCCGGCGTGCCGCGCCACGTCGGTCAGCGTCGCTGCCATGTCCACCTCCGGGTTCGAGGCAATCCTACGGTCAGGGCGGGCGATGCAAAACTTCTTGACAAGTTTGTACAACTGATACACACTGCTTACATGACGATCATCGCCGATCACCGTGAAGAGTGCGCCGGCCAGAGCGAAGGAGCCACCGCGTGAGCAACGACACGCCGGTCCTCGGCCGCACCACCCCGGCGAGCGCCGCTCCGCTGGTCTCGCCCGGCTCGGCCGGCATCCTGCACCTCGGCCTCGGCAGCTTCCACCGCGCCCATCAGGCCGTCTACACGGCGGCGGCGCTCCAGGCCGACGGCGGCGACTGGGGGATCGTCGGAGTGGCCTCCCGGTCCCGCGCGATCGTCGACGCTCTGCATGCGCAGGACCTCCTCTACTCCGTGGCGACGATCACGCCCGGCTCGACGACGCTCACCGTGCCCGGCGTCCACACGGACGCCTTCGTCGGCGCCGAGGAGCCCGAGCGCGTCGTCTCGCAGATCGCCGATCCCGGCATCCGCATCGTCACCCTGACCGTCACCGAGAACGGCTACAGCTACTCCCCCGCGACGCAGCACCTCGACCTCGACGACGCCGTCGTGCGGGCCGACCTCGCCGGCGGCGCACCGCGCTCGGCCGTCGGTCAGCTGGCCCGCGGGCTCCAGTCCAGGGCGGCCGCGGGCGGTGCGCCGATCTCCGTCCTCAGCTGCGACAACCTCTCCTCCAACGGCACGCACACCGAGAAGCTCGTCCGCGAGTTCCTCTCCGAGCTCCCCGGGTCTCAGGGCGCCGAGGCGCTCGCCTTCCTCGACAGACACGTGACGTTCCCCTCCAGCATGGTCGACCGCATCGTCCCCGCGACGACTCCGGAGCTGCGCGCCAGGGTCAGCGGGCTGCTCGGAGCGAGGGACGACGTCCCCGTGCCGGCGGAGCCCTTCACCATGTGGGCGATCGAGGACCGCTTCGCCGGGGGCCGCCCCGCGTGGGAGGCCGGCGGCGCGGTGTTCACCGATGAGGTGGGCCGATACGAGCAGATGAAGGTGCGCCTGCTCAACGGGACGCACTCCCTGATCGCGTACCTCGGCGCCCTCAGCGGTGCGGGCACGATCCCCGAGGCGATCGCCCTCGACGGCATCGAGAGCGCGGCGCGCGCCGTGATGCGCGCCGAGTACGAGCCGTCGATCGAGCTGCCCTCGGGCGTCGACGTCCGCGCCTACGAGAGCGAGCTCTTCGAGCGCTGGGCGAACAGCGCCCTCGGTCATCGCACCAGCCAGGTCGGCACCGACGGCTCGGTCAAGCTGCGACAGCGCATTCCCGAGCCTGCACTCCTGGCGCTGCACCGCGGCGACATGCCGCACCTGATCGCGCTGACCGTCGCCGGCTACCTGTCGTGCCTGGCCCCGCTCCCCGGATTCGATCCCGGCGTCCACGCGGCGGCCATGACCGACGGCGCCCGCGAGCGGCTCGCCGCGCTGGCGGCGACCGCGCGCTCCGGCCACGACCTCGCCCGACGCGCGATCGCCGAACTGCACCTGTTCGGCGAGGAGATCGCGTCGCAGGATGCTTTCATCGCCCGCGTCGGCGAGTTCATCGACACCATCCGGCGTCGCGGCGTCGACGCCGCGATCTCCGACGCCGTCTCGGCCTCCCGGACGACGACATCATCACTCATCGACGCAGAGGAGCTGCAGCCATGAAGTCTCTCGCCATCCACGGCAAGGAGGACATCCGCTGGGAGGACCGCGAGGTCCCGACCCCCGGCGACGGCGAGGTCCGCCTCCGGGTGAACTACGTCGGCATCTGCGGCTCCGACCTGCACTACTACTTCCACGGCGCCAACGGCGAGTACACGATCCGCGAGCCGCTGACCCCCGGTCACGAGCTCTCCGGCGTCGTCGACCTCGACCCGTCCGGCCGCCTCTCCCCCGGGACGCCCGTCACGGTCCACCCCGCGCGCTACGGTGCATCCGTGCCCGGCCTCGAAGACCGCCCGCACCTGCGCGCCGGCGGCGACTACCTCGGCAGCGCCGCCGCCGACCCGCACCGCCAGGGCGGAGCATCCGAGCTGCTGATCGTCGAGGACCACATGATCCGCGTGCTCCCGGAGGGCCTGCCGCTCGAGCGTGCGGCGCTCGCCGAGCCGCTCGCCGTCGCGATCCACGCCGCGGGGCTCGCCGGCGACCTGACCGGCCGCCGCGTACTCGTGATCGGTGCGGGTCCCATCGGACTCCTCGTCGTCGCGGCCGCGAAGAACGCCGGCGCCTCGACCGTCGCCGCCGGCGACGTGCGCGACGAGCCCCTCGACCGCGCTCGTACCCTCGGCGCGACCGAGCTGCACCTCGTCGGCCGCGATGCGATCGAGAACGAGTCGTACGACGTCGTCTTCGAGTGCTCCGGCGTCGCCGTGGCCCTGACCCAGGCCGTCCGCGCCGTCCGACGCGCCGGCACCGTGGTGCAGGTCGGAATGCTGCCGAACGCCGAGATCGGCGTCAACCTCGCGCCGATGCTCGCGAAGGAGCTCACGATCCGCGGCGCCTTCCGCTTCTCGACCGAGATCGACGACGCGGTCGCCCTGCTGTCGGCATCCGACGCCCTCGACTCCGTCATCTCCCACGTCGTCCCGGCATCCGACGCCGTCCAGGCCTTCGAGCTCGCTCGCGACTCGTCCGCCTCGGCGAAGGTCCTGCTGTCCCTCTAACCCACCCTCGCGCCCCTCGCGCACCCACCGTTCCTGGTCCGAAGGAGTACCTCCCATGTCAGAACAGCAGACGACGGCAGCCGCCGTCGATCCCACCGCGAAGAGGTCGGTCCGCGACCTCGTCCGCGCAGCGGTCTCCGGATGGCTCGGCACGGCGCTGGAGTTCATGGACTACCAGCTCTACTCGCTGGCCGCCGCGCTCGTGTTCGCCGACCTGTTCTTCTCGTCCGAGAACCCCGCCGTCGCGGTCGTCGCGGCGATGGCGACCTACGGCGTCGGCTACGTCGCCCGCCCGGTCGGCGCGTTCTTCTTCGCCCGCCTCGGCGACAAGACCGGCCGCACGAAGGTCCTCTTCTACACGATCCTCCTGATGGGCCTGGCGACCACGCTCATCGGCGTGCTTCCGACCTACGACCAGGTGGGCGTGCTCGCCCCGGTCCTGCTCGTGCTGCTGCGCATCGCCCAGGGCTTCGGCGCGGGCGCCGAGATCTCGGGGGCGGGCGTCATGCTCGCCGAGTACGCACCGGCCAAGCGGCGCGGCATCATCGCCTCGCTCGTCGCGCTGGGCACCAACTGCGGCACGCTGCTCGCGTCGGGCATCTGGGCCATCCTCCTGGTCGCCTACAGCGAGGACGAGGTCATCGCCTGGGCGTGGCGCATCCCGTTCATCGCCAGCGCCGTCATCATGCTCTTCGCCATCTGGGTGCGTTTCAACCTCAAGGAGACCCCGGTCTTCGAAGAGCGCGAGGACGTGGTCGACGGCAAGGCACTCTCCCGCGACGAGGTCGTGAAGCTCGCCACCGAGACCAACGACATCCGCACGCTCGAGGCGATGCAGCGCAAGCCGTGGAAGGCGTTCTCGATCGCGCTGCTGCTGCGCTTCGGCCAGGCCGGCAACTCCGGCATGATCCAGACCTACCTCATCAGCTACATCACGGTCGTCCTCCTGCTGGACCGCTCGATCGGCGTCAACGCCGTCATCGTCTCGTCGCTGGTGGCGTTCATCACGGTGCCGCTCTCGGGCTGGCTCGGCGACCGCTTCGGCCGCAAGCGCATGTACATGGTGTGGGCGATCATCGCGCTCATCGTCATCGTCCCGACGATGCTCATGATCAGCAGCAAGGACACTCTGCAGGTCTTCGTCGGCTACGTCGTGCTGCACAACCTCGCCGTGATGAGCTTCGCGTCGCTCGAGAACCTCACGCTTCCGGAGCTCTTCGGCTCGCGCAACCGCTACACGTACACGGCCATGGCGCGGGAGATCGCCGCCATCGTCGCCACGGGCATCGGTCCGGTCATCGCCGCCGCGTGGGTCTCGGCCGTCACCGGCTCGTTCATCCCGGTCATCATCATGCTCGTGGTCTTCACCCTCTGCGCGCTGATCGCATCGATCTGGATGCCCGAAGTGGCCGGTCGCGACCTGACCGACCCGCGCGACGCGATCTGACCGACAGGTCATCACGACCAGGGGTGCGGCTGCCCGAACAGCCGCACCCCGCACCTCCCACCCCGCACCTCCAGGAGAACGCCATGACCATCGAGCTCGTCGACGTCATCATCACCAGCCCCGGACGCAACTTCGTCACGCTCAAGATCACCACCTCCGACGGGATCGTCGGCTGGGGCGACGCCACTCTCAACGGCCGTGAGCTCGCTGTCGCCTCGTATCTCTCCGACCACGTCGCCTCGACTCTCGTCGGCCGCGACGAGGACCGCATCGAAGACACCTGGCAGTACCTCTATCGCGGCCCGTACTGGCGTCGCGGCCCCGTCACGATGGCGGCGATCGCCGCAGTGGACATGGCGCTGTGGGACATCAAGGCCAAGAAGGCCGGGATGCCGCTGTACCAATTGCTCGGAGGAGCCAGCCGGGACGGAGTCCGCGTCTACGCGCACGCATCCGGCACCGACTACGAGGCGCTGAAGAACGCGATCGCGGGCTACGAGGAGCTGGGCTTCACCGCCGTGCGCGTGCAGACCGGTGTTCCCGGACTCGGCCAGATCTACGGCGTCTCGGCCGCCGGCCCCGGCGTGCGCTACGACTACGAGCCCGCCAAGCGCTCGGGCGACCGCCCGGCCGAGGAGACGTGGGACACCCGCAACTACCTGAACCACATGCCCGGGATCTTCTCGCGCATCCGCGAGGACTTCGGCACGGACCTCCGCATCCTGCACGACGGACACCACCGGATGTCGCCGATCGAGGCCGCGCGCTTCGCGAAGGACATCGAGCCCTACGACCTGTTCTGGCTCGAGGACTGCACGCCGGGCGAGGACCAGACCGCGCTGCGACTCGTCCGCCAGCACTCGACCACGCCGCTCGCCATCGGCGAGGTCTTCAACACCGTGTTCGACTACCAGACGCTCATCACCGAGCGCCTGATCGACTACGTCCGCTCGGCGGTCACCCACACCGGCGGCATCACGGCCATGAAGAAGCTCCTCGACTTCGCCGCGATCTACGGCATCAAGTCCGGCATCCACGGTCCGACCGACATCTCGCCGGTCGGCATGGCCGCCGCCCTTCACCTCGACCTCGCGATCCACAACTTCGGCATCCAGGAGTACATGCCGCACAACGAGCAGACCCTCGAGGTGTTCCAGACGTCGTTCACGTTCGACAAGGGCTTCCTGCACCCGGGCGAGCAGCCGGGTCTCGGCGTCGAGCTCGACGAGGAGGCCGCGGCCGGCCACGAGTACACCAAGGCGTACCTGCCGGTGAACCGGCTGCTCGACGGGACCGTCCATGACTGGTGAGGTCACCCGGGTCGCCCTCCCCGCCCGCACGGTCGACTCCCGCCTGATCGTCGTCGCCCGCGCGCGGCAGGCCTCGGACTACGACGCCGTGCTCGACGTGCTGGTCGATGCCGGCATCCGCAGCGTCGAGCTGACGCTCACGACGCCCGGCACTTTCGCGCACTTCCCGCACCTGCTCGAGCGCTTCGGCGACGTCGTCGACCTCGGCATCGGCACGGTCACCGACGGCGAGCAGCTCGCCCGGGCGGTGGATGCCGGCGCGACCTACCTCGTCACGCCGATCGCCTCGCGGGAGTTCGTCGCGCAGGCCTCGGACGCCGGCGTGCCGATCGTGCCGGGCGGCCTCACCCCCACCGAGCTCTTCGCCTCCTGGTCTGCGGGCGCCTCGGCCGTCAAGGTCTTCCCCGCCGGACAGGTGGGCCCCTCGTACCTGAAGGACCTCCGCGGGCCGTTCCCCGACATCGTCGCGGTGCCCTCGGGCGGCGTGGACCTCGCGGGCGCCGAGGCGTGGCTGGCGGCGGGCGCCGTCGCGGTCAGCGTCGGCGGACCCCTGCTCGGCGACGCCTTCTCGGGCGGCGATCTCGGTGCGCTGCGCGACCGCGCTGCGGCCTTCGTCGAGGTCTGCGCGCGGGGCAACGCGTGACGACCGCATCCGGCGCGCCGGTCCACTCCGCCGGCGTGCCGTCCGCCTCCGCCGGCGTGCCGTCCGCTTCCGCCGGACCGGCGGTCGTGACGCTGGGCGAGAGCATGGCGCTCGTCCGCGCGGCCGACATCGGCTCGCTGCGCCATGCGACCGAGCTGCGCCTCGGCATCGGCGGGGCGGAGAGCAACGTCGCGATCGGGCTCGCGCGGCTCGGCGTGGCGGTGTCGTGGCTCGGTCGCGTCGGAGACGACTCCCTGGGCGAACGCGTCGTGCGGGAGATCCGCGGCGACGGCGTCGACGTGCGGGCCGTGGTCGACGCGGGAGCCCCCACCGGACTGATGGTGAAGGAGCGCCCCTCGGCCGCGTCCACCGCGGTGCACTACTACCGGTCCGGGTCCGCGGGATCGCGACTACACCCGGCGGACCTTCCGGAGGGCTGGGTCGAGTCGGCCTCGCTGCTGCACCTCACGGGCATCACGCCGCTGCTGTCCGACACCGCACGGGCGGCGGTCCACGCCGCGATCGATCGCGCTCGGGATGCCGGGTGCTCGGTGAGCTTCGACGTCAACTACCGGTCGGCCCTCGCGCCGGCATCCGTCGCCGGTCCGGTCCTGCGGGAGATCGCCGAGCGCGCGGACATCGTCTTCGGCGGCGTCGAGGAGTTCGAGATCCTCTATCCCGAGGCGTCGCCGGCCGATGCGGCCGCGCGGCTGCGGGATGCGGGCTGCGCCACCGCCGTGTTCAAGCTCGGCCCTGACGGCGCCTCCGTCGTCACCCGCGATGCGGTGACCGACGCTCGCGGATTAACGATCGATGTCGTCGACACGGTCGGCGCGGGCGACGCATTCGTCGCCGGGTTCCTCAGCGGCCTCGTCGAGGGGATCGACACCGACGGCATCCTGCGTCGAGCGAACGCCTGCGGCGCCATGGCCTGCCTCGTGCCCGGCGACTGGGAGGCCGCGCCGACCCGTCGCGATCTCGAGCGGTTCCTGGCCGGCGACGCGGACCCCGTGCGGCGCTGATCCGCTTCCGCTCCCGCCTCGTTCCGGCCTCCTTCCGGCGCCACCCCGTGCACGATTCAGCACAGATCCTCGGCGTGTGCCCGGATCCGACCGGATCCGGGCCGCGGCGGAGCATTCATGCTGAATTCTGCACGCCGCCGACGACCGCGTAGCCTGGAGGGATGCCTGAAATCGCCGCTTCCTCGTCCGCGGCACCCGCTTCCGGCCCCGTCGAGCGGCAGCCCGTGCGCCTCCTCGCCGACGCCGCTCTGAACTCCCGGCCCGCCGCCCTGGTCTTCCGCATCGTCGCATTCGCGGTCATCCTGCTCGGCGTCCTGCGCAACGCCGAGGTCTTCAGCGGCCGGCCCGACGGGTCGACCCTGCTGTACTACACGATGGTGAGCGATCTGATCTGCCTGGGCTGGATGCTCCTCCTCGTCGTCCGCACCGTCCGGGACATGAGACAGCACGGTGCGGTCGGCACCTCCACGCCGAGTGCGCGCTGGAGCGGTGCCGTGATGATGGCGATCACCGTCACGATGCTCATCTACCTCGTCGTGCTCGTCCCGACGAGAGTGGCCGCGGGCGATGACGACATCTTCTCCCTGACCGACACTCTCATCCACGTCGTCACGCCGACCCTTCTGATCCTGGACTGGCTGCTCTTCGTCCCGAAGGGGTCGTTCCGCTGGGTCGACCCGGTGCTGTGGACGCTCATCCCGTACGCCTACCTGACCTGGGCCTTCGTGTACGGGGCGCTCGGGGGCGAGTTCTCCGCCGGCCAGACCTACCCGTACCCGTTCATGGACGTCGACGCCCTCGGGCTCGGTGGAGTCGGCACCTGGATCGTGGCGCTGACCGTCGCCCTCATCGCGGTCGGTTTCGTCTACGTCGTGGTCGACCGCGGGCTGGCCGTCCTGGCACGGCGCACCCAGCGCCCGCAGCGCGCGCAGCGCCCGCAGCCCGTCAGTTGATGATCTCGGCGCGGGGGTCGGCGTGCAGCGCGGCGAGCTTCTCCCGCCAATCGGCGAGAGCCTCGGGCGACAGCCGCGTCCAGTCGAGCACTTCCCGCACGACGCGCAGCGCCTCGGCACTGCGATACGACCGGGTCGGGTTGCCCGGGAACTTCTTGTCGGTGACGTTCGGGTCGTCCTCGAACGCGCCGAGCGGCTCCACCTCGTAGACACGCGGCTCGCGGTCGCCGGGCGCGAGCTCGGCCGCGAGCCCCGCTCCGTCACGCAGCGCGGTGAAGTAGATGTGGTTCATCACGATCTCGGGCCGGTAGTTCGATCGGAATCCGGCGGTCAGCAGGTCGCCCACCGCGAGATCGACCTTGGTGCCGTGGAAGAGGGGGCCGTCGTCCTGCGCGTCAGTCACCGGCACAGCATACGACCGCCCCTTCCGGCACGGTACCCCGATCAGTCGCCCGAACGCCGCGTCCCGATGCCGGGTTCGTCGTTGTGGATCGACTCGTCCTTCACCTCTCCCTCGGACGAGGGGTCGACGCGCACCGCGCCTGCGCCGCCGGAATCGGCTCCGGCACCGCCCGCGGGCACGTCGCCCACGGCATCCGGGTCGTCGGCGTTCCGATCGGCGATGTGCGCGGCGATGGGGTCGCGGTCGGGCGCGTCGGCTGCCGCCTCGACCTCCTCGGGCCGCGGGTCGTTCGTGTCCGCGTCGCTCACTCGGTGCCGTCCCGGAGGTCTACGGGGGCGTCGCCGGAGTGCTGGCTGCCCTCGTCCTCGGGCGAGAGGTCGCCCTGACCGTCCTCGCCGATCTCGGCGTCGATCGGGTCATCGCCCTGCGTGTCGGGCTGCTGGGTGTCGGTCGGGAACGTGCCGTCCGTCGGGTCGCTCTCCGGGACTCCCGGCATCTCCGGCTCGAAGCTGTTGGCGAAAGCGTCGATGTTGGTCATGGTGCCCTCCTCGGTCGTGTGCGGATCACCATGTTCCGTCACGAGCGCGTGAGGTCGCAGGGCGGTTGACAGCGGAAGGCCTCCGGAGTATCCGAAGGCGTTCCGGAGAGCGCTGAGGCCGTCGCATCCCGGACGCGTTCGCACGCCGCTGACCGACCCCGACGTGAGAGCATCGTGGGAGGACCACGATGCGAAGGGCGGTCGGATGCTGCGTGCAGAGGACAGCGTGAGGCTCGGCCGATCCGGCCTGAAGATCTCGAAGGTGGTGCTGGGATGCATGAGCTTCGGCGCACCGGACCGCGGAACGCACGGCTGGTCGCTCGATGAGGAGTCCAGCCGACCCCTCATCAGGCAGGCGCTGGACGCAGGCATCACGACGTTCGACACGGCCGATGTGTACTCCGACGGCACGAGCGAGGAGTTCGTCGGGCGGGCTCTCGCCGACTTCGCCCGCCGCGACGAGGTCGTCATCGCCACCAAAGTGCACGGACGAATGGGCCCGGGTGCGAATCAGGCGGGCCTCAGCCGCGGCCACATCCTCTCGGGCATCGATGCCAGCCTGAGGCGCCTCGGCACGGACTACGTCGACCTGTACCAGATCCATCGCTGGGACCCCGAGACGCCGATCGAGGAGACCATGGAAGCGCTGCACGATGTGGTGCGCTCGGGGAAGGCCCGGTACATCGGGGCCTCGTCGATGTGGGCGTGGCAGTTCGTCACCGCTCAGCACACGGCGGCGCAGAACGGCTGGACGCCGTTCGTGTCGATGCAGGACCAGTACAACCTGCTGCAGCGCGAGGAGGAGCGGGAGATGCATCCGTTCTGCCTCGACACCGGGGTGGGCGTGCTGCCGTGGTCGCCGCTCGCGCGCGGCCGTCTCACGCGTGACTGGGAGGAGACCACCGCGCGCACGGAGTCCGACGCCTTCGGCAAGACGCTCTACCGACGCGAGGAGGACTCGAACCGCGCGATCGTGGACGCCGTCGCCCGGGTCGCTTCCGAACGGGGCGTGTCGAGGGCGCAGGTCGCGCTCGCATGGGTGGCGCAGCAGTCGGCCGTCACGGCTCCGATCGTCGGCGCGACGAAGGCATCGCACATCTCGGATGCCGTCGCCGCCGCCGGCATCCGTCTCGAGGACGCAGAGCTCGATGCGCTGGAGAGCGCCTACACGCCGCGGGAGCCGGAGGGCTTCTAGACGACGGGCGTCAGAAGCTCGTGATCATCATGACGCGGAGCTTCCCCGCACTAGGGCGTCCACCCGTTCGTAGATGTCAATGAAGGTGCGCTCGATCTCCTGAGAGTCAGCATCGAGGCCGAGGTTCCGCGCGACACCGCGCAGAGTCCCCGGAGCGAGGGAATGGACAGCTGATCGCGCGCACAGCGAGGCGAAGTCGCCGTCACGCCGATCTAGAGTCGCGGCGAGCGCGATCTGGTCACACAGCACCAGAGCCGCACCGAGAAGTGCGTTGTAGAAACGAATGTCCCGCGTTTCGAACCCGAGGGGCTCCAGCGATCTCCGTACGATCCGCGAGATGGCGGGTTGAGATTCTCCCCAGTGATCCCTTTGAGCAGCGATCGTCCAGACTGCGGCGTCCTCAGATGACCGTTCGTAGGAGCTGGGAGTACCCGTTCGCCAGTGCAGCGACGGCACCCTGTCGGGGGTATCCAGCGGGGGTGTCGACCACCAAGTGGCTGGTGCCGCGGTGTCTGCGACGAAGTTCGTCGCGCGTCGCACGCCGTGATTCCCGTTCCCGACCAGGCTAGACAGGACATCGTGGTCGACGAGGTTCGGGTTGCTGACGAAGTGGTCCATCCGACGGGACTGGACGAACCGTCCCATACATTCATCGTCGGGATCGCCCGGATGTTGGGATATGAACTCGCTTGCGAGCTCCGCGTCGCGGGTCGGCAGCACCATCGCGACTGTTGAGAGATAAGTATCGGGCTGCGATACCCACGACGCTCCGGCGAGCGCCGCGACCCGAAGAGCGTTCGATGTGAAGGACCCCCATTCCGAGAAGAAGCTCAACGCGGCACGGGGTTGGCTGGCCACAGCTTCTTGGATCTGCTGGACGAAGCGAGGGTGAAGCACGACATCGTCCTGAAGGACCAGGTGATGCGTCGCCGAACGAAGCCACGGCCGCCACGCCAACCTCGCCGTTCTGCTCGTCGACGGCGACCCGAACGGTTCCGGATCGAAAACGATTCGAGCCCTGAGCGGCGACAGGTGGGCGAGGATCCGTCTCGCGTTCTCCGCACGGCGCGGGTGGGCCATGATGGACGCCGAGAGGATCGGTGCGGTCCCGCACTCCTGAGCAACGTCGGGAATCTCGGGCTCCTTCATCTCGCTTCCTCTCGAAGACCGAACACAGTCGGTCGAGAGTTCATGGCTCTAGCTCTCTCCTGCGTGATGAGGGGGCCCTGAACGACGAACTCGCAAGGGTGTGAACTCTGAGCGAGGAACTCGTCGACTTGCCATGCTCGGGGCCCGCCCGCGAGGAGCGGAGGGTTGACATAGCGAGTCGAGATCTTGTGAATCAGACCTCGATCGAAGCCCTCCGACTCGTCGCCCGCGTGAATCGACCAGTGCTCCGGACTGACTAACAGGTCGCGAGTCGCGAGGCTGGTGGCGGGCGTCGACCCCAACCACGCCCAGAGGTCGAGGTCGATCATCTGTCCGAAGTCCGGCGATCCCTCACTCGCTGACTCTTCGAGCGCAACCGTGACAAGCATCCCGGCGATGGCGTTGGCCCGCGCGTTGTGGGGATGCGACTGACGTTGGAGCTCCTGTCTCACGAGAACCCTGAGGTACTCCGCCGTCTCGCTATCGCACGAGACAGCTCCGCCCACCAGGTCGATGTGTCGCAAGGTGTCAAGCGGATCTTCACGTGTCGTACCGTGCACGAACGCACTTCGTACGTAAGACTCGAAGTGATCGAGAGACATGACGTCACCGGAGCCGAGCGCGGACGGACCCTCGCCTCTCATCGATTCGAGAACCTCCTCGACGCGGATGCCGTGGCGATCGAGCAGCGGTCCCATCCTGCGCACCACCGCGGCTCCGTTCTCGTGGTGGTCGACCCCGAGGATGGGCTCCAACGTGTGACTCAGCGGAAGGTGCCCGACGTCATGAAGCAGGGCGGCCGCACGCATCACCTGATCATCCGGACGCAATTCGGACACCAGGGCGAGGAGACCCAGCGAATGATCCAGGCGCGAGTACGACTGGGGAGACAGAATCGAGGCGGCTCCCGCATGCGCGACGTATGCGAGACGACGCACGGATTGGTGCAGGAGAAGCTCCTGTTCGAGCGGGGTGAAGGCCAGATTCACTCTCCAGACCGGTTCGAAATATGCACCGCTTTCACCGACGACCGATGCGGAGAGGGGCTCTGCGGCATCCGGTCCCATCCGCCGCTGGAAACGCCCTCGAAGTGAGCGCCAGTCGATTTCGATACCGTCGGCACCGATCAGCCTCGGTCGGTCTGCCGAAGACCAGGTGAGAGCTCGCCTTCGCAATGCCAGCTCATCTACGGTGATCGGAACTCGTATGTCGAGGAGGTGGTCGAGGTCTGCCCGGCACACGAGTTCGGAAACCCCGCCATCGATCTCGCCCTGCGCGATCGGCTCGAGTGTGTCCTGCAACAGCTCGTCGAGAGAGGTCTCAAAGAGCGCACGAGCTTCGTCGACGAGCAGCGGCACCATGTCGGACACATCGGTGTGATCAGGAAGGGGGAAGGTCCGCTTTCGCAACACCGGACCAGTGTCGATGCCCGCATCGATCTGGTGGAGAGTGACACCGAAATGGCGTTCTCTCCTCAGCATCGCCATCGACAAGGTCTTCAGAGAGCCGCGGTATCGCGGCAGAGGCGCCAGGTGCAGGTTAACGATATTCCGAGTGAAGCAAGAAATGACCTCTGGTCCGAGCAAGGTGGGGTAGCCGATGGCGAAGCCGAGTTCTCTGGTTCCTTCGAGACTCATCAGGTCACTCTCGGAGATCACTGGTACTTCCAGGTCAGCGGCCGTATCGAGTAGTAGCGGAGACACGCCCCAGCGCGTCGTGGCGTTGTCCGGTACAACGAGCGTCTCGACGATGCAGTCGTCACGGGTCGCGAGGATCTCGAGGCACCGCGCCGTCAGCTCGGTGACTCCGAGAACCGCAACTCTCCGTCTCATCATCATCCTCCCTGCCCGATGCTCAGCGCCCGTGCGACTGGCCGTCGCGGGGCAAAGAAGCGCGGTCTGCTCGCGGCTCGTCGTTCGGGATCCGGCCCGACTCGATCGCGAGTGCCACTTTGCTGAAGGCTCGCAGATACTCGTCGATCACAAACCGATCATGGGGCCAGCGGTAGAACGTGGGTAGCGACAAGGCATTCGACTCGACGAGATGCGCGACCGGGAAAGTCGATGCGATCTCGTCCTCCGTTGGACGTCTGGTCGAATTGTCCCCCGGTCGTCGCCACGGGGTCCGTCCGGCGAAGAGCGGAAGCCTCACCAGCATTCTCCCGGAGGGCGCGTCTACCTCGACGCCCTCGTCTTGCAACATCCTGACGAGCGTGGACCGCTCGACCCTCGTCCGAACCGAGTGGGAGGGCAGCGGTTTGAATCCGTACCACGCTCCCATCCACTCGGCGTTCGGGACATCGAGCGGATCGAGCAACCCCGTTTCCGCCAGTCGGTCATTCATGTACGACAAGGCGGCCTGACGTCCACCCGCAAGCTCATCGAAGGCTCTCAGGGACTCGATCCCGACGATGGCATTGAACGGGGACATCCGCAGCTTGAAGCCGAAGCCTGACTCCCAGTAGGCGTGTAGATCCGCAGCTGCGACGTCACGGAGGGCTCGATCACGGTAGTGGCCGGCCAGGATCGCCCTGTCCGCCACCTCCTGATCATCTGTCGCCAGAACGCCGCCTTCACCTGCGAAGACCGCTTTGTTAGCCTGCAGCGAGAAGACCGCCACTTTCCCGAAGGAGCCGACCGGGGTGCCCTCGAATGCGCTTCCATGGGCATGCGAGCAATCTTCGATCACCGCAACCCCGTGACGGTCAGCGATATTCATGATCCGAGTCATGTCAGCCGCGTGACCCCAATGATGGACGATCACGATCGCCTTCGTCCTAGGGCCGATCAGCTCCTCCAAGTGATCGGGGTCCATGCCGCGGGTCTGGAGGTCGATGTCCGCGAACCGAACGACCGCGCCCAGCGCGGTGGCTGGACTCACCGCGGCGTGATAGGTCAGAACAGGGGCGATGACCTCGTCGCCCTCCCCGACCTGAAGCGCCATGTATGCAGCCAGCAACGCTGAGGTCCCAGAATTGAATGCGATCGAGTGCCTCATCGAGGGAGTGAATCGCTGGCGGAACAGCTGTTCGAGCTCCACAATCGGTCCGTCGTTGCCGCGGATTGCGAGGTCGAGGTTGCGCTGCTCGGCGAGGCGCCCGAGTTCTCGGTCCGTTGCCTTCGGTGGCCAGGGTTCGTGAGGGTGAGGCGTCTTCACCTCGGGCACGTCTCTTCCCGAGGCGAGCGGAAGGGTGGTCATGTCGACTCCGTTCTCTCAATGGACTGGTGGTGCCCGACTGCCGCTCTGGCAGCAGCGTCGTAGACCTCGTGGCAGAGCGCGACCAGCGAGCAGTGGTGCCGAAGGTGCGCCAACGCGGCCTGGCGATCTGAGATCAATTCGAGGTAGTACCCCAGAACGACCGCCGGCGAGTCCGTCGCGAGATCTGGGCCCGCGTACTGATCGAGGACGCTTCCGTCTCGCCCGAACAGAGTGACCCGCGCATGCCGAGCGTCTAGCTGAATCACGCCCTCCGTGCCATGAATCTCGAGAGTCTCGCTCTTCCCCGCGCCATGCCGAGAGAGAAGCAGATGGGAGCTCATGCCCCCGCGTTCGAACTCGAGCGAGACCGACATGAGATCCTCGAGGTCCTCCCGCTGAGACTCGGGGTAGCGGAAATGCTTGCTAGCCGCCGTCACACGCGCAGGACCAAACAGGCGACAGAGTACGTCGATCTGGTGATACCCCATGTCGAGGAAGACCCCTCCGCGCGCCTGTCGTCGTCGCGCGCGCCACCCGGTGGTAACTGCGGGGAACGCGAGGTTGTAGGTCCACTGCGCCCAATAGCGTTCACCCACACGCGGCAGGAGCGTCTCCAAGAGTCGGAACTCCGGGCGTAGCGGTCGCTGTGTCAGTGTGACGATTGATCGGTTGCTCCGCCACGACAGCTCGTAGAGACGCTCAGCCTCTGCGACATCAGGGACGAGAGGCTTCTCCACCACCACATGGCACCCGGCAGCTACGAGTTCAGCGATGACGCGGTAGTGCTGGTCATGGGGAACAGTCACCACGGCGACGTCGGGAACGACAGCCTCGAGTAAGGCCGTGGTCGAGCGGAAAGTCGGGGGGCTACCTCGTCCCGGACGCTCTTCATGAGCTGCGACCTCAGTGTCGACGAGCCCGACGACGTTTACGTGTCTCAGAAGCTCGGCGGCTGAGCGATACTCGGAGCCTTGATGCCCACGGAAGCCCACAAAAGCGATCTGCGTATTGCCGTCGGCTCTATTCTGATATTCAGCATCCCGCCCAGACATTGCACCTCGTCCCGTCTCCCTCGCTCGCCGATTCGTGCAGTTCTCCACACAAGAACGCGACGGATACTCATGTCGTTCGGGCTTCGGATAACGTGTACCCGGTCCACACGAAGGGGAATGTATCACATGATGAGAATTGCACCGAACGTGTTATTCACACCCTGGGGAAACGGCAACGGTCATCTCATGCGGATGATCGTCCTTGCGCGCCATGCCGAGAGCCAGGGGGCTTCAACGACCATTGCCGTCGCAGATGAAGGGGAAGAGAAGCTCGTACAGCAGAACGGCATATCGACATATCGATATACTCATCGCTTCATCGACGTCGACCCCTGGATGGCATGGGCGGATGCGTCGTTCGTTGCTCACGCCATCGGCAGCGATAGACTCATGATTAGGAATACAAGCCCAGATATCGTCGTGTCCGACAGCAGGCTAAGTATGCATATGGCTGCCGCCATGGAGAGAGTTCCGGTGACAGCGGTGGTCCAGGATATGGATTTTCCGGGGTATTGCTACCCCGGCCGCCCGCGTGAACAGCTCTGGGCGCAGGTTGAGGTCGCATTGAAAAGCGTCTTCACGACGCATAAATGGGTCTACGAGTACGCGGATCCACGCGAGCTGATGCAAAACGCGGGGGTGATAGTACCCGGCATACCAGAACTCGAAGAGATTCCGCGGGTCGTCAATTCCGAAGCTGTCTTCGTAGGACCGCTCACCGGTCATTATCAGCGGTCGCGAGCCAGTCCGACTCTCCATCAAGACGGCACGATTCTCTTCTATAGAATCGTGTCGGTCGACACTATCGACGAATTCATACGCGCATTCAACGACATACTGAATCGAGCCGTCGTAGCGACCGGCGATCCTCGCGTAACGGAGACACTGGCGCCAAAGTTGCGAGGAACAGGTGCGCGCGTGCTGACGCTCTGGAACACCTCAGAGGAAGGTGGGGCGTCACCCTCGTGTGCCATCATTCACGGTGGTCACGGAACACTGCTGCACATGGCTCAGGCAGGCGTTCCCACAATCGTCGTTCCCGATCTGAGCCCAGAGCGGTACGCGAACGCACTGAAGGCAGAGATGTTGCCCTCCATGACGGCCGTCACTTCCGGCCTCCATCCTGTCGATCTCACGTGGAACAGCCAAGGAAATCAGATTCGAGTGGTTCGCCACGATGCCGTCCGGCGAGCTCTCGACGCCTTCGACCTGACCGCTGCTCGATCCGCCGCATCTGCCTTGGCACGCCGTCTTCAGCGATACACGATAGGACAGGCGTGGAGAGCGATCGTCGCCGAGTCGCGAGTTCCGACGTTGCATTCCGATTCTTTCCGGAGCAATGGTGATGTCCCCGACTCCTGAGAGCGTTCGCGTGACGCACGTCGCTGCCTTCGTCGTAGTTCGCAGCACGATCCTCATCCATCGCCGTTCCCCGAACCGACGTTTCCTTCCGTCGGCATGGGATCTTGTCGGAGGACGCATAGAGCCTGATGAGTCCCCTCTCGAGGCACTGCGTCGAGAGGTGCGCGAGGAGACGGGGGTCGCGGTGCAGCACGTGGGTCCTTGGATCACACGTTCGTCGTTCGAACTCGAGGGTGCGAGGTGCGTCGAGATTGGTGCACTCGTGTGGTGCGAGAGCGATCGTTTTGAGCTCGAGGCGTCGAAGTCCATCGCTTTCGCTTTCGTCGAGGACCCGAAACCCTTCGCCGACGATAATGAGATCAGGGGCTACGGTCGCCACCTGGAACAGCCGCTGCACACCGCGCTCCTTGCGCTCGACACAGCACCGAGCGACGGGCGTCAGAAGGAGCGCACCGAGAGCATCTGCCAGCCCTCCGGGACCTGAGCCTCGAGAGCGGCCATGCTGTCGGCCTCGATCTCTCGGATCCCGTCCATACGCTGGAAGGTGCCGGTGGCCTGCATCTTCGCCTCGCCCTTGAGCATCCGCACCGGCGAGCAGACGAGATCGAAGCCCTCCGGCCGCTGCGCCTGCAGCTGGGTCATCACGTCCTCCAGCGAGGTGCCGACGACCTCGGCCGTGCTGGTCTCGGACGGGCGGATCAGGGCGGCGAGCATCCTCTCAGCTTAGGAGCGGCTACTCGATCTGCCCGATCGGCTCGCGCTTCTCCGCCTGGAACTGATCCTCGGCCCGGCCGCGCGCCCAGTACGCCGAGATCGAGAGGTGCTCGCGGGGCACGTCGCGTTCCTTGAGCAGAGCCCGCACCGCCTTGATCGTCCCCCGCTCGCCGTGCGCGAAGACGCCGGGATGCCCCTGGGCCCACGGCAGGGCGGTGAGTGCGGTGAGGAGTTCGTCATCGGTCGCGGTCCACATGACGACGACGCCATTCGGCACGTCAGGGAGGATGCGGTCCGACGGGTCGGCGACGGACAGGAGGACGTGCCCCACAGCATCCGGTGCCAGCGCCTCCACTGCAGACGAGATCGCCGGCAGCGCGGTGTGGTCGCCGACCAGCAGGTGCCACGGTGCGTCCGACCGGGGCCGGTAGCCGCCGCCCGCGCCGCTGACCACGAGGGTGTCGCCGGGCCTCGCCCGCCGCGCCCACGGACCCGCGACGCCCTCATCGCCGTGCACGACGAAGTCGATCAGGAGGCGCTGCTGCTCAGGGTCGGACGACCGCACCGTGTATGTGCGGCGCGTAGGGAGCTTCTCGGGGCTGTCCTCGCGCAGCCGCGAGAGGTCATAGGGAGGGACGAGCCCGTGAGCAGGGTCGGCGAACAGGATCTTCACGTACTTGTCGGTGGAATCGTTGTCGACGAACGCCGCGTACCCGTCGCCGCCCGCCGTGATGCGGATGAGGTCGGGACTGACCTGCTCCACAGCCTGCACCTCGAGGACGGCTTGAGAGGGGGCCTTGCGCGGCTGATCGGTCATTCGAGCTCCGGAGACGAGGGTGGGGTTCATTCCAGTCTCTCCCGGTTTTCTCCTCCTGGGGCCCGGTCAACGTACTCTGCCGCTGGCCGCGCAAGGTCGCCTCGCATCGCGGAGAGCTCAGCGAGCAGATGGAAATGGGGAGCGATCTCGCTCTTCGCACTCGCTCGCGCGCCTGATCAGCCTTCCGCGGCGATCGCTGCCACGAGGTCGAGCCGGTCGAGCAGCAGCTGGCCCGCGCCGGTCATCGCCATGACGGCGTTCGCGGTGACGATGACGGCCAGCAGGCCGAAGAAGACGATGCCCGGTAGGTTCCGGCGGGAGACGATCGTGATGACGAGCGCGGCAAGCGCTCCCCCGATCGCCACGGTCTGACCGGCGACAGTCGCGAACGCCATCCGCACAGCGCTCTCGGCGGTCGGCGGTCCGTAGCTGTTCAGCACAGCGGCGAGCGCGAAGGGAACGAGGATGAGCGTCACGAGCAGCACCAGTCGGCGACGCGGGAACCAGCGCGGTTGATGGGCGACGCCCTGGCGAGGCGCATCGATCCGAGTGGTGCTCATCGGGCGAGTGTATCGACGCGTCACGTCCCATGCACCAGGAACAGTCGCCGCGCCGTCGTGGCGGTCTTCCTATGCTGATGCCGTGATCCCTGACACCGTGACCGACCGACTCGTGCTCTCGCCCATCGATGCCGCAGACGCGACGACCGTGGAGGCGATCTTCGCTCTGCAATCCGACCCGGCGACCTGGCGCCACCTGCCCGAGGCCGTCGAGACCGACATATCGCAGAGCCGATCGATGGCCGAGGACTACAGCCGTTCGTGGCGCCACCACGGCGTCGGATGGTGGGTCGTCCGTCTTCGCGACCCGCTCCCGGGCGTCGGACCGGAAGAGATCGTCGGGCTCGGCGGAGCCGCGATGCGACGCCCCGACATTCGGGCGTGGAACGTCGGCTACCGCCTCTCGCCGAGGATCTGGGGCCACGCCTTCGCGACCGAGATCGCGGTCGCCGCCGCGCGGGCTGCGAACGCCGCCGATCCGGAGACGCCGGTGACGGCCCGGGCTCTCAGCCGAAATGTCGCGTCGTGGCGCACGCTCGAACGCGCGGGACTGGTGCTGCGGTGGGAGGGCGAGGATGCTGCCGAGTACAGACCCACGTCGGGCGTGCTGCGGCGGGTGTACGCGGATCGCGACCTGGGCGATGCGCTCCTCAATCAGCTCATCGCACAGGGCTGAGCCCGCCGTGTGCGGTGCTCGTCGCATGAGCGTGTGGAGCCGTCGCGGTGGCGAACAGCTGCCCCGGGGTCCTCGTCTCAGGCTCCGGGTGTTCTCTGACCGCCGGATTCCGTCGACCACAGCACGCGCAGCACGCTGACCACATCGTCCACGTTCGACCCCGAGGCAGCCGCCGTCTCGACCAGCTCGCGCGCCAGCCGCATCACCGGAAGCGGAAGCACCGCCGCCGACTCCGCCACGCGAGTTCCCGCAGCCGTGCGGCTCACCACCAAGCCCTCCTGCTCGAGCATCTTGTACGCCTTGGCGGCGGTCCCGGGCGCGACGCCGAGGTCGCGCGCGGTCTGGCGGACGGTCGGCAGCCGCTCGTTCGCACCGAGCTGACCCGAGACGATCAGCCCGCGGAACTGCCGGTAGATGTCGACTGCCGACCCGCCCTCCTCGGCGACGGCGGCGACCTGCTCCGGCGGCGACACGGGTGTCCGTGCCTGCACACGCTCCCTCGTCATCGCAGTACCCGCAGGAGCTCGGGTGCGGCGGACGGCGCCGCAGCCGGCAGGCGACGCGCCGTCCGGATGGCGACCAGCACGAGGAGGGCGAAGGCGGCGATCTCGAGCACCGGCGCTCCCCACCCGGCGATGGTGGCGAGCTCCGCGTACCTCCAGGTCGCGTCGTACGGATTCCCCTCGTTCACCCCGGTGATGACGATGCCGGTCACCTCGTTCGCGTCCGCGACGAGTCGCCACGCTGCCGCCAGCGCCAGCGCCGTGGCGGCGGCCGCGATCTGGACGGCGTCCGATGCGACGTGTCGGCGGATCGTCCGCTCTGCGCTCGTGGTCTCCGGTCGGATGAACGGTCGCCCGGAGTTGACGTGGAGCAGTGCGCCGACCGCCGCGGCGAGCGCGGCGACGACCAGCAGCGTCGGCAGACCGTACGCCCAGCCGTAGAAGTGCATCCGCAGCGGATCGACGCCGGGCAAATTGGGCACCGGGATCTCGAGCACGGTGTGCCGTCCGTCGGCATCTGTCGACGATACGAGTCCCGCGAGCACGGTGGTCGCGACCAGGGCGACGGCGAGAGCTCCCGCCACGATCAGATCGCGTCGGCGACTGAAGCTCGACCAGGTGCGCCGGGCGGTCGGCGGCCCCGGGACCGCGGACACGCGCCCACGCAGGACGATCACCGCGGCGACGAGCGCGATGCCCAGGCATGCGGCGAGCAGAGGCGTGGCGACGCGGAGCGGAGCGATGGATGCCGACATGTCGAGAACGTACGAACGGACCAGGACATCGGTCACGGTCACCGCGATGATCAGGAGCGGCACCACTCCGAGGAGGACGACCTCGTCGCGGTGCCTCCCCCGGATCTCGAGACGGTGCGACGCGCGAAGGTCGGTTCGATCGGCATCCGCTGTCCGAGACGGTCGCGACGACCAGGCCTCGATCACGAGCGCGACGAACACGCCGAGCACGAGCGACGTGATCGGCAGTGACAGGAGCGCGCTGGCGATCTCCGGCACGCTCCAGGTGGTCATCGACATCATCGCGTCCCCCTCTGCCTTGTGTCATATGTGTATCACAACTTGTACCTCGTGTGCGGAACAAACGACCCGACGTCCGACCTGCGACCCTCCTGGGCGGTATGGCCCGAGACGCCGTCCTCTAGCGTGTGAGGAGGACACGCCGACGGAACGGCAGTCGCAAGGGCGGAGCGGACGATGACGAAGAAGGACGCCGAGCTGCGCGCACTCCAGGAACGGGCCTACGGTCGGGATGCCGACATCGGCGGTGACCCCGCCGCGCTGCGGAGGCTGGCCGCGCTCGAGTCCCGGGAGTTCGAGATCGTGGATGCGGATGCCGAGGAGATCCTCGCCGAGCTGCGCGGCACGCAGGCGCCGCTTCCCGCCGCCACGGACGGCGGGAGGGATGCGGACGGCCGCGCCGCCGAGCATCCGGTCGCGGTTCCCGACCGCATCCGCCCCTTCTCGCCCGCTCCGCGACCCGCGTGGCTGGCCGTCGGCGCCCTCTGTGTCGTGCTGGCAGCGGTCGGCGCGGGAGCCTTCGTGGCGACCTCTCGACCCGCGACCCCGGGGCTCGTGACCACCATCGGCGTCGACGAATCAGGGGAGTGGCCGGAGGTGCTCGGCGAACCGCAGGACGGGTCCGCGGTGTTCGAGGACTACTTCGGCATCACGTTCGTCCGAAACCCCGAGTGGGTCACCTCCGACCGTTCCGGCGAATCCTGCCTGCTGGCCGCGAACTCCGATGTGCTCCTGTCGAACGACTTCGGGGGGTTCCAGATCGGATGCTCCGCCGGAGCCTTCCCCGCCACGATCCAGTTCACTGTCGATTCCGGCGTCACGGATGAGCTGCGGACGCAGTTCCCGGAGGGCACCGCTCTGCAGTTCACCCTCCGCGGGAACGCCGTCGAGGTGCGCGTCGACGACTGAGGTCCGGGTCGGGACTACTGCACGAGCATCCAGAGCGCGACCACGATGACGACAGCGCTGAGACAGACGATCGTCCACCCGAGGCCGTCTCGGCGCGCGGGGCGGCCGACAGCCGGCGGAAGGCCCAGCTGCCGTCGGATCCCGTCTGCTTCCGACTCGAGCTCCTCGGATCGCTCACGGAGGACAGAGGTGTCGCCGACGATGAACCGCAGGCGCTCCTGTGCGAGGTCGGCGAGCTCGGCCCGCACCTCTGCGAGCCGCTTCTCGAGGTCCGCGCGACGGTCGCCGGACGGCTCATCCGTCATCGCGGCGCTCGATCCTCTGCGGCGACGGCGAACGAGCGCGTGCGACGCACCTGGATGACGGTCACGGGGATGACGGCGATGAGAGCCGCGCCGAAGGCGACGACGAACCACATCGGCCACGGGTCGGTCGGGTCGTCGGCGAATCGGAAGAGCTGAAGCGCCGCGGTCGCGACGAAGAACAGGATGACCCACGCGAGCTGGTACACCTGCGACACCCACGACAGGCGGGCGAACGGGGCGACCAGCTCCTCGTCCTCGGGCGAGAGCGAGATGTCCTTGTTCCTGACGACGACCTTGCCGATCCGGTCGGCGCGCCCCATGTCGCCGCCGACCAGGTCGCGGATGCGGCGGCCGAGGCGGCCCGACACGAGAACACAGGCGATGCCGCCGCCCATGACGGCGAGGAGCGGCGCGTACCTCAGGACCAGGCTGAGCTCGTCGGGCGCGAGGAGCGCCAGCAGTCCGCCCATCACCACTGCTCCGCCGACGAGCGTGGCCACGATCGTCACGAGGATGCGGCGGAGATCGCGACGGAACTCGGCACGACCGTACCCGGGCGGAGACGTGTCGGCGGGGCGGGCGCGATCGACACGACGAAGGAACGGCACGAGTGCCACCGCGGCTGCCATCGCCGCGACGCCGACCACGAGGAACAGGGGCGTCAACCACCACGCCGCTCCGGTCGCCACCGTGAACACGCACATCGCGACGGTCGCGAGCACCTGCACCCCGACCGTGACGAGGAGCAGCCGCCGTTCACCACGTCGTGCGTCCGCGGAGCGCCCCACCTCCCAGAACGACGACAGACTCGCCAGCAGCAGTGGAGCGAGGAGGTATCCGGAGACGGCGGCGCCGGCCACCCACCCCAGGTCCCGCCCGTCCGGCGTGTTCACCGCGATGAGTATCGCGCCGCCCGCCGAGAGCACGGCCACCACGAGCAGCGCGACGATGTTCAGAAGAATGCGCACCACGACCCCCAGTCGATGTCTCCGGTGTCACAGTGGCATACGAGGCCGCTCCGGCGATAGCCCCGGTCCCGGGGTGGGGCACGGCGTCTATGCTTCACCCATGAACGACGGCGCACTCCTCATCCAGCAGCGCATGGCCCTGCGGAGACAGCGCAACGGCGGCGTCTACACGGTGGTCTCGTCGGTCGTGTTCGGGGCGTTCTGGACGACCACCGTCCTCCTCGACGGTGCAGACCTCTGGCCCTTCCTCGGCGTCCTTCTCGCTCTGGTGGGCGTCGTGATCGGCATCCGCCAGATCCGTGCGGCTTCCCGGGCGACCCGAGCGTTCGAGGAGCAGCACGGCCGCCGGGCCGGCATCCAGGACTGAGGTGGGAAGGACGAAGCGGCGGCCACCTCGATTCCTCGAAGTGCGCCGCCGCTGTCGTGTCTGTGCGCGAGGGGGGACTCGAACCCCCACGTCCTTGCGAACACTGGCACCTGAAGCCAGCGCGTCTACCATTCCGCCACTCGCGCGAGCGTCTCGTTCCGAAGAACTCAACTTTGCGAGGATATCACGCGATCCGACCGCCGATGAAACCGGCGCCGCCGGCATCCGCCGAGCATCCGACCTGCCCCTCGATCCTTCGCCGTCTGCATGCCGAGGATCCGTGTGCAGGTCGGGTCGGCGAGTCTCGACCTGCACACGGATATCGACCCTGCAGACGACCGCAGCGGGTGCTCGCACCGCCCGCAGGACCGCGGACCGGCGCCGGCGAACATCGCCGGAAACCCCCGAGAACGCCGGGAAACAGCGGTCGCGACGGTGTTCACCCAGGACACCTGGCTACGATGTCCCTACCGGTCGGCATGCCAGAGGAGCCCAGTGGGACTACTTGACAGCTTTGAGAAGGGTCTCGAGCGCGCTGTGAACAGCGCCTTCGCGAAGACCTTCCGCAGCGGCATCCAGCCCGTGGAGATCGCCTCGGCCATTCGGCGCGAGGCGGACACCAAGGCGGCTGTGGTGAGCCGCGACCGCATCATCGCGCCCAACAGCTACGTGGTGCGCCTCAGCACCGACGACGCCGAGCGGATGCAGGGACTCGGCGGCGCGCTCACGGACGAGCTGCTCGCCCTCCTCACGAAGCACGGCAAGGCGCAGGGCTACAGCTTCTCCGGACCGCTCGCCATCACTCTCGAAGGCGACGACAAGATCGCCACCGGCACCGTGCGGGTCAGCTCGGGCACCGTCGAGGGTCGCGTCAACTGGCAGGCCGTCATCGACGTCGACGGCCGCCGCCACTCGCTCACCCGAGCCCGCACGGTCATCGGCCGAGGCACGGATGCCGACATCACGATCGCGGATGCCGGATCGAGCCGCAAGCACGTCGAGGTCCTCTGGGACGGCGAGCGCGCGATGATGCGGGACCTCGGTTCGACCAACGGGACCAAGGTCGACGGTCAGAAGGTGCGCGAGGCGGCCCTTCCCTCCGACACCACCATCACGATCGGCCGCACGGACCTCGTCTTCCGCGTCGTCCCCGTCGCCACTCCGTCACGTCCCGCTCGTCCGCGCGACGACGACGCGACCCGTGCGTTCGGAGCGATCTCGTGAGCACCCCCTCCGAACTCGTCCTCCTGCTGCTGCGCTTCGGGTTCCTCCTGCTGCTGTGGTTCTTCGTTTTCGGCGTCGTCTACTCGCTGCGCGCCGACCTGTTCGGCATGAAGGTGCGCAAGCTGCCGGCCGAGGCCGATGCGGGCGCCCCCGCGCCGGCCGCCCCGCCGGCTCCGGCTCGCCCGTCGTCGGCCAAGCCCGCCACGACCGGTCCCGCGACCATCGCCACGGCGAAGCGCCTCGTCATCACCTCGGGACCGAAGGCCGGGCTCGAGCTCCCGCTCGGCACCGACACGCTCACGATCGGCCGCTCGAGCGAGTCCGCCCTCGTGATCCGCGACGACTACACCTCCAGCCATCACGCGCGCCTGCTGCTGCGCGGCGACGCCTGGGCGATCCAGGACCTCGACTCGACGAACGGCACCTTCGTCGCGGGTCAGCGGGTGGCCGGCGGACCCGTCTCGCTCTCGCTCGGCACCCCGATCAAGGTGGGCGCCACGACCTTCGAGCTGCGAGCCTGACCCGGGCATGGTCTTCGAGGGCTCGAGCGCCGCGATCTCCCACACGGGGAAGGTCCGCTCCAACAACCAGGATTCCGGGTATTCCGGGGCCAACCTGTTCGTCGTCGCCGACGGCATGGGCGGACACGCCGGCGGCGACGTCGCGTCGAGCATCGCCATCCAGCGGATGGAGCCGCTCGACCAGCCGTACACGTCGACCGAAGACGCGCAGGCGTCGCTCCAGGCGGCGGCGACGACCGCGGCCGGAGATCTGATCCGCGCCGCGAAGGACCGCCCGGAGCTGGCCGGACTCGGCACGACGCTGAGCGCGATCATCATGGTCGACGACTTCGCCGTCATCGGCCACATCGGCGACTCGCGCATCTACCTCTACCGCGACGACGCACTGACCCAGATCACCGCCGACCACACCTTCGTGCAGCGGCTGGTCGACTCGGGTCGCATCACGCCCGAGGAGGCCCGCTACCACCCGCGTCGTTCTGTGCTGATGCGCGTGCTCAGCGACATGGATGCGGATCCCGAGCTCGACATGTTCGTCATGCACACCCAGCCCGGCGACCGCTGGCTGCTGTGCTCCGACGGCCTGTCCGGTGTCGTCGACGAGGAGCGCATCCTCAAGGCGATGCGCCTCGGCCTCGCCCCCGGCCGCACGGCCGACAACCTCCTCAAGCAGGCACTCGACGGCGGCGCCCCCGACAACGTCACCATCGTGCTGGTCGACGTCGGCGGGCAGCACGCCATGCACTCGGGAACGGCGACGATCGTCGGATCGGCGTCGAACCCCGCGAACGTCACGGTGCCGCCGGTGCGCGCGCCGCGCAGCAACTGGCTGCACCCGGTGCGGCAGGCCGCGAACGAGCCGAGCCACTTCGAGCCGGCGCCGGAGTACCTCGAGGAGCTCATCGAGGAGGACCGTCGTCGAGCGCGACGGCGCCGCTTCGGCTGGATCGCCGGGATGCTGCTGGTGCTCGCGCTCCTCGCCTTCGCGGCCTTCGCGGCCTACAGCTGGACGCAGACGCGCTATTTCGTCGGCGCCGACGAGGACAGCGTCGTGATCTACCAGGGCGTGCAGCAGAACATCGGACCGATCGTGCTCTCGACGCCGATCCAGGACACCGACATCCTGCTCGCGAACCTCCCGCCGTATCAGCGCGACTCCGTGGAGCGCACGATCTCGGCCCGATCCCTCTCCGACGCCGAGGCGATCGTCGCACGGCTGCAGGCGGGTGCCGACCGCGTGATCGGCGAGACGCCGCTGCCCACGCCCCTCCCGACTCCGTCGGAGGATGCCGGATGAGCGCCGACGTCACCGCGGACACCGCCGTCATCAAGGCCCTGAAGCGCATGCGGATGCCGCAGACGCAGCGCAACCGCGAGTTCTGGCTGCTCCTGTTCGCCGTCGCGATCAGCGGCGCCGCCCTCACCCTCGTGCAGCTCGGCGCCCTCGGCCTCATCGACCCGATGATCCTCGCGATCGGCGGCGGGCTCGCCGTGCTCGCGTTCGCCGTGCACTTCGTGCTGCGAGCCGTCGCCTCGGCGGCCGACCCGTTCATCCTGCCGATCGCCACCCTGCTCACGGGGCTCGGCATCGCGATGATCTACCGCATCGACATCGCCCAGTCGCTCACCGGATGGGACGCCTATTCGACGAAGCAGCTGGCGTGGACGGCGATCTCGCTCGCCGGCGCGATCGCCGTCGTCATCCTGCTGCGCAATTACCGGGTGCTGTTCCGGTACACGTACATCTTCGGCCTCTCCGGCATCCTGCTGCTGCTGCTTCCCTTCGTGCCCGGGCTGCGCATCCCCGACGCCAACGCCCAGGTGTGGGTGTCGCTCGGCGGGATGTTCGCGTTCCAGCCCGGCGAGCTGGCGAAGATCTGCCTCGCCATCTTCTTCGCCGGCTACCTCGTGCGCACCCGCGAGAGCCTGACCTCGGTGGGAACCCGCTTCCTCGGCATCACCTGGCCCCGCATGCGGGAGCTCGGCCCGGTGCTCGTGGTGTGGGCGATCTCGCTCGGCATCATCGTGATCCAGCGCGACCTCGGCACCGGAACCCTCATCTTCGGGATGTTCGTCGCGATGCTCTACGTCGCGACGGGCAAGACCAGCTGGGTGCTCATCGGCCTCGCCCTCGTCGCGGCCGGCGTCGCCGTGGCGACGCAGATCCTCAGCTACGTCCGCGGACGCTTCGTCAACTGGCTCTTCCTGTTCGATCCCGAGCAGGTCGATCCGGATGGCGCGGGCTTCCAGCCGATGCAGGGGCTGTTCGGGCTGGCACACGGCGGACTCCTCGGCACCGGCTGGGGCCAGGGACGCCCTGACGTGACCCCACTCGCCCACAGCGACTACATCATCACGAGCCTCGGCGAGGAGATCGGCCTCATCGGCCTGTTCGCCATACTCTGCCTCTACATGGTCTTCATCAGCCGCGGCATCCGCATCGGCCTCGCCGGACAGGACGACTTCGGCAAGCTGCTCGCCACCGGTCTCGCCTTCACGATCGCGCTGCAGGTGTTCATCATGGTCGGCGGCGTGACGCGCGTCATCCCGCTCACCGGACTGACCACCCCGTTCCTCGCGGCGGGCGGCTCGTCGCTGGTGGCCAACTGGCTCATCGTCGCGATCCTCCTGCGCATCTCCGACGGCGTGCGCAGCCAGCCCCGGGCGGTGATCGGCTGATGACCAAGCAGCTCCGACGTCTCAGCATCGTCATGCTGTTCATGTTCCTGTCCCTGTTCGTCGCAACCAGCTGGATCCAGGTCGTCGAGGCCGACAGCCTCGGCCAGAACGAGCTCAACCGGCGCACGCTGTACGACAGCTACGAGATCCAGCGCGGTTCGATCATCGTCGACGACGTCGCGATCGCATCGTCCGTGCCGTCCGACGATCGCTATCAGTTCCAGCGCGTCTACACGGATGCCGCGATGTGGGAGCCCGTCACCGGCTACTTCAACCCGGCCCTGCAGTCGGCCACCGGCATCGAGCGGGCTCTGAACGCCGACCTCTCCGGAACGGGCTCCAGCGCCTTCTTCGCCGAGATCGAGCGCATCCTGTCGGGTCAGCCGCAGACCGGCTTCAGCGTCGAGCTGTCGCTGAACACCGCCGCGCAGCAGGCCGCCTACGAGGCGCTGCAAGGGCTCCAGGGCGCGGTCGTGGCGATCGAGCCCAGCACCGGCCGCATCCTGGCCATGGCCTCCACCCCCGGGTTCGACACGAACCTCCTGGCGACCCACGATGCGGATGCCGCCAACACGACCTACGATCAGCTCGTCGACGATCCGCTCAAGCCGCTCTCGAACCGTGCAATCGCCGGCGACCTCAATCCCCCCGGCTCGACGTTCAAGCTCGTCGTCGCCGCAGCCGCCTACGCCTCCGGCGACTGGACGCCCGACTCGACGCTGCCGAATCCGGCGCGCTACACGCTGCCGCAGTCGTCGAACACGGTCGCGAACGCATGGGGCGGCACGTGCGGACCCGGTGACACGGTGACGATCTCCGAGGCGATCCGCCTGAGCTGCAACATCCCGATGGCCGAGCTCGCCGTGCAGCTGGGCGACGACCGCATCCGCGAGATGGCGGAGAAGTTCGGGTTCAACCGGAGCTTCACCACTCCCCTCGAGTCGACGCCGTCGAGCTACCCTCGGGCGCTCAACGATCCTCAGACGGCTCTCACCGGCTTCGGTCAGGGACAGGTCACCGCCACCCCGCTGCAGATGGCGATGGTGGCTGCGGGGATCGCCAACGACGGAGTGGTCATGAACCCGCGTCTGGTCGACGCGGTGATCGGCAACGATCTCTCGGTGATCCGCGCGTACGACGACACGGAGTTCGGTCGTGCCCTCGAGTCGTCGGTGGCTGATCAGGTGACCTCGTCGATGGTCGCGAGCGTCTCAGACGGCGCGGCTCAGGGTGCAAGAATAGACGGGGTCGACGTGGCGGGTAAGACCGGTACGACCGAGAACGACGACAATCCGTACACGTTGTGGTTCACGGGCTTCGCACCTGCGGACGACCCGCAGGTGGCAGTAGCGGTCCTCGTCGAAGACGGCGGTGGACAGGGGCAGTCAGGATCCGGCGACACCATCGCCGCTCCGATTGCAAAGAAGGTCATAGAGGCGGTGCTGGGCAGATGAGACCGACGCAGGGTGTGTCGTTCGGTGGTCGCTACGAGCTGCAGTCGCGTATTGCGATCGGCGGCATGGGCGAGGTGTGGGAGGCGACGGATCACGTCATCGGACGCACCGTCGCGATCAAGATCCTCAAGGACGAGTACATGGGGGACCCCGGGTTCCTCGAGCGGTTCCGCGCCGAGGCGCGCCACGCCGCGCTCGTCAACCACGAGGGCATCGCCAGCGTCTTCGACTACGGCGAGGAGAACGGCAGCGCGTACCTCGTCATGGAGCTCGTCCCCGGCGAGGCCCTGTCGACGATCATCGAGCGCGACGGCTCACTGAGCGCCGACAAGACGCTCGACATCGTCGCCCAGACGGCATCCGCTCTACAGGCCGCCCACGCGGCCGGACTCGTGCACCGCGACATCAAGCCGGGCAACCTGCTGATCACCCCCGACGGGCGCGTGAAGATCACCGACTTCGGCATCGCCCGCATCGCCGACCAGGTGCCGCTGACCGCGACCGGCCAGGTGATGGGAACCGTCCAGTACCTGTCGCCGGAGCAGGCATCGGGTCACCCCGCCTCCCCCGCCACCGACACGTACTCGCTCGGCATCGTCGCGTACGAGTGCCTCGCGGGCAAGCGGCCGTTCACGGGCGAGTCGCAGGTCGCGATCGCGATGGCCCAGATCAACGAGCAGCCTCCGCCGCTGCCCCCTACCGTGCCCATCCCGGTGCAGAACCTCGTCATGGCGATGATCGCCAAGAAGCCGGGCGACCGTCCGTCATCCTCCGCCACCGTCGCACGCGCCGCGCAGGCGCTGCGTCGGGGCGATCTCAACTCCGCCGCCATCGCCGTGCCCGCCATCGCGGGCGGAGCCGCGAGCGCCGACGACGCCACACGCCTGCTGACGTCGACGGGTGACGACGGCACGACCCGCATCCTGCCGACCACGGCGCAGCTCCCCACCGGAGCGGCCGTCGAGGACGAGCAGGAGGGCGAGAAGAAGAAGCGCAGCAGGTGGACGTGGCCGCTGATCGGACTGATCGTGCTGCTGATCATCGTGCTCGGAGGCACCGTGATCGCCCTGATGAACCAGGGCGACGGCCGCGATGCCGATCCCACCGGTTCGCCCACGACGAGCCAGACGCCCAAGCCGACTCCCACCGAGTCCGAGACGCCCGAACCCGAGCAGGTGAACGTCGACGAGCTGGGCCTGGTGGGCCTGCAGTGCGAGGCCGCACGCCAGTCCGCCTTGAACGCCGGCCTGCAGGCCGAGTGCGTCGTCGGCAACACCGTGGCGCCAAGCGCCGACCAGGTCGGCACGGTCGAGTCGGTCACGCCCGGCGGCAACGTGCCCGAGGGCACGGCACTCACCCTCACGACGTACAAGGAGCAGGTTCAGGTCGGCAAGCCGACCGGAACGCCGACGATCGCCGGCACCGCCACCGAGGGTCAGCCGGTCACGCTGAACTGGCCGAGCTTCGAGTGCCCGTCCGGCACGGGGCCCCGCTCCGCGTTCGAGGTCACGCTCACCAACGCGACGTTCTCGGGCGGCAACGCCGGTGAGTCGATCCGCAGCTTCGGCCCGAGCGTCCTCACGACGCAGATCATCCCGGGTGCCGCGGGTCAGAGCATCACCGCGACCTACCGCGTCTTCTGCGGCGAGATGGCGTCCGAGTCGTCCAACGCCTCTGCTCCCGTCGTGATCCTCCCGTCGGCCACCGACGGCGGGGACGGTGCCGACGGCGGCGACGGCGGCGCAGGCGAATAAGCAGGTTCGCAACGTAGGCTGAGCTTTTCACCAGGTCGTCTCTCAGGGGGTCAGTACGTGTCGACAGAGCCACGCGTGCTCGCGGGTCGCTACCGCGTCGACGAGCTCATCGGGCACGGCGGCATGGCAAAGGTCTACCGCGGGTTCGATCTGACGCTGGGTCGCCAGGTCGCGATCAAGATCCTCGACCCCGAGCTGGCCCGAGACACCGCGTTCCGCACGCGCTTCCGCCTCGAGGCGCAGTCGGCCTCGCGCATGTCGCACCCCTCCATCGTCCGCGTCTACGACGCGGGTGACCCGTCGACCGCCGACGCCAACTCGACCGAGCCGCCCTACATCGTCATGGAGCTGATCAGCGGCACGCTGCTGAAGGACATCATCGCGAAGGGTCCGGTTCCCGTCGAAGACGCCGTGCGCTACGTCGACGGCATCCTCGAGGCCCTCGACTACTCGCACCGCGCCGGGGTCGTGCACCGCGACATCAAGCCGGGCAACGTGATGGTGACCGACAAGGGCCAGGTCAAGGTCATGGACTTCGGGATCGCCCGCGCCGTGTCCGACTCGTCGTCGACCGTCGCCGAGACCACGCAGATCATCGGCACCGCCGCGTACTTCTCCCCCGAGCAGGCCAAGGGCGAGCCCGTCGACGCTCGCGCCGACCTCTACTCGACCGGCGTCGTGCTGTACGAGCTGCTCACGGGTCGGCAGCCGTTCCGCGGCGAGTCGCCCGTGGCCGTCGCCTACCAGCACGTCAGCGAGACCCCGGTCCCCCCGACCGAGGTGAACGAGGACTCCCCCGGTGCACTCGACCCGATCGTGCTGCGCGCGCTCGCGAAGGATCCGTACCAGCGGTACCCGGATGCCGCGCACTTCCGCGCCGCACTGGACTCCGCCGTCGCGGGTCGCGCACCGAGCCGCAAGGAGCTCGGCGCCCTCACCAGCGAGCTGTACGGTCCCAGTCCTCGCCAGGCGCAGGAGACTGCGCGATCGCTGCGCCAGCTGAGCACCGACACCACGATGGCGCGCACGCAGTCCGGCCCGCCCGTCGCATGGATCTGGGCCGGGGTCGCGCTGCTCGCCGTGCTGCTGGCCTCGGTGCTGTTCTGGGTGTGGACGATCAGCATGCGTCCGGAGGAGGTGCCGACGAGCTCGCGCACCGTGCCGGATCTCGTCAACGTCTCGTCCGAGCGCGCGCAGGAGGACCTCGGCGAACTCGACCTGACGTCCACCCTGGTCCTCGAATCCAGCTCGGACATCGCCGAGGGCAATGTGATCCGCACCGATCCGGTCTCGGGCACCGCGGTGAGCCAGGGCGACTCGGTCACCCTGTACGTCTCGTCCGGCAAGGAGACCGTCGTCGTCCCGACACTGGAAGGGCTGTCGCTGACGGCGGCCAAGGACGCTCTGTCGTCGGCCGGATTGCAGCTCGGCACCGTGCTCCAGCGCAACGACAAGGGCCTCGCCGCCGACACGGTGATGGAGGCCAACGTCTCCGCCGACGCCGAGGTCCCGCCGAAGACCATCGTGAACCTCGTCGTCGCGAGCGGCCGGGTCACCATCCGGGACATGTCGGGATGGACCCTCGAGGCGGCGACCGAGGAGCTCGACACCCTGGGTCTCACCGCTCAGCCCGTCGAGCTGACGGACTGCCCTGCGGTGACGCCGCCCACGGTCACGTCGATGTCGGTGGCTCCCGGCGATGTCCCCATCGGCTCGACGGTCGAGCTGCGCTACTGCGCGGCGACGGGCGGCTGAGCCCTCCTCCGCGACGCCGCGTGCGCCCCGCTCAGGATCGGCTGAGCGGATGCAGCCGTGCGGAGCGTGCAACCGCGCCCGCGTCGCCGCACATCTCCAGCCAGTTGGCGAGAAGGCGGTAGCCTCCCTCGGTCAGCACGCTCTCGGGATGGAACTGCACCCCGAGGATCGGCAGGTCGGTGTGCGCCAGTGCCATCACCGTGCCGGTCTCGGAGCGGGCGGTCACGACGACATCCGCCGGAAGCGCGGACTCGGCGAGAGCGAGGGAGTGGTAGCGGCCGACATCGAACGGCGAGGGGATGCCGGCGAAGAGCGCCGACCCGTCGTGCTCCACCCGCGACGTCATGCCGTGCATCAGCTCGGGCGCCTCGGTCACCGACGTGCCGAAGGCCTCTCCGATCGCCTGATGCCCGAGGCACACCCCGAGCAGCGGCAGTCGCAGACGTGCGGCCGTGCGGACCGCGTCGAGCGAGGATCCGGCATCCGTCGGGGTGCCCGGTCCGGGCGAGATCATGATGCCGTCGACACCGCTCAGGAGCGTCTCCAGCTCGGTCGGAGCGACGGCATCCGCCTCGACCATCGACACGTCGGCGCCGAGCTCGCGGAGATACCCGACCAGCGTGTGCACGAAGCTGTCGTGGTTGTCCACGACGAGCACACGGGTCATTCGAGGTCGACCTCGCCCGGCGTGATGATCGGGCTCACCCACGGGAAGACGTACCAGAACAGCCCGTAGAGCACGGCGGCGATGAGGGCGAGCAGGATGAACAGCTTCAGCCACCAGGGGCCGGGCAGGATGCGCCAGAGTGCGGCGTACATGAGCGCGAGCGTTCCCTTCGTCTAGATCGACGGCCCGGCGGGGGGCGGCGGCGGATCGGTGAGCGCGGGAGGCGGGCCCTCCGCGCGCGGTTGGAAGCTCTCGTACACTCCGTACGCGACGATCCGCTCGGCGAGGGAGTACAGCGGGGAGCAGGCGGTGAGGGTGATGTATCGCTCCCCCGTCGCGACACCGGGCATCTGCGGCACGTCGAGAAGGACGTCCGTCTGCGTCGGCTTCACGTACTCGAGCGTGCGGAATCGATAGGTGAACCAGCCGTCCGGCGTCTCGACGACGATGGCGTCGCCGACCTGCAGCTTGTCGAGCTGGTTGAAGGGCTTTCCCCACGTGGTGCGGTGACCGGCCATGGCGAAGTTGCCGACCTCGCCCGGCATCTTCGAGTCGGTGTAGACGCCGATGCCGAGCTTGTCGAGCGTGCGGGCACGGCTGGTGCCGCCGTAGATGCCGACGTTGTACTGGCTCCCGAACCGGGGGATCAGCATCTGACCGAGCTGCTGCGTGTCGGCGGGCGGGGCGGGGATGACGGGTTCGTAGACCGTGGTCCCGTCGGTCGTCGTGACGAGCGGAGGCAGCTCGGGAGTCGGCGCATTCGCCCACTCCTCCGAGACGGCGGCGCCTTCCTCGTTCTTCTGGGCGGAGATGATGATGTCGCCGATCCACATCTGCCACGCCACGAACAGCAGCACCAGCACGCCGGCGGTGAGCAGCAGCTCGCCGAGCACGCTCGTGACGGTGGCGCGCGAGCGAGGGCGGCGGCGACGGTCGCGTCGCTCCCCCGAGACGACGGATGCAGTCATGGCGTGATCCTATCCCGCCGCCCTGTACGGAAGACCGTGCCGGGGCGTCCTGCTTTGGAAAGAAGTCATGGGTACAATGTCGGAATGGCACGTGACCGCAAGATCGAAGAACCCGAAGCGCCGCGCAGCGAAGGCGACGCCGCGCCCAACGCGGTGTGGTTCAAGCCGGTGATGGTCGGCTTCATGCTCCTCGGCCTGGCGTGGATCCTCGTGTTCTACATCTCCGGCATGCAGTTTCCGATCCCGGGGCTCGACAACTGGAACCTCGCCATCGGCCTCGCCATCGCTCTGATCGGTTTCCTCATGACGACGCGCTGGCGCTGACGCCCCCGATCCTCACGAAGGCCCCCTCGCTCGGCGAGGGGGCCTTCGTCATTCCGCGGACGGTCAGCGACAGAGTTTTCCACAGGTTATCCCCAACATGGGGAGAATTACACAGATGTTATTCACACCTGTTAACAGCCCTGTTAACAACTCCCGATCAGGCGTAAACCGTCGTGATGAGCAGAGGAGGGACGAACGCGACGATCAGTCCGAGCGCCACGACCACCGCCGCGAGCAGCAGGATCTGCGTCCTCCGCTGGTCAGGACGTCGGGTGCGGGTGAGGATGAAGGCGAGGAGCGCGCCGACGATCGCCCCGCCCAGATGGGCCTGCCAGGCGATGCCTCCGACGACGAAGCCGACGACGAAGTTGATCCCGAGGATGACGAGGATGCCCGTCACGTTGGCGCCGATGTGCCGGCCGATGATGAGCAGTGACGCCATGAGACCGAAGATCGCGCCGGACGCGCCCACCGTGGCGGTGCCCGGGGCGAGCAGGGCGACGGCGACCGATCCGCCGAGCCCGCTGATCAGGTAGAGCGCGAGGAAACGCGCTCGACCGAGCATGGGCTCGAGGCTCTGCCCCAGCATCCACAGCGCGAGCATGTTCAGCGCGAGATGGATGAATCCGCCGTGCACGAAGACCGCGGTGAGCAGCCGCCAGGGTTCGAAGGGGTAGAGGGACAGATCCGGGTAGAGGTACGCGGCGGCGAACAGCAGCTGCTGCGTGATGGGGTTGCCCAGGCCGGGGACCTGCTGCAGCAGTCCGATGATCGAGGTGATCAGCAGCAGGGCGTAGGTGACGACCGGCTTGCCACCGGCGCCGGCCGCCATCGCCGTGCCGCGCCCGCGCCAGCGGCGCTCGGCGCGCTTCTGCGCGGGGGTGCGGTTCTTGCGCTCCGCCGCCATGCACTCGGGGCAGATGACCCCGACCGCGGCCTGGGTCTGGCACTCGGGGCAGATGGTGCGGAGGCACCGCTGGCAGAGCACGAAGCTCTGCCGATCCGGATGCCGGTAGCAGAAGTTGTCGCGGTTGTCCGCGAACTCAGGCGTCGTCATCCGGATCGGCCAGCGTCGGCGTCAGGCCGCGACGATGTCGATCGACTGCAGGACGACGGGCTCGATCGGGCGGTCGCCCGCTGCGGTCGGGACCGCGGCGATCTTGTCGACGACGGCCTTCGAGGCGTCGTCGGCCACCTCGCCGAAGATCGTGTGCTTGCCCTGCAGCCAGGGGGTCGGGTCGGTCGTGATGAAGAACTGCGAGCCGTTGGTGCCCTCGGCCTTGCCCGTGATCGCGTTGCGACGCAGGCCGGCGTTGGCCATGGCGAGGATGTAGGGCGCGGTGAAGTCGAGCTCCATGTTGATCTCGTCGTCGAAGTTGTAGCCGGGGCCTCCGACGCCCTGTCCGAGCGGGTCGCCGCCCTGGATCATGAAGTTCGGGATGATGCGGTGGAAGATCACGTCCTTGTAGAGGGGTCCCTCGCCCGGCTTGCCGGTGGCGGGGTCCGTCCAGGACTGGGTGCCGTCGGCGAGACCGACGAAGTTCTTGACCGTCTTCGGGGCGTGGTCGCCGAAGAGGTTGATGACGATGTCACCGTGGTTGGTGTGCAGGGTTGCGACATGCGAAGCGTGGGCCATGCCCTCATTCTCTCAGAGCTTCCGATGAGTTCGCCCGGTTCTAGCGCGCATCGCGGCGAGGCGCAAGGGCTCGGCGATTCCCTCCCCCCATCCAGACTCGCGTGGCAAGATGGGGAACCCGTACTCCAATCGACAGGAGAGCAACGTGAGCATCACCCGGAAGCGGAAGAAGGAACTGCGTCGCCTTCAGGCGGACGCCAACCAGCTGTGGGAGAACCAGCAGATCCTCGTCGGCCACGCTGCCGACGTCGCTCGCGAGGCGGGTCGCCAGCTCGGCAACTTCAGCCGTGAGCAGGTCGCTCCGGCTGTGCAGGACACCTACAGCCGCCGGGTGCAGCCCGTGGTCGACCAGAGCGTGCGCTTCGGCAAGCACGTCGTCGACGACAAGGTCGTCCCGATCGTCGGCGGTGTCGTCGGATCCGCACTCACCGCGTGGGACGTCGCGAACGCGAAGCGCAACGGCGTCGTGCGCAAGGTCGAGAAGAAGGTCCGCAAGGCCGTCGAGCCCGAGAAGAAGGGTCCGGGCGCAGGTTCGGTCATCGCCCTGATCCTCGGCATCGCCGCCGCCGCCGGAGTGCTGTATGCCGCGTGGCAGGCGCTGCGTGCGGATGACGAGCTCTGGGTCGCAGACGACCCGCTCGCCGCTCCCGAGGCGTGACGACCGCTGCAGGGTCCCCGGCCGTCGGGCCGGCGGACCCGCATGCTCGGGTGAAGGACGCCGCGGCGGCACGCGGCCTCGAGATCGAGCTCCGCGAGCGGCCCGCCGCACGCAGTCTGGCGGAGGCGGCCGAGCTCCTCGGCATCCTTCCTTCCGGCATCGTGAAGACGCTCGTCGTGAAGCGCTCCGACGACACGTACCTCTTCGCGCTGATCCCCGGCGGGCGGTCGATCTCCTGGCCGAAGCTCCGTGCGCTGGTCGGCGTCAACAAGCTGCGGCTGCCCGAGCCCGAGCTCGCACTCGCCGCGACGGGCTACGAGCGGGGCACCATCGTTCCCATCGGCAGCACCACCGACTGGCCCGTGTACGCCGACGAGACCATCGTCGGCGAGCGCATCGCGATGGGCGCCGGCACGCAGGGATACAGTCTCTTCGTCGACGCCGACGCCCTGATCTCCGCGTATGGGGCGACGGTCGCGGACATCTCCGTGCCCGAAGAGCCGCGCGACTGAGAGCGGGCGCGAGTCAGAGGATCCCGGCCATGCGCAGCGCGATGTCGACGAGTCTGACGCGCTGCAGGTCGGCGATCGACCTCAGCGGGAACCACTCGGCCATGTCCGTCGATCCGTCGGTCTCGAACTGGAGCCGACCGCCGGTCACAGTCGCCCGGTAGACGATCCTCAGGGTGTGCAGCGGCTGATCCGCGTCGTGCACCCGCTGGCTCGCGGGGATCACGCGCGAATGGATGCCGAGGAGCTCGCCCACTTTCACCGAGTACCCGGTCTCCTCGCGGAGCTCCCTGCGGACGGCCGCCTCCGGCGCCTCCCCCGGTTCGAGTCCTCCACCGGGCATGGTCCAGGCGACGCGTCGCCCCTCGGTCCAGCGCGCCAGGAGGATGCGCCCGTCGTCATCGGTGACGACGGCGTATGCCGCGACACGCATATCCATCTCCCCACCTTAGACGCGGCCCGGAGTGACGCGTTCGAATGTGTCCTCCCATCAGCCATGGACGGCCGGCCTTGCCGGCGAGATGATGAGTCCGTGCCGAACCGGCTCACCGGTGGACTCGATCGATCAGGAATCGAGAAGCGCCGGGGCGGCGGCATCCGTAGGGTGATGTCATCGCAGAACCACCGAAGAGAAGGAGCCGATCATGGCTGACGACGACAAGGGCTTCAGCGCCGAGGAACGCGCGGCGATGAAGGAGGCCGCGGCCGACAAGCGCAAGGCGCGGTCGCGGGCCAAGAAGACGCCGGAGGAGGTGCGCGCCGAGGGCGAGGCGGATCTCAAGGCCGCGATCGAGAAGCTCTCCGACGGGAACGACAAGGCTCTGGCGGTCGGTCTGCACGAGCTCGTGACCGAGGTGGCCCCGGAGCTCGTCCCCCGCACGTATTACGGCATGCCCGCGTGGGGCAAGGACGGCAAGGTGCTGTGCTTCTTCCAGCCGGCGAGCAAGTTCAAGGTCCGGTACGGCACGTTCGGTTTCGAGCCCATCTCCCAGCTCGACGACGGCACCATGTGGCCCACCGCGTATGCGCTGCTGGAGCTCACTCCGGCCAACCGGAAGCAGCTGACGGAGCGCATCCGCCTCGCGGTGGGCTGAGCCCGTTCTCTCGGCAGTGCGACGGCGCTACCGTGGGTGAGTGAGCACACTTCCGTTCCCCGCATCCGTGTACGCCGCCCGCCTCGATCGTGCGGCCGTCCTCGCCGCCGACGCCGGCCTCGACGCGATCATCGTCGGTCCGGGTCCGGACCTGCAGTACCTCGTCGGGGTCGAGGGCGACACGATCGAGCGGCTGACCGCTCTGGTCCTCGGTCCGGGGATCGTCCCCGCCGTGGTCGTCCCGCGGATGGAGCTCGCGAAGGTCCGTACCACGGCGGTCGGCGAGCTCGGCCTGACCCTCGCCGACTGGGTCGACGGTGAGAATCCCTACGACCTGGTGGCGTCGGCCGTCGGTGCGGCCTCGCGCGTGGGCGTCTCGGACGCGCTCCCCGCCCTGCACGTCATCCCGCTCGCCGATCGACTCGGCGTCCGCGTCGAGCTGGCGACCCCCGTGCTTCGAGAGTCGCGCATGATCAAGGATGCGGAGGAGATCGCCGAGCTCCGCCGAGCGGGCGCTGCCATCGATGCGGTCCACGGTCGCGTGCGCGAGTGGCTGCGGGCCGGGCGCACCGAGCGCGAGGTGGCGGCCGACATCGCCGAGGCGATCGTGGCTGAGGGACACCGGACGGTGGAGTTCGTGATCGTGGGATCCGGGCCGAACGGCGCCGACCCGCACCACGAGGTCTCCGACCGCGTCATCGAGGACGGCGATGTCGTGGTCGTCGACATCGGGGGAGCGGTGCCGAGCGGGTACAACTCCGACAGCACCCGCACGTATGTCGTCGGAGCGCCCTCTCCCGAGGCCTCGGAGCGCATCGCCGTGCTGGCGCGTGCACAGCAGGCCGCGGTGGATGCCGCGCGCCCCGGCGCCACCGCCTCGCAGGTCGACGCCGCGGCACGCCAGGTGCTCGCCGACGCCGGTCTCGGAGAGGCCTTCCTCCACCGCACCGGGCACGGCATCGGCGTCTCGGTGCACGAAGAGCCGTACATCGCTCCCGGCAACGATCTCGTGCTGCGCGAGGGGATGGCGTTCAGCATCGAGCCCGGAATCTACTTCGCAGGGGAGTGGGGCGCACGCATCGAGGACATCGTCGTCCTCACGGCGGACGGATGCGAGCGGCTCAACGTCGCACCGCACGCTCTCACCGCAGTCTGAGTCTCTCTGCGGTTCGCGGGCGACGGGAGCCGACCGCGCACCGCATCCTCGCTCTGCGCACGCGAACCGCCCCTCCCGAGGGGCGGGAGGGGCGGTCGGGTGCGGGCGAGTCAGCGGGGGTCAGGACTCCGTTCGGCGTCGCCGAGCAACCAGCACAGCTCCTGCCGCGAGCAGCAGCACCAGCAGGACGATGAGACCGATCGGGACGTCGGCTCCGGTGCCGGCGAGGTCGCCGCCCACCGTGGCCGCCGCCGTCACCGTGAGTGCGGCCTCGGCGCTGAGAGCGGATGCCGCGCCGACCGCGATGAGCGTGTGGGCGCCCACCTCGGCCTCAGCCGGCACCGTCAGCTGCGCGCGGAACGCACCCGATCCGTCGGCGGTGACCTGACCCAGCCGGATCGGGTCGGAGTGCAGGGTGACGGTGACCACCTCACCCGCGGCGAAGCCACGACCGGCGACCTCGATGGTGCCGCCCTGGACGACGGACCGAGCGCCGATCACCAGCTCGGCCTGCAGCACCGGAGTGCTCCGGACCGTGATGGTCAGCGGTGCCGACTGCGAGGGCGTGTAGTCCTCCGCGTCTGCCGGGACGAAGCGCGCGACGTACGTGTGCTCTCCCGACGTGGCGATGGTCACTTCTGCGGTCGCCGTCCCCGCCGATACGGCGGCCGAGCCGACCACGTCGACGCCTTCGAGGAACTCCACCTTTCCGGCGGCGCCCTGCGGCGTCACCGTGGCGATCAGCGGGATGGACTCGCCGGCGACCGGGTCGTCGGATCCCGACGCGAGGCTCACCGAGGTGTTCCGCGGTCCGGCCGGTTCACCGACCACGAGGAGCGACGCCCTGGCCTCGACCTTCGACACATCGCCGAGCGCCACGATCGGGTGCGCGCCGTCGACGGCATCCGCGGGCACCGTGATCCGACCGCTGAGGTCGCCGTCCACGTCGGCCTCCACGACCACGGGCTGCTCGTCGTCGATCCGGATCGCCACGTCCTCACCCGGCGCGAAGCCGGATCCGGTGATCGTGACCTCATCTCCGGGCGCCGCCTCGGCCGGTGCCGAGATCGTCGGCTCGTACTCGGGCTCGGGGTCGACCACGGCGATCTGCAGCTGCGCGTCGGCCGACTTGACACCGTCATCCGCCGTGACCGTCACCGTGTAGGTGCCGGCGGCGGCATACGTGTGCGTGCCGGAGACCACGCCGTCTTGGATCTGGACCGTCGAGACGGGCGATCCGTCGCCCCAGTTGACGATGGCGGACGTCTCGCCCTGTCCGCCGGTGACGGTGGCCAGGGCGGCGTCGAACTCCTCGCCGGTGGTCTGGCCGTCGACCGCAGCCGCTGTCACGGCGAGAGGAGTCGCCGCCGCACGGTCGCCGTCCGAGGCGATCGCGAAGATGTGCACGCGCCCGTCGTTCAGCGATCCGGCCTCGGTGGGCATGGTCAGCGACTCGACCACCTTGGGCTCCCCGTCCCCGTCCACCGCGAGGGTGATCGGAGCGGTCGCGTAGATCGCGGTGTTCTTGATGCTGGATTCTGCGGCCGTCCCCGACAGCCGGCCCTCGGAGATCGCGAGCACCGTGTTGCCCTTGTACGGGCTGCCCGATGCGCCGACCCAGTCGCCGAGGCTGATCATCACCTTCTGCTCGCTGCCGTCGGTGAAGTGCAGCGTCGCCTCCGAGTCGCGGTTGCTCTCGGTCGCCGTTCCGACGAACGACAGCTGCGTCGCACCCGCTCCGAGCGAGACCTTGACCGTCTGACCCTCACCCGTGATGTTGTCCGGCGCGCCGGCCGGAACCGCGGGAAGGTCGTACGTCAGGGTCGTGCCCGGGATCGTGAGGGTCTCGCCCTGCACGAAGCCGTCGGCGTTGATCTTGTCGCGGAAGTAGCCGTGCCCCTGCGAGTCGCAGTTCGCCGCCGTCACGCCGAGGTCTCCGATGCAGACGTTGGTGAAGGCGCCGACGAGCGTCTCGTCACGGAACGCGGTGACCGAGGCCGTGGCCTGCGCCGCCGCTCCCGTCGAGTCGCGGACGGTGACCACCGGCGAGTACGTGCCCGGTGCGGTGAAGGTGTGCGGAGCGCGCACGGTCCATCCACCCAGGTCGTCGCGGGTGAGCGTGACATCCTCGACCGCGACGCCGTCTCCGTAATCGACCGTCACCTCATAGCCGGACGCCTCGGTCTCGGTGCCGACGATCGTGGCGAGCACGCCGGTGAACTCGGTGCCGACGGGCACGCGCTGCGGCGACCCTGCGGCGATGGAGAGACCGTCGGCCGCGCTCGCCGACGCGAACAACTCGATCTCCGACAGCGCCAGCGGCGCACCGCCGGTCGTGGCGGTGAGCTTGACGCTCGTGTATCCGCCGGTGACCTGCGTCGTGAACGGCCTCGTCTGCGAGTCCCAGGTGAAGGTCTCGCCCTCGCGGCTGTCGAGCTCCGTCCAGGTCGTGCCGTCGAGCGAGCCGGACAGTGTCCAGCTCGACGGCGCACCGGCCGTGGCCGCGCTCGTCAGCGTGTACTGGCCGACCGTGACCGGCCCCGACTGCGAGGTCCACACCAGCTCCGCCGTGTCGCCCGAGAAGGTGACAGTGGAGTTCATGTTGTCGTCGACGAGCGAGCCGACCGGCGTGCCGTCGGCCGCGGCGAGCGCGCCGCGCCCCGGCTTGGTGGCGTCCACGAGAGTGGTGGGCACCTCCAGCTGCTCGGTCAGGTCCTTCGCGCCCCACGCCGACGGTTCGGCGCTCATGGTGAAGTCGAGCGTTCCTCCGGCGCGCAGCAGATCGCCGTCGAAGGTGGTCTCGTCGATCGGCCGGCCGTTGATGCTCACGCCGGCGACGTAGTCCCTTCCCTCCGATGCTCCGGGGGCGTTCACGACGAGCTCGGTGCCGCCGAGCGACACGGTCGCGCTGTCGAACAGCGGCGTGCCGATCGTGTAGTCGCCTGATCCCACCTCGAGCGGATAGAAGCCCAGGGCCGAGAAGACGTACCAGGCCGAGAACTCGCCATTGTCCTCGTCGCCCGGGTAGCCCTGCCCGATGTCGGAGCCGACGAACAGACGGTCCTGGATGTCGCGGATCAGCGCCTGCGCGCCCGACGGGTCGCCCGCCTCGGCGAGCACGTACGGGATGTGGTGGGCGATCTGGTTGGACATGCCCAGCATCCCGAGGCGCACGTCGCGCGCTTCGCGAGCCTCGTGGATGCCGGAGTAGTCGGCCTTCTCGCGCGTCGTGAGGAAGTCCTGCATGACGTCGAGGAGTTCTTGGCGTCCGCCGTACAGCGCCGCGAGTCCGTCGACGTCCTGAGGTGCGTGGAAGCCGAAGGTCCAGGCGCTCGCCTCGGTGAACGCACCGCCCCACGCCTTCTTGTCGAACTCCGCCCCACTCGTCCACGTGCCGTCGGCGTTGCGCGAGGTGAACGTCCCGGCCTCGGGGTTGAACATATCGACATAGTGCTTGGCTCGCGCCTCGAAGTAGGTCGCCTCCTCCTTCAGCTGCTCGACGCGCTCAGCGGGCGTGTTCGGGTCCTCCGCGAGGGCTGCGGCCATCTCTGCGATGCCGAAGTCGTTGATATATCCTTCGAGGCCCCACGAAGCGCTCTCGGGCGTCGTCGCCTCGGTGTACCCGAGGAAGATCGACTGCGCGAGGCCCTTCCGCCCGACCGCGTTGGATTCCGGAAGGACGGTGGCGTTCTTCACGGCCGCGTCGTATGCCTCAAGCGCGGTGTCGGTGTCGAGTGCGCCCGCGAGGTACGCCTCCGCGAAGGCGACGTCGGAACTCGTGCCGGTCATGAGATCGGCGTAGCCCGGCGACGACCATCGGGCCACCCAGCCGCCGTCTCGGTACTGCTGCAGGAATCCGTCGACGAGTTCCTGGGTGACGTCCGGGTACAGAAGGGAGTACAGCGGCCAGGCGGTGCGGTAGGTGTCCCAGAACCCGTTGTTCACGTACACCTTGCCGTCGACGATCTCGGCGTTGGTCTGCGTGTCGGATGCCGGGCCGGTGGGCGGGGAGACGGGGCTCGCATACTGGTAGACCGGGTCTGCCTCGGAGCCCGTGTTCTCGAACTGCGAGTTCGGATACAGGTTCAGTCGATAGAGGCTCGAGTAGAGCGTGACGAGCTGCTGATCGGTGGCTCCTTCGACATCGCGCACGACGCCGAGGCGGTCGTTCCACGCATCGCGCACCGAAGCGTGAGCATCGTCGAAGGAGACGCCGTCGACCTCGAGGGCGTGGTTCTTCTCCGCCTGATCCTGCGAGATGAACGACGACGACAGGCGCAGCTCGACCGTGCGGTCCGACGTCGTGTCGAACGCCGCGAATCGCGCGGAGCCGTTGCGATCGCCCCTGGTCGTCGCACCGGATGCCGTCGGCTGTCTGTCGAAGGTGCCGTAGACGAACATGCGGGTGCGACCCGGCCATCCCGATCCGCCGTCGACCCAGCCCGAGACCGTGTCGCCCGTGATGGAGAGCTTCGACGAGTCGACGAGCTGGTCGATGAGGACGGAACTGGTGTCGCCGGTGAACTCGAAGCGGTAGATCGCGCCGTGGTCCGTCGCGGTCACGTCGGTCTGGATGCCGTTGTCGAAGTCGACGCTGTAGATGTCGGGTCGTGCGATCTCGTTCTCGTGGCGGAACGTGAGCTTGCGATCGTTCAGCGACGAGGTCGGATTGCCGTTGGCCGCAGGGAGCACCGCGATCTGGTTGCGGTCACCCATCCAGATGCTGGGCTGATGCGAGAAGCCGATGCCGTTGAGGGCAGGGAGGTTCTGGTCGGTGTTGGCCCGCTGGTACTGGTAGATCGTGCCGACGTTGTCGGCGTTGGTCATCGGGGTGATGAAGTTGAAGCCGTTCGGCCATCCCACCGCCGGAAGGTTGTTGCCCCGGGAGAATCCTCCGGTGGAGTTCGTGCCGCGACGGGTGTCGACGTACGAGACGAGGCCGTCCGAGGTGTCGCGCTGTTCCGCGGCGGCGATCTGGATGTCGTCCAGCCAGCCGCTGAAGGCCGTGGCGCCCGTGGGCACCTCGATGCCCTTCACGTCGGCACCGGGGTGATCGTAGGTGAACACGATGTCATCGACGACCTTGCCCGAGGCGTCACCGAGGTCGACGGTCACCTTGTTCCACTGGTTGGGCCACAACACGTTGGCCCGACCCTGCTCCCGTGCGGACGCACCGTAGCCGTACCCGTCGATCGCGCCGCTGGTCGACAGCGACGAGCCGTCGGTGAACGAGAGGTCGACGGCCACGAACGTCGCCGCGTACGTCTGCTCCCCATCGAGCTCCGGGAAGACCAGGTACGAGAGCTCGCTGTCGTCGGCCACCTCGATCGCCACGTCCTCGTAGAGGACAGAGGACGACGAGGCCGCACCCGCGTCGAGGTGCCGACCGGCGTACTGCAGCGCCTTCGTGCCCGTGAAGCCGACACCGGTCTTGGCGGTGTCGGAGCTCGTGGGTCCGTTGCCGATCTGCAGGAGGAGGTCGGCCGGCTCGGGAGTCGCCCCGTCCACCGCGACCGGCTCCCAGCCCGCCAGCTGCACGATGTTCGCGGAGGGGGTCCTCGTCGCGAGCACGTCGAGCCGGTAGTACCGATAGTCGACGCTCGGAGTCGCGAGCGTGAAGGTCCGCGTCTCGCCGCGACCGTTGAAGAGCTCTCCGCTGCGCTCGTCGACGGTGACCCAGTCGGTGCCGTCGTCGGATCCCTGGATCCGGAAGTCGGAAGGATCCCGCTCAGGGGCGTCATTGCCCGAGGTCAGCGTGTAGCTCACCATGGGGCGGGGCGTCGAGAGCTCGTACTGCACCCAGCCCTTGTCGGCGAAGGCCAGCCACTTCGATCCGGCGTTGCCGTCCGCGACGGAGGCGGCGACCTCGTTCGGGGCGTTCTCGGCCGATGCGGTCACCGCTGCGACCTCGCCGAGCACGCTGCCCGGCGCGAATCGGCTGCCGGTGACGTTCACCGGGGTGCCGGTTCCGGCGAGGACCGGCGTCGAGTCCGACGCCTCGAACGACGACGCGAAGGTCGTCTCCGCCGCGGCAGCCGTCGCGGCGACCGGCGTCAGCATGACGACTCCCACCGATGCGGCGACGCCGGCTGCCAGGATCGAACGGCGCGCGCTCCGCACGGTGCTCGGGCGGTGAACCCTCATGGTTGCTCCTTCAACTCCACTGCGATGTGTCGTCTCGTCGCGGTGCATGGCGGGACCGCGTGACCTTTATGACATCGCTGTCATACGGTGAGGACGCTATCACAGCGCTTCGGCGCGCGGAAGGACGAATCGGCCAGAACGTCCGGAGGTCGCCGAGTTCACCGGCCATAATGAGCTATCCGCCCGCCGGGCGGCGAAGAGGATCCATGAATCGACCCGCCGACGCAGGACCTGCGCCGAGGCCCACCCTCGCGCAGGTGGCCGCGCGCGCCGGCGTGAGCCTGAAGACCGCGTCGCGGGCGCTCGGCGGCGAGTCGTACGTCAGCGAGAAGACTCTGGCGAGCGTCCTCGCCGCGGCAGCCGAGCTCGACTACCAGCGGAACGCCGCCGCGAGCCTGCTCGCGAGCGGTCGACTGGCCGACTCGATCGGCCTCATCACGGGTGACTTCACCAACCCCTTTTACTCCGCCCTGGCGCACGCGATCGAGGACGAGATCCGGACGCGGGGGATGCACCTGTCCGTCGCCAACTCGCGCGAATCCGCGGAGCAGGAGCAGCTCGTCGCGCACGATCTGGCCGACCGGCAGACCAAGGCCGTCGTCACGGTGTCGGCCATGACGGACCACGCGGAGTACGCGCAGCTGCAGGCGCGCGGCATCCCCGTCGTGTTCGTCGATCGTCCGGCCGAGAATCTCGCCGCCGACTCCGTCGTCTTCGACAACCGCGAAGGGGGTCGGCTCGCCGCGCAGCACCTGATCGAGGGCGGACACCACCGCATCGCCTTCATCGGCGACTACGCCTGGCTCCCGACGTACCGCCAGCGTCTCGCCGGGATGGGCGATGTCCTCGACGCGGCGGGGGAGCGCTGGCGCGACCTGCTGCGCACGGACGCGCACGACGTCGCCTCCTCACGAGAGCGCACGCGCGAGCTGCTGGCCCTCGACGACGCGCCCACGGCGATCGTCGCGGGGAACAACCGCATCCTGCTCGGCGTCATGGAGGAGATCTCGGCGGGCACGGATGATCGTCCTGCGGTCATCGGCTTCGACGACCCCGAATGGGCGCGAGTGCTCGGCGTCAGCGTGGTGGCGGGTGATGTCGAGGCCCTCGGACGCGACGCGGCGCGCCTCGCACTCGCACGCCTCGGTGATCGCACGAGGGCTTTCGAGAGCGTGGTGCTGCCGATGCATCTCCTCGCCCGCCGATCGACGGCCTGACGCGACCCCCGTGCCGCCGTCAAGGCCCTGCCTCGACGGATCGTCGGCCACGAACCTGGAGGCATGACAGCGGAGGACCGTGAGAAGGCGGCGGATGCGGGGCCCGAACGCACGCCCGACGGACATCACGTGATCATCGACGGACGTCGCTGGCGAGCCACCGATCCGTCGATCCCCGACGGCTTCCGTCAGGAGCTCGTGGAGGAGCTGATGGCGGCGCGGCGCGCGGTGAAGGCACGCGAGGACGATGCACGTCGGCGCGTGCAGGATGCGAAGACCGCTCTCGGCGAGCGAGGAGCACCCTGGTGGGACGACCGCTCCGGGGAGCGGTTCGACGAGCGGATCGCCGCCGCCGTCCGCTCATTGACCCGCAAGCGCTCCGCATCCTCCATCTGTCCGAGCGACGTCGCGCGGACCGTCGGAGGAGAGTCCTGGCGCTCGCTGATGCCGGATGTGCGACGAGTGACGGCCGAGCTCGCGGATCGCGGCGAGGTCGTGGTCACGCAGAAGGGTGAGCCGGTCCGCATCCGCGAGGCGCGGGGCCCGGTGCGGATCGTGCGCGGCCCCGAGCTGTGTCGCTCAGGGCCGATGGATCCGGACCCGGATCAGAGGACGTCGAAGTACCCGCCGAACGGGTAGTCGAGGTCGCCGGTGTCTCGCGGGTCGAACGCGACCGTCGCGACGGTGATGGTGACGTGGCTGTGCGGCGTGATCAGAACGCTCACCTCGCGGTTTCCGACGACGACGAAGTCCACGAAAGCACCTGAGGTGCGGACGGTGGCCTCGACCTGTCGACGGAGCTCGGTGACGTCCTGATCCTGAGCGAGGAGGTAGCTCGTCCCGTCGATCGTCACCTCGGTCTGAATCATCGTCTGCACCTCGCTCATGCACGCGACCCTACGCGGCTCCGGCGGGTGGGAGAAGGGGGGTTGATATCGGGTCTCGAGAATGGCAGGACCACGGTTCACTCCTGAGAACGGGGGTTTCCGGTCGTCTTGATAGGACATCCGAGTTGTTAACAGATCCATCCACACCTGTGGAGGAATACCGGGAACGAGAAGGCCCCGCACATGGCGGGGCCTTCCCGAACTGTCTCAACACAGTGTGGAGCCTAGGAGATTCGAACTCCTGACATCCTGCTTGCAAAGCAGGCGCTCTACCAACTGAGCTAAGGCCCCGTGAGGGTGGATCTTGAATTGAGGAGTGGGGCTACCAGGACTTGAACCTGGGACCTCTTCATTATCAGTGAAGCGCTCTAACCGCCTGAGCTATAGCCCCGTCAACCTCCGAAACTTTACCGGAGATTCGCCGAAATACCCAATCGAGGGCGGGAGCCGTGAGGAGATTCCGCCCTCGATTGCTGTCATCCGCCGGGGCGGATGGTCACACTACCCGCGGACAGCGTGACGTCGATCGTGCGCCGAGCGCCCGAGGACTGGTCGACCTGAGCGTCGAGAGTGCCCGCGCTGACGTCCTGCGAGATCGCATACGAGCTGCTCGGGAGAGTGAGGTCCACCGAGCCGGCGCTGACGTCGATCGTGGTCCGGGTCGGCGCGGAACCGGTCAGCTCGACGTTCAGATCGCCGGCCGACACCTGCAGACCGGCCTCGTCGACACCGTCGACCAGCACGTCCGCGCGTCCCGCGCTCATGTCGATGTCGAGAGCGCTCGCGGCCCCCTCGAGGTCGAGAGCTCCCGCGTTCACGGAGATGTCGAGCGCACCGAAGTCGCCGACGACATCGAGGCTCCCCGCGTCGAGCGTGAGATCCGCGTCGATCGACGCCTCGCGCAGGTTCTCGGGAAGCGTCAGCACGGCGGACTCGTCGTCGCCGAACCATCCGTCGAACCACCACCCCCAACGGAACTCGGGGCTCCGCACGACCAGCTCGTCTCCCTCGCGCTCGAACGTCCACCCCGGTCCCCGACCGTTGGTGACCGAGAGCTCCGCCTCGTCGACGTCGCCGAACTCGATGCGCATGTTGCCGGCATCCACGTCGAGATCGAGGCTCTCCACGCCCGCTGCGTCCTGCGTCTGCACCGTGTCGCTCCGGTCCGAGGACGTCAGCAGCGTTCCTGTCGCCGCGAACGCCGCGGTCCCGCCGGTTCCGAGCAGAGCCAGGCCGCCGACGACGGCGGTGGTGACCATGACCGCGGTCCTGCCCGACGACCGCGCACCGGAGTCGACCGGCGGGCGGTCCGACGCGGGAAGCGGCTGCTGGGAAGGCGCCGGCGGCGCGGTCGGAGCCGACGCCGGGGGCGGTGTGAGCGGCGTGCCGCCGTTCTGCTGGTCGTTGTCGTTCGTGGTCATCGTCCCGTTCCTGTCTGGCCGGTCGGAGGGATGGATCCTCCGGTGTTCTCGATGTGGGCGAGGGCCGCGAGCACGCGTCGGTTGCCCGACTCGTCCTGCTCGAAGCCCAGCTTCTGGAAGATCGCGGTGATGTGCTTCTCGACACTCGCCTCCGAGAGGAAGAGGAGGCCGGCGATGGCCTGATTCGACTTCCCTTCGGCGATCAGCGCGAGAACGGTCCGCTCGCGTTCGGTCAGCCGCAGCATCCGGTCGTCGCGGTTGCGCCGTGTGAGCAGCTGCGCGACCACCTCCGGGTCGAGGACCGTGGCTCCCTCCGAGATCCGCTGGACGGAGCCGAGGAACTCGGCGACATCGGCCACTCTGTCCTTCAGCAGATATCCGAGGGGGCCGCCCTGCGCGGCGATGAGATCCGACGCATAGCGCTCCTCGACGTACTGCGAGAGCACGAGCAGCGGGAGGGCCGGGTTCGTGACCCGCAGACCCAGCGCCGCGCGGATCCCCTCGTCCGTGAACGTCGGCGGAAGTCGGACGTCCAGGATGCAGAGCTCGGGATCGGCTCCGGCGACGGCCTCGGCGAGTCCGGAAGTGTCGGGAAGGGCAGCGACGACGGTGTGACCGGCGTCTTCGAGCAGTCGGACGAGGCCTTCACGGAGCAGGACCGAGTCCTCGCAGATCAGGATGCGCATGGCACGTTCACCTCCAGGCTGGTCGGTCCGCCGAGAGGACTCTCCAGACGGAAGGTGCCGCCGGCGGCGAGGATGCGATTCGCGATGCCGTCGAGTCCGCCGCCGGGCTGCACCTGCGCACCGCCCATGCCGTTGTCCTCGACGCGTGCCCAGAGCACCCCGCCCTCGCGAAGACGCACGGTCACCCTCGCCTCGCTGGCGCGGGAGTGCTTGGCCGCGTTGGTCAGCGACTCCGCGATCGAGAAGTAGACCGCGGCCTCCGCCTCCCGGCTGCACCGTCCGTCCATCCGCACGTCGAGCACGACGGGGATGTGCGAGCGGCTGGCCAGAGCGGACAGCGCCGCGTCGAGTCCGCGATCGTCGAGCACGGAGGCGTGGATGCCGCGCGCCAGCTGACGCAGCTCGGTGATGGCCGCCTTGGTCGAGGTGTGCGCCTCGGCGATGAGCTCCTTGGCCGCCGCCGGATCGTTCTCGATCTTCTGCTGCGCGAGTCCCAGAGTCATCCCGACCGACACCAGCCGCGGCTGGACGCCGTCGTGCAGGTCGCGCTCGATGCGGGTGCGCTCGACGTCGGCGGCGCGGACGGCGCCCTCGCGCTGAGCGGTGCTGGTGCGCACCCGCTCGGTGAGCTCCGCCTCGCGGCTGCGCACGACGATCGCGAGCGACAGCGTCCGGTGCAGCAGGGCGAGTCCGATGATGCCCGCGACGGATGCCGCGAGACCGAGGATGCCGACGAGCGGCGCCCATTCCACCGGGATGCCGGTGCCGCCGAACGGTCCGATCACCGCGCCGGCCTCGGTCAGCGGAGCGAAGGAGATGGCGATCGACCAGATCACGGCCCACACGAGTCGCAGCACGATCCAGCCGAGCACCGAGGCGATGGCGAAGTTCGCGATCGCTCTCCACATGCGTCCGTCGATGGACTGTCGTCCCAGCGACCGCAGCCATCCCGAGAACCCGGGACGGGTGCGCGGCCGCCAGCGCAGGGGAGAGATCGGCGTGCGGTACAGGGCGCTCACTCTGGCGACCTCGAACCATCCGACGCCGAACAGCGCGTACACGAGGCCGACGAGGAGCACGGCGCCGATCCCGGCAGCGAAGAGAAGCCCGAGGCCGGTGCCGAGCAGGCCGGAGAGGGTGGTGAAGATGATGCCGCCGAGCACGCCCACGCCGGCGAGATGCAGGATCGTGAGGAGGATGCGCAGCGGGGGCTTCCGGCCCGTGGTCGCCGGCGGCGCCGTCGCAGTCTGAGTGGTCATGAGACCACGGTACGGCGGCGCCTGGCGCGTCGACACCGAGGCATCCCGACACCCGCGTTCGGGATTTCCCTACCCGCGCGGAGGGAAAGCAGAAGAGGGGCGGATGCCGCAGCATCCGCCCCTCTTGCCGTGAGGATCCGTCAGTTCGACATGAAGCCCACGAGGAGTCCGCCCGTCACCTTGACGGCGACGTTGTAGATGCCGGCGATGACGGCGCCGAGCACCGTGAAGACGATCAGATTGAGGATCGAGACGACCGCGGCGAAGGCCATCACCTGCGGGAGGCCTGCGACCTCGGAGATCCGGACGGAGTCGTCGGTCACGACGCCGATGAACTCGTCGGCCTGGGCCAGGATCCCGGTGGCCTGGAGCACCAGGTAGATCAGGAAGAACGACACCATGGTGACGATCGCGAGGGCGACCGCGCCGAGGAACGACAGCTTCACAGCCGACCAGAAGTCGACGTAGACGAGGCGCAGGCGCACCTGCTTGCCACTGGTCTTGCGCGTGGACTTCTTCGCCAGCTTGTCGGCTACCGTGCTCATGCGTCTGCTTCCTCAGGGTTCTCGGTCGTCTCGGGGGAGGCGACGGGGGAGTCCGCCTCCGCCTCGGCCGAGTCGTCTTCCTCGGCGAGGCCCCGCTCACCGTTGCGGGCGATGGCGAGGATCCGGTCGGCTTCTGTCGTCCGTGCGAACACCACTCCCATGGTGTCTCGGCCCTTGGCGGGCACCTCGGCCACGGCAGAGCGTACCACCTTGCCGCTGGACAGAACCACCAAGACCTCGTCGTCCTCGGAGACCATCAGACCGCCCGCGAGAGTGCCCCGATCGTCGTTCAGCTTGGCGACCTTGATGCCGAAACCACCGCGTCCCTGGACCCGATACTCGTCGATCGCGGTGCGCTTGGCGTAGCCGCCGTCGGTCACCACGAAGACGTACTGTCCAGGCGCCGCGACCGACGCCGACAGCAGGCTGTCGCCCTCGCGGAACTTCATGCCCTTGACGCCGGCGGTCGCACGGCCCATCGGTCGCAGTGCCTCGTCGGTGGCGCTGAAGCGCACGGACATGCCCTTGCGGCTGATCAGGAGGATGTCGTCCTCCGCGTTGACCATGAGCGCCGAGACCAGCTCGTCCTCGTCGTTCAGACGGATCGCGATGACGCCGCCCTGACGGTTGGTGTCGTAGCTGGAGAGGCTCGTCTTCTTGACCAGGCCGTCGCGCGTCGCGAGCACCAGGTAGTCGGCGACCTCGTAATCGCGGATGTCGAGGATCTGGGCGATCTTCTCGTCGGGCTGCAGCGCCAGGAGGTTCGCGACATGGGTGCCCTTGGCGTCGCGGCCGGCCTCGGGGACCTCGTACGTCTTCGAGCGGTAGACGCGACCCTTGTCCGTGAAGAAGAGCAGCCAGTGATGCGTCGTCGTCACGAAGAAGTGCTCGACGATGTCGTCGGCCCGCAGCTGCGCGCCCTTGATGCCCTTGCCGCCGCGGTGCTGCGACCGGTAGTTGTCGCTGCGGGTGCGCTTGATGTAGCCCTCGCGCGTGACGGTGACGACCATCTCCTCCTCGGCGATGAGGTCCTCCATGGACACGTCGCCGTCGAAGCCGTGCAGGATGTGCGTGCGACGCTCGTCGCCGAAGCGGTCGACGATGCCCGTGAGCTCCTCGCGGATGATGTCGCGCTGCAGGGCCTCGTCGGCGAGGATCGCGTTGTACTCGGCGATGAGCGCTTCGAGCTCGGACGCCTCGTCGAGGATCTTCTGCCGCTCGAGCGCCGCGAGACGTCGCAGCTGCATGTCGAGGATCGCCTGCGCCTGGTCGTCGTCGATGTCGAGGAGCTTCTTGAGTCCCTCGCGCGCGTCCTCCACCGTGGCGGACCGGCGGATGAGCGCGATGACCTCGTCGAGCGCATCCAGGGCCTTGAGGTATCCGCGCAGGATGTGCATCCGGCGCTCGGCCTTCGCGAGGCGGAACCGCGTGCGACGGACGATGACCTCGAGCTGATGCGAGATCCAGTTTGTCACGAAGCCGTCGATCGCGAGGGTGCGCGGCACGCCGTCGACGATCGCGAGCATGTTCGCGCCGAAGTTCTCCTGCAGCTGGGTGTGCTTGTAGAGGTTGTTCAGCACGACCTTGGCGACCGCGTCGCGCTTGAGGACCACGACGAGCCGCTGACCCGTGCGGTCGGAGGACTCGTCGCGGATGTCCGCGATGCCGGTGATCTTGCCGTCGCGGGCGAGGTCGCCGATCTTGACCGCGACGTTGTCGGGGTTCACCTGGTACGGCAGCTCGGTGATGACGAGGCAGGTGCGGCCCTGGATCTCCTCGACGTTGACCACGGCGCGCATCGTGATGGAGCCGCGGCCCGTGCGGTACGCCTCGTGGACGCCCTTCGTGCCGAGGATCTGCGCCCCGGTCGGGAAGTCGGGGCCGGGGATGCGCTGGATCAGCCCTTCGAGGAGCTCCTCCCGCGAGATCCCGGGGTTGTCGAGCACCCACAGCGCGGCGGCCGACACCTCACGCAGGTTGTGCGGCGGGATGTTGGTCGCCATTCCGACCGCGATGCCCACCGATCCGTTGACGAGCAGGTTCGGGAACCGTGCCGGCAGGACCGTCGGCTCCTGGGTCTGGCCGTCGTAGTTGTCCTGGAAGTCGACCGTGTCCTCTTCGATGTCGCGCACCATCTCGAGTGCGAGCGGAGCCATCTTGGTCTCCGTGTATCGAGGAGCCGCCGCGCCCATGTTGCCGGGGGAGCCGAAGTTCCCCTGACCGAGGGCCAGCGGGTAGCGGAGTGACCACGGCTGCACTAGGCGGACGAGGGCGTCGTAGATCGCCGAGTCTCCGTGCGGGTGGTACTGACCCATGACCTCGCCGACGACACGCGCGCACTTCGAGAAGGACTTGTCGGGGCGGAAGCCGCCGTCGTACATGCCGTAGATCACGCGGCGGTGCACCGGCTTCAGGCCGTCGCGGACATCGGGCAGAGCGCGGCCCACGATGACGGCCATGGCGTAGTCGAGATAGCTGCGCTGCATCTCCGACTGCAGGTCGACCTGATCGATCTTGCCGTGGTCGTGCTCCGGCTCGGGGCGGATGTCGTCTGTCATGTGTGTGTCTTCTCTGTCTTGGCTACCCGGCTACGGAATCTCGTCTTCGTTCGCAGAGCGGGGACCCTCCCGCTTCGCGGGCCCCTCCCGATGCTCACTCCGACGAGATTCCTCCGCCTCTGCAGTCCGCAGTTCAGTGTGTGTATGTGAGTGGGGTCAGATGTCGAGGAAGCGGACGTCCTTGGCGTTGCGCTGGATGAAGCTGCGACGCGACTCGACGTCCTCACCCATCAGGACGCTGAAGATCTCGTCCGCGGCGGCCGCGTCCTCGATGGTCACCTGGCGGAGCGTCCGCGTGGTGTGGTCCATCGTGGTCTCCCACAGCTCCTTGGCGTTCATCTCACCGAGACCCTTGTACCGCTGGATGCCGGCTTCCTTCGGGATCCGCTTGCCGTTGTCGAGTCCGTGCTTGAGCAGAGCGTCGCGCTCCGCATCGCTGAAGACGTACTCGTGCGGCTGATTCGTCCACTTCAGTCGGTAGAGCGGAGGCATCGCGAGGTAGACGAAGCCGGCTTCGATGAGGCCCCGCATGTAGCGGAACAGCATCGTGAGCAGCAGCGTGGTGATGTGCTGCCCGTCGACGTCGGCATCCGCCATCAGCACGATCTTGTGGTACCGCGCCTTCTCGATGTCGAACTCCTCGCCGATGCCTGTGCCGAAGGCCTGGATCATCGCCTGGACTTCCTTGTTGCCGAGCGCCTTGTCGAGACGCGCGCGCTCGACGTTGAGGATCTTGCCGCGCAGGGCGAGGATCGCCTGCGTGTGCGGGTCGCGGCCCTGCACCGCGGATCCGCCGGCGGAGTCGCCCTCCACGAGGAAGATCTCGCTGATCGACGGGTCCTTGCTCGTGCAGTCCTTGAGCTTGTCCGGCATGGCGGCCGACTCGAAGACGCTCTTGCGGCGAGCGGTCTCGCGCGCCTTGCGGGCGGCCATACGGGCGGTCGCGGCATCGATCGCCTTGCGGATCACGTTCTTCGCCTGGTTCGGGTTGCGATCGAACCAGTCGCCGAGCTGGTCGCCCACGACCTTCTGCACGAACGCCTTCGCCTCGGTGTTGCCGAGCTTCGTCTTCGTCTGGCCTTCGAACTGCGGTTCGCCGAGCTTGATCGAGATCACGGCGGTGAGTCCCTCGCGGACATCGTCACCCGAGAGGTTGTCGTCCTTCTCCTTGAGGAGGCCGTTCGCACGGGCGTACTTGTTCACCAGAGTGGTGAGCGCCGCACGGAATCCCTCCTCGTGCGTGCCTCCCTCGTGCGTGTTGATGGTGTTCGCGTAGGTGAACACGTTCTCGGTGTACGACGTGGTCCACTGCATCGCGACCTCGAGGGAGATCTTGCGCTCGGTGTCCTCCGACTCGAATGCGATGATCTCCTCGTTGACCACCTCGGCGTGACGGACCTTGTTCAGGTACTCGACGTAGTCGACGAGTCCTCGCTCGTAGAAGAAGACGTCGCTCGGCTGCGTGACGACGGCCTGCCCCTCCTCCTCGACCTCGTAGGCCGAGTTCGGGCGCTCGTCGGACAGCTCGATGCGCAGGCCCTTGTTGAGGAAGGCCATCTGCTGGAAGCGGGTGCGGAGGGTGTCGTAGTCGAACTCGACGGTCTCCTGGAAGATCTCCGCGTCCGGCCAGAAGGTGATCGCGGTGCCGGTCGTCTCGGCGGCCTCGCCCTTCTCGAGCTTCTGCTGGGGGACGCCGCCGTTCGCGAAACTGTGCCGCCAGACGAAGCCCTTCTGCTTGACCTCGACCTCGAACCGGGTCGACAGCGCGTTCACGACGGACGAGCCGACGCCGTGCAGTCCGCCCGAGACGGCGTAGGCGCCGCCGCCGAACTTGCCTCCGGCGTGCAGGATCGTCAGCACGACCTCGACGGTCGACTTCGAGGGGTCGGACGAGTGCGGGTCGACCGGGATGCCGCGGCCGTTGTCGACGACGCGGACGCCGCCGTCCTCGAGCAGCGTGACGAGGATGGTGTCGGCGTAACCGGCCAGCGCCTCGTCGACGGAGTTGTCGACGATCTCGTAGACGAGGTGGTGGAGGCCGCGGGGTCCGGTGGAGCCGATGTACATGCCGGGACGCTTGCGCACCGCCTCGAGACCCTCGAGGATCTGGATGGAGTCGGCGCCGTACTCACCCGGCTGCTGCGCCCTGGGTGCAGTCGATGCGGCACCGGAACCCGAGTTCGAGGGGGTCCCGTCGGTCGATTCCGTCTCGTCTGCAGGGGATTCAGGCGTCATCTGAGGGCATTCTCCACATCGATATCACGAACTCCCAGTCTAGCGGTCTTTCGTGGCGATATGCGGCTCAGCGGCCACGTGTGGCCCTCTGAGCGTGTCGGACCCCTCGCATGGTGTCCTACCCGTAGGTATCGCGAGGACCCCGCCCTGGAACGACTCTGGGACCCCATTTCCATGAGGGTACGTCCGGTCCGATGAAGCGGAGGTTCTCGACGCCGGCATCCGGGTATCGACGACCGATCTCGGTGAGGATGGTGCCGCGCATGTACTGCAGGTTCTTCGCCCAGGCCGTGGAGTCGCATTTCACGGTGAGGAGGCCGCGTTCGAGCGAGACCGGCTCGGAGTGCTTGGCGGTGTCCGCACCGGCGAGATCGGCCCACTGGCGGACGAGGTCCTCGCGGGCCAGCGTCGTCTGCCATCCGGAGTCGCGACTGAGCTTGTCGAGCACGGCGCCGAGCGAGCCGGGGTCGCGCCCCGGCGTGAACGGCGCGTTCTCATCGTCGGCGACGACGCGACGCTTGCGCTTCCAGTTCTTGGCACTCGGCTGCAGGCCACGCAGACGCAGGTAGGTCGCGACGGTCTCGGGGGTCTCGGGTGCAGGGGCCGCCGCGATGTCAGTCACCCGCCACCTCCTGATCGTCGGCGGCGCCCCGCTCGTCGCTGATCGTCCCGGCCGCGATGCGCACGACGTGCGCGTGCAGGACCTCGGGGATATCCTCCTCCACCGCCGCGGTGACCACCACCTGCTCGTACCCCGCGGTGAGCGACGCCAGGCGCTGTCGGCGGTCGGCGTCGAGCTCGGCGAACACGTCGTCGAGGATCAGCACCGGATCGCCGGCGGGCGACTCGCTGCGCAGCAGCTCGGCCGATGCGAGGCGGAGCGCGAGCGCCACCGACCACGATTCGCCGTGCGAGGCGTAGCCCTTGACGGGAAGGCCCCTGACCTTGAGCACGAGGTCGTCGCGGTGGGGCCCGGTGAGGGTGAGACCCCGGTCGAGCTCCTGGGTACGCTTCGCGAGGAGAGAGGCTCGGAACAGCTCGGCGCACTTCGACGGGCTCAGCGATCCATCGGCTCCGAGCAGGTCGTCCTCGCCCTCCTCGGGATCTCCTCCGCGCACCGAGAGCGCCCAGTCGAGCTGGGGCTGGTGGTCGGCGCCCGCGATCGCCGCGTAGGCGTCGGCGACCGGCTGCTGCAGATCCGCCGCGAGTCGCTGACGGGCGGCGATGATCTCGGATCCGAGGGAGACGAGCTTGTCATCCCAGACGTCGAGCGTGCTGAGGGCCTCGCCGCGGATGCCGCGTGCGCGCGCCGACTTGAGAAGCGCCGTCCGCTGTTTGAGCACCCGGTCGTAGTCGGCGAGCACCGCCGACATCCGGGGTGTCCGCTGAATCAGCAGCTGGTCCGCGAAGCGACGACGTGACGACGGGTCGCCGCGGACGATCTGGAGGTCCTCGGGCGCGAAGAGCACGACGTGCGCATACCGGGGGAGCTCGCTGGTCTTCGCCGGCGAGCCGTTGATGCGCGCCTTGTTCGATCCCTGCCGGTTGAGCTGCACCTCGGCGAGCACCTTGCGCTCCCCGTGCGAGAGTCGTGCGCGGATGATCGCGTACTCCTGCCCGTCGCGCACCATCGGGGCGTCGGACGAGACGCGGTGCGAGCCGAGCGTCGCGAGGAAGACGACGGCTTCCGCCAGGTTGGTCTTTCCCTGCCCGTTCCGTCCGACGAGGACGTTGGGACCTCTGTGCAGAGCGAGTTCCGCGGTCGCGTAATTGCGGAAATCGACCAGACTCAGGTGCTCCACAATCACGGGATCAGCCTACCTTCGGCCTCTGACACTGCCCTGGGCCGCAGATCGGGGACGTCCGCCCCTCGGCGGAGCGGATCAGCGGAGGAGGAGGTTCGGCTGCAGCAGGTACTTGAACGAGTCCAGCCCCGCCTGATCGACCGAGGTCTGGCTGGTGATCAGCACCGGGCTGAGCTTGTTGGCGTTGTCGCTCGAGGTGAAGGTCACACGCACGAACTCGCTCTTGACCGCGCCGAGAGCCTCGATCAGGTACTGCGGGTTCAGCCCGAGCGTGACCTCGTCGCCGCCCGAGAGGATGGCGTCGACCGACTCGGACGCGCGGGCGTGCTCGCTGCCCGATGCGTCCATCGTCACGCCGTCGCTCGAGAAGGTGAAGCGCAGCGGCGCCGCACGGTCGAGGACGAGTGACACACGACGCACGGCCTCGATGAGGTCGGCGGTGTTGACGACGGCGTAGTGGTCGGTCTGCTCGGGGAAGAGCCGGCGGACCGGCGGGAAGTTGCCCTTGATGAGCAGGGAGGTGACGGTCTTGTTGCCTGCGGTGAAGGCGATGATCTCCCGATCGCCGGCTCCGGAGAACGCGATCTGGATGGTGCCGGCGTGGCCGAAGGTCTTGCCCACCTCGAGCAGCGTCCGCGCGGGGACGAGTGCGGTGGTCTCGACGGCCTCACCGTCCCACGGGACGTCTCGGAGCGAGACGCGATAGCGGTCGGTCGCGACGAGGCTGAGGCTCTGGCCCGAGACCTCGAGCTGCACGCCGGTGAGGACCGGGGTGACATCGTCGCGCGAGGCGGCGAACCCGACCTGCGAGATCGCGGTGCCGAAGTCGTCGGCGGGGACGACCCCCGATGACCCCGAGACCTCGGGGATCGAAGGATATTCCTCGACGGGCATGGCGGCGAGCGTGAATCGGGCCGACCCGCAGGTGACGGTGATGCCGCCGTCGTCTTCGACGGCGATCTCGATCGGGGCGTTCGGCAGGCGGCTGGCGATGTCGGACAGCAGTCGTCCGTGCACGAGGATCGTGCCGGGGGTGTCGACCGTGGCCTCGATCGTGGTGCGCGCGGATGCCTCGTAGTCGAAGGCGGAGAGGGTCAGACCGGAGCCGTCGGCTTCGATCAGGACGCCCGCGAGGATCGGCTGAGGGTTGCGCTGCGGCAGGAGCTTGACGACGAAGGACACAGCCTCGCTGAAGACATCGCGATTGACCTGAAACCTCACGGGTGCTCCCTTGTCGTCGTTCTGTGACGCGTGGTGATGGGTCCTGCCAGTGCAGGGCTTCCCATGCTAGCCCCAGACTCGGGCCGATCCATACGACGAAGCGAATCGATCGGCTCGACGGTCTGTCCCCAGCGTCTGGTGATCGGATCGCCCTTGAAATGACTTAACTCCTTAACGGTGTTAACACCTGTGGATACTGTGGATAAGTCGGTGGATATCAGGCGCGAGTAGGGAACTACACGTTTGTCACTTGTGGAATCCCTGAGGAATTCGCGGTTGTGGAGCTCCGGAGGCCGGTTCCGCGTCCCTGTAGTTATCCACAGGTTCGCGAGTTTCCCCCACATTCGTCCCGACCCCGCGGGGAATCATCCACAAGTTATCCACATGTGCAAACCGGCATCGATCCGCACTTTCCACGGCGCGTCGCACGGACGACGAAGGGGTCGCAGCATCCTTTCGGAGGCTGCGACCCCTTCGCGAGTGGTCGGTACCGCGTTCAGCGGCGACCGAGCTGCGTGGTGATCTCGGTCACCTGGTTGTAGATGGAGCGCCGCTCCTTCATCAGCTCGCTGATCTTCTTGTAGGCGTACATGACCGTGGTGTGGTCGCGATTGCCGAACAGCTGTCCGATCTTCGGCAGCGAGAGGCTGGTGCGCTCGCGGCACAGGTACATCGCGATCTGACGGGCGGTGGCGATCTGCTGCGAGCGGCTCGATCCGTAGAGGTCGTCGACCGTCAGCTTGAAGTACTGCGCGGTGGCGGTGATGATGTCGGTCGGCGAGATGATGTTGTCCTCGGCCGTGTCGATGATGTCGCGCAGCACCGTCTGGGCGAGAGAGATGTCGAGAGCCGACCTGTTGAGGCTGGCGAAGGCCGAGACGCGGATCAGCGCGCCCTCGAGCTCGCGGATGTTGGAGGACACCACCGTCGCGATGTATTCGAGCACCTCATCGGGGATGTGCAGCGCCTCGCTCTGCGCCTTCTTGCGGAGGATCGCGATGCGGGTCTCGAGGTCGGGCGCCTGCACGTCGGTGATGAGGCCCCACTCGAAGCGGCTCCGCATCCGGTCTTCGAAGCCGGTCAGATGCTTGGGGGCGACATCGCTCGTGATCACGACCTGCTTGTTGTGATCGTGCAGCGTGTTGAAGGTGTGGAAGAAGGCCTCCTGGGTCTCGGCCCGACCCTGGAGGAACTGGATGTCGTCGATGAGGAGGATGTCCACGTCGCGGTAGCGCGCCTGGAAGGCCGCACCGCGGTTGTTCGCGATCGAGTTGATGAAGTCGTTCGTGAACTCCTCGCTCGAGACGTATCGCACCTTCACCCCTGCATAGAGGGACTGCGCGTAGTCGCCGATCGCGTGGAGCAGGTGGGTCTTGCCGAGGCCGGAGTCGCCGTAGATGAAGAGCGGGTTGTACGCCTTCGCCGGTGCTTCGGCCACGGCGACGGCGGCGGCGTGCGCGAAGCGGTTGGACTGGCCGATGACGAAGTTGTCGAAGGTGTACTTCGGGTTGAGCCGTGACTCGTGTCGGAGCGAGGCGGGCTGCTCCATGGGGGAGTCGACGCGGATCTGCTCCTGCCGACCGTAGTCGGGGACGGCGATGGGTGCGGTGGCCTGCTCGGCGAGCTCGTGATTCACGACCACCCGATACGAGGTGACCTCGTCGCCGATGTGGGAGAGGGCCTCCATGATCGGCAGCCGCAGGCGCTTGTTGATCTGCGCGGCGGTCAGGTCGTTCGGCACCTCGAGGTAGAGGGTGGCGGCCATCACTCCGGCAGGCACCGCGAGGCTGAGGAAGCCCTGGAGCTGCGGCGTGACGCGGTCGTCCGCCTCGAGGAGGTCCTGCACCGTGGCCCAGATCGGAACGTCGGGCTGGGCTGGTGAGGACATGACGCTCCGGGCTGGGGGATCGAGGGCGGACGACGAGTGCCGTTCTCACCTGTGGATAACTTCGGATGCCACGGTAGTCATCGCGGCTGTGAACGGCAACCTGCCTAGGGAATCACGCGCGCGTGTTGCGCAAACGTGCAGAGCAGAGGTTGTGGATAATGGCTGTGCGGATCGTTCGGTCATCCCGGGCTCAGGCGCGCAGATTTGCTCTGCGCGCCGCCAGGACGTACCCTTAATCGGTTGACTTATGCCTGAACGGCAGATCCCTATGTCTCCGGTCAAACAGATCCCGGTGGCAGCATTCCCGGAGTGATTCCATGAGCAAGCGCACCTTCCAGCCCAACAACCGCCGTCGCGCCAAGAAGCACGGCTTCCGTCTTCGTATGCGTACCCGCGCCGGCCGCGCGATCCTCTCGGCTCGCCGCGCGAAGGGCCGCACCGAGCTCTCCGCGTAAACCGCTGTGCTCGCCCGCCCGTCCCGTCTGACTCGCGGGAGCGACTATCGACTGGTCGTTCGACGCGGTTCGCGCTGTGGCGGCGCGCGCGTCATCACCTCGATGATGTCGACGGGCGAGAGCAGAGCCGCGAGGTTCGGGTTCATCATCAGCAAGCAGGTGGGCACCGCCGTGGTGCGCAACACCGTCAGGCGACGACTCAAAGCCGTCTGTGCGGAGGCGCTCGCACGAGTTCCCGAGGGCACGGATGTCGTCATCCGTGCCCTTCCTGCATCCGCGACCGCCAGCTACGCGGAGCTCGCCGCCGACGTGAACCGCTGCCTCGGACGTCTGTCGCAGGTGCCGGCGTGACTGCGCTGCCGGCGTCGTCCATCGGGACGGGCCATCTCCAGACAGCGGACCTGCTTCGCAGCATCCCGCTGATCCCGCGCAATCTGGTGCTCGGCTTCCTGGCCGGCTATCGCACGGTGATCTCCCCCCTCTATGGAGACGTCTGCGCCTACTACCCGTCATGCTCGGCTTACGCTGTAGGAGCGGTGCAACAGCACGGAGCAGTCCGGGGGGCGATCCTCTCGGCCTGGCGCATTCTCCGGTGCAATCCCTGGAGCCACGGCGGCGTCGACGACGTCCGTCCGCACGAACACTTCCGTTATGACCTGACCGCCCGCGGTTTCGTCGTCCCTGCCCGAAAGGACTGATCGGTGGGTCTTGACCTCCTGCTCGCCAGCACCACACCCTCACCGGAGCCCGCCTCCGGTGGCTTCGACCTGATCGGGACCATCCTCTGGCCGCTCAAGTGGGTCGTCGAGCTCGTTCTCGTCGCCTGGCACTGGCTCCTCACGGCAGTCGGCATGCCCGCGGCATCCGGACTCACCTGGGTGCTGTCGATCGTCGGTCTCGTGATCGTGGTCCGCGCCGCTCTGATCCCGCTCTTCGTCAAGCAGATCAAGAGCCAGCGCAAGATGATGGAAATCGCTCCTGAACTGCGAAAAGTTCAGGAGAAGTACCGCGGTAAGAAGGACCAGCTCAGCCGTGAGGCGATGAGCCGCGAGACCATGGCGCTGTACAAGAAGCACGGCACGACGCCGATGTCGAGCTGTCTTCCGCTGCTCGTGCAGATGCCGATCTTCTTCTCCCTCTACAGCGTCCTCAGCGACGTCAGCAAGCACGCGAAGGCCGGCATCGGCGGCGTCGGGCTCCTCAGCCCGGAGCTCACCAAGGAGTTCTACGATGCGAAGCTCTTCGGCGTCGCATCGCTGCACGAGACTCTCGGCAACGCCGTGGATGCAGGCAACACGACGGCGATCGTCATCCTCGTCACGCTCGTGGTGCTCATGATCGCGTCGCAGTTCTTCACCCAGCTTCAGATCATCTCGAAGAACCTCTCGCCCGAGGCCAAGACCGGCCAGGCGTACCAGATGCAGAAGATCATGCTCTACGTGCTGCCGCTGGGCTTCATCTTCTCGGGTGTGTTCTTCCCGCTCGGCGTCGTCGTCTACTGGTTCATCTCGAACCTGTGGACCATGGGTCAGCAGTTCCTCGTCATCCGTGAGATGCCGACGCCCGGGTCCGAGGCGGCCAAGGCTCGTGAGGAGCGACTCGCTCGTAAGGGGAAGGCGATCGACAGCTCCGGCAAGGTCGTCTCGATGGCGGCGTACGAAGCAGAGCAGCAGCGGATGCTGGAAGAGGCGGAGCGCGCGAAGGCTCAGACCCCCAAGCGTCAGCAGCCCGTCGGAAAGAAGCGCGCGAAGAAGAAGGGGAGCGCCTCGTGAGCGAGAACATGACGACCGGGACGGTCGAGCCCACCGTGGCTCAGCTGGAGAACGAGGGCGATGTCGCCGCGGACTACCTCGAGGAACTCCTCGACATCGCGGACATCGATGGAGACCTCAACCTCGACGTGCGTCAGGGGCGTGCCTATGTCTCGGTCGATGCTGAGGGCGACGGTCTGTCGTTGCTGTCGGCGCCGGACACCGTTCAGGCGCTGCAGGAGCTGACGCGACTCGCGGTGCAGAACAAGACCGGTTCGTTCTCTCGGCTGATCCTCGACATCGGCGGATCCCGCGACACGCGCCGCCGCCAGCTCGAGACGCTCGTCAACGCTGCCGCGGCGAAGCTGGACGAGGGTGCATCCCAGGCGTCGCTTCCCGCGATGTCGAGTTACGAGCGCAAGCTGGTGCACGACATCGCCGCCGACCAGGGTCTCGTCTCCGAGTCCTATGGTGAGGGTGCGGATCGCCACACCGTCCTCCGCCGCCGCTGACGTTTCACGTGAAACGTCAGAGCAAGAGCGCATTGTGACGGCGGTCGAGGCGGAACCCTCCGTCGCAGCCGAGTTGTTCGGAGCGCGGATCGATCTCGCGCGCCGCTTCACGACTGCACTGGCGGAGCACGGCGAAGAGCGCGGCCTCATCGGCCCGCTCGAGCTTCCGCGCCTGTGGACGCGCCACATCCTGAACAGCGCGATCGCCGCACCGCTGTTCCACGGATCGGTGGCGGATATCGGATCAGGTGCGGGACTGCCCGGTCTGGTGCTCGCGATCGCGCGCCCGGATGTGCGGTGGACTCTCATCGAGCCCATGGAACGCCGCGTGATCTGGCTGAACGAACAGGTGCAGTCGTTGGGTCTCGACAACGTCGAGGTCGTGCGTGCTCGCGCCGAAGAGGTCGACGGGTCCAAGGGTTTCGATGTCGTGACGGCCCGTGCGGTCAGTGCACTGCGAACGCTCATACCTCTCACCGCTCCGCTCGTCCGTGACGGCGGGGAACTCACGCTTCTCAAGGGCATGAACGCTCCGAACGAGATCGACGCAGCCCAGAAGCAGATCAAGAAGTTCCGACTCTCGGACGTGCGTGTCGAGGTGCTGGGCGAGGGCATCATCCCCGAGACCACACGCGTGGTGCGCGCCGTGGTCCGCTGAGGGAACAGAACAGCGCTCCGCAGCGTCGTTGGTTCTCTCTCGCGTGGCACTGGGGACGTGATGTCGGCGGCGCTCTGAATCCTGGTGAGAGGATGCAGTGCGAGGCGGGGATGTGCTTCTCGTCACGCGCCAGCGTGTGGGGACGCGGGCGTCTGATGGCCGTCAGGGTATCGCGTCCGCTCGTCCAGCGGCTCGCCAAAGGTTGGTGCGATCGCAGACGCTCGTATTCCCGTGCTCGTTCGACCGTGTTTCACGTGAAACACGATGGTCTTGGGTGTCGTATGCCTTTGAGGCTCGAATGAAGTGGGTCAGGGGTACGTGCGTCGGCTGGGCTGGGGTGAGAGTGCGGCGATAGCGGGCTGCGGGTGGCTAGTAAGCGACAACGCGCCGGTGCTTCTCCGCCGCATCACTCCGCGTAGGGCGCCGAGTGGTGCTGAAGATTGATGGACATCTGACGCCGGGCTCCCCGGCGTCGCCACGGAGGCGCAAGTCTCAATGTTGGTTGCTGACGGAGCATGTCATAAATCGGCAGCGCAGGCGGCGGAGGCCAGCGCGAGTTGGTGCGCCGGTGCTTGCTGGCCTCCGGTGCAGTGTGGCGGTCGCACCCCGGGAGCTTGCCGAAGGCGTTTCACGTGAAACCGCATCTTTGTCGGCGGCACGCGCAGGGGCTAGGTCGACGCTGCGCGCGAGCGAAGCGGCCGGCGAGGTGGCCCGCGGTGAAGCACTCCCTGATGGAGCAACCACTTACGTGAATCCACCCTCGGGTTCGGGGGGTGTTTCACGTGAAACATCGCGCCACGGCACTGTGGCGCGGCAAGGCGCGAGCGCGTGCGGTGCCACTGATCCGTGAGCGCGAGACTGGGCGCTCCTAGAGCGGGGGTTTATCGGCGAGCCGTGTCGATGCGCCAACCCACGTGAGTGGTTGCGTTTCACGTGAAACATCACCCGAACACGCTCGGATCGGAAAGTCGGGGATCGGGAGCTCACTGATGTGTGGTGTCGGCGGCGGGAGTCAGCCGCCGGCCGGGGCGCTTTGCTCGAGCAGACGGTGGAGCGAGCAGCGCGCTGGGTTCCTTCTCCGGTGAGGTGGAGAGGGAACTCGTTGAGGCCGCAGCTCAATAGTGTTCTCTGGGATGGCGCGTCACGGGCGGGATGACTGTCTCCGTGAGATCCTTGGGGAGCGGGCAGCAGCACGTGCAGTCACCCATCAGCCGCTCACCGTGCGAGGGTCCGAGGGAGTGATGGCCGTCGACCGGGCCGTCTCCGGAATCGGCCTGGTCGTGGGCTGACATTCGCACCAGGGATGCAGGTATCTCAGGCGCTGAGGCCATGGGTGACGGGGGAACCGACCCGTGCGCGAGCTGTGGGCGAAGCACCGGACACGCACGGGCGTGCGCTTCTGCGGTCGGGCGTTCCGAAGTGGCACCCACAGGCTGATTGTGCGCCATCTCGCGGGCGCGATCCGGGTGAGAGTGACGCATCGAGGCTCCTCGCGCAGCCACAGCCCTGCCCTGAGAACAGGGTGCACCGCCCATGGGTCTCCGCGGGGGAGGATCCACGGTTCTCACGCGTCGAAGCGCGACAACCACGAACCGGCGGTCATCTGCGGGTCGACCGTCTGTTGAGCGTTCTACTTCGGCGCAGGACGTGAACCCCAACCGGAGCTTCCACTCGTGCGCCCCTATGTCTTACGTATGCCCGACAGGAAGGTTGCCTGCGGGAGAGGACGTTGACGGCCGTGCAGCCCTCAGTTCGGGCATCTCGAATGTCTGTCTCCTCATCAGCCATCTGCGTCACAGCGGTGCCAGATGTTTCACGTGAAACTGATGGATGAGGCGCTCTCAGGAGCGGACACTGCGGGCCGTGTTCCCTCGGTCGACCGTCTCTGTATCGGCATCTCGACATCAGCTCTAAACCAGAGTCCGTTGCAATGTTTCACGTGAAACTTGCCGGGTTATCCGCTAGGACATCGCCGGTGCGAGAGCGCTCGCGCCCTTGAAACGAGTGCGCGCAAGAACCAGAGACGCAGGCCAGGGGAAGGTCGCTAGGCGCAGATCACAGGCCTGCGTGACTGCGCCGATCAATGACGATGACGATCGTCTAGACGTCAGACCGTGGAGCACGGCTACAAGCACCGAGCCCCCGATCTCCGACGTGCAGGACCGCGCAGAAATCGAAGGGTTCGCAGAGCATCTGACAATCGGCGGAGATCAGGGAGCGACGGGAGTGTGTCGCACGTCGATGGTCGACCGGCAAGTGCAACGACCGGGTCTCGAGGACCGGAGTGGCGATGGTACGCGGGCCGGTCGGCCAAGCGACGAGCCGAGGCCCTGGCAGTGGCGCCCACCGCTGCTTATTGCGGGCGGTGGGGACTGGAGGTGACGCTGCGCACCGGCTGATGCTCATTCGGATGTGATCTACGCAATCATTTGGTTCGCAAGCAGGGACTGCGCGCCGGAGCGAGAACAGTGCCTAGGTAAGAGAAGGAGGGACGGAAATCCCAGCCGGTACGCGATGGAGACGAACTCAGAGGCGACAGAGCCCCGACTGAGAGCGGTGCCCCACCAGAGTGCGCACGCCAGGTAGCGGGGGGGCGAGTCGGTGCCGCAGGGGACGACGCGACGGCCTGGGGTCGGGTGCGTCGCGAAATGGTCGAGGGAGACGCGATCGAGGGGGAGCACCCAGTGATCCGCGCCTGCGACGTAGGCAGCATCCGCACCCGTGTGACAGAGGAGCAACTCGGCCGTCTGAAGAGGGACCAGCCATGGTCGAGCGCACCAGTCCAGGGGCCAGCATCAGAGATCACTGTCACCCCCCGCCGGTGATGAGGACTGCAGCTCTGTAGCGCGGGAGAACCCCGCGATGCCTGCTCGAGACTGCCCGACGCAGGGCGTCATGCCGGCTGTGGCAGTCTGCAGGTCGCAGCCGACCCGTCGCGATTCCTGGGTTCCTGGGCAGCCGGCACGTCGTTCCGCGCGGCGACGTTGATGCAGCCGTGGCTGGACGTCGCCCGGCATCCGAGGGATGTCTTTGCGTTCGTGGGGGGTGCACATGGGCTGCGCCCATCGGACCGGCCGCTTTCGCGTTCGGAGCGGGAGGACGCGGGGGAGTGGTGGTGGCGAGCCCGTTCTTCGATGGGGTGGGCGCATCCGCACACGGGACCGTGGGTGCATGGTTCGCGCGCCGGCGAGCAACGTCGGCCTCAGCGATTAGAGTGGAACACGGCCCCGAAAGGAGTGATGTTTCACGTGAAACAGACCGAGAAAGCATCACCGAAAGACAGTTTCGGGATGGACACCCCGCTCGCGCGGGAGCTCGCAGACCTGTCGGCCCGTCGCCGCATTCTCGACGACGTGAAGATCGACTTCTCCGGGGCGACACGTGTCCTGACGGTGTCGAACCAGAAAGGCGGCGTCGGCAAGACGACGAGCGCGGTGAACATCGCGTCCGCCCTCGCCGGTCTCGGCGCCAAGGTGCTGGTCATCGATCTGGACCCGCAGGGCAATGCATCGACAGCCCTCGGTGTGCCCCACAACGCGGACACGCCGAGCGTGTACGACGTGCTGATCGACGAGTTCCCGCTCGCAGAGATCGTGCAGCAAAGCCCCGAGGATGAGAATCTGTTCTGCGCTCCGAGCACGATCCATCTGGCGGGAGCGGAGATCGAGCTGGTCGCACAGGTCGCCCGCGAGCACCGACTGCGACGGGCTCTCGATGACTATCTCGCCGGCAATCCGATGGATTTCGTCATCATCGACTGTCCGCCCTCGCTCGGCCTGCTGACCATCAACGCGTTCACGGCGGCGCAGGAGGTCTTCATCCCGATTCAGTGCGAGTACTACGCACTGGAAGGGCTGAGCCAGCTGCTCGGCAGCATCCAGATGATCCAGAAGCACCTCAATCCGGAGCTCCACCTCTCGACCATCCTGCTGACGATGTTCGACGGCCGCACTCGTCTCGCCCAGCAGGTGGCCGAAGAGGTACGGACGCACTTCCCGGAGCAGGTGCTGGACACCGTCATCCCGCGCTCCGTGCGGGTGTCGGAGGCCCCGAGTTTCGGACAGACCGTGATCGCCTACGATGGGCAGTCGGCCGGCGCCGTCGCATACCGCGAGGCAGCCGTCGAGATCGCGTCGCGAGTGGCGACGCAGAGCAAGGAGAGATGATGGCGAAGCGCACTGGACTGGGCCGGGGGATCGGCGCCCTCATTCCCACCGCCGACCAGGCAGAACGGCCTGTCGACGTGTTCTTCCCCGGAGCGAGCATCCGCCCGTCGGAGGCGTCGGCCTCCGGCGCTGCCGCCCCGGAGGTCGCGGCGGACTCCGCAGCAACCGCGGAGCTGGAGACCGTTCCCGGCATCCACCTCGTCCGCGTCGACCCGAACAAGATCGTTCCGAATCCGCGACAGCCCCGTACGCACTTCAACCCCGAGGATCTCGCGGAGCTGGTGCACAGCGTGCGCGAGTTCGGCGTGCTGCAGCCTGTCGTCGTCCGGAAGAACAGCGACGGCGACTATGAGCTGATCATGGGTGAGCGTCGCACGCGCGCCGCTCGCGAGGCGGGGCTCGACGCGATCCCCGCCATCGTGCGCGAGACGGCGGACGAGGACCTCCTGCGTGACGCGCTGCTCGAGAACCTCCACCGCTCGGAGCTCAACCCGCTGGAGGAGGCGTCGGCGTACCAGCAGCTACTCGAGGACTTCGGCATCACCCAGGAGCAGCTGGCCGCTCGCATCGGACGGTCGCGTCCGCAGATCAGCAACACGATCCGACTCCTGAAGCTGCCCGTCCCCGTGCAGCAGCGGGTCGCCGCGGGTGTGCTGAGCGCCGGGCACGCCCGCGCCATCCTGAGCCTCGACACTCCGGAGGCGATGCAGCGCCTGGCCGACAAGGTCGTCAATGAGGATCTCTCCGTCCGCGCCACGGAAGTGGCCGCGAAGTCCGAGCCCGCCACGCCCGGGCGCACCGCGAAGCCCACACCCGGTGCGCGTCGCGCCTACCTGGATGAGGTCGCCGGCAACCTCGGCGACCGCCTCAACACCCGGGTGAAGGTCTCGCTGGGTGCGCGCAAAGGCCAGGTCATCATCGATTTCGCCTCGATCCAGGATCTGAACCGCATTCTCGAGGAGCTCGGCGAATCGAACTTCGGAACGGCGTGATCCGCCCCTAGCGTCCGGTGCGTCCCCTAGACTCGCGACATCGCGACGATGAGGGGGCGACACCATGTCCAGAGCAGAGAGTCCATCGGGCATCAAGCGCAAGGTGATCGCGGTCAGCATCGCCGCGGCGCTGGGCGGGTTCCTCTTCGGGTTCGACACGGCCGTGATCAACGGAGCCGTCGACGCCCTTGCGGGCGACGTCTCCGGGTTCGACCTCGGCGTGGGCCTCAAGGGCTTCGCCGTGTCGTCGGCCCTGATCGGCTGTGCGGTCGGCGCCTGGTTCGCCGGTCCCATCGCCAATAAACGCGGCCGCATCCCCGTGATGGTCGTCGCCGCCGCGATGTTCTTCATCTCGGCGATCGGCTCGGGTCTCGCGTTCAGCGTCGTCGACCTCATCATCTGGCGCGTCATCGGCGGACTCGGCGTCGGCGCCGCATCCGTCATCGCCCCCGCATACATCGCGGAGGTGTCGCCCGCTGCGATCCGCGGACGACTCGGTTCCCTGCAGCAGCTCGCGATCGTCACCGGTATCTTCGCGGCACTCCTCTCCGACGCGCTCCTCGCGGGGATCGCAGGGGAGGCGGACCAGCCGCTCTGGGGCCTCACCGCGTGGCGCTGGATGTTCATGGTGGCGGCGATCCCCGCGCTCGTCTACGGCATCGTCTCCCTGCGGCTCCCCGAGTCGCCGCGCTATCTGGTGCGCAAGGGCGAGATCGAACGTGCGTCCGAGGTGCTGACCACCGTCACGGGTGCCGTCGACGTCAAGGCGAAGATCGCCGAGATCACCGGCACGATCGACACCGAGAAGTCGGAGTCCCTCCGCGATCTGCGGGGAAGCCGGCTCGGCCTGAAGCCGATCGTCTGGGTCGGCATCCTGCTCTCCGTGTTCCAGCAGTTCGTCGGAATCAACGTCATCTTCTACTACTCGACGACGCTCTGGCAGTCCGTCGGATTCGACGAGTCGAGCGCGCTGCTCACCTCGGTCATCACGTCGGTCACGAACATCGTCGTGACGATCGTCGCGATCCTGCTGGTCGACAAGATCGGGCGGCGCATCATGCTGCTCGTCGGGTCGGTCGGCATGACCGTCACGCTGGGGCTCATGGCACTGGCGTTCTCGTTCGGCACGCTGAACGCCGAGGGCACGGCGACGCTGCCCGACCCGTGGGCGACCGTGGCGCTCATCTGTGCGAACGGATTCGTGGTGTTCTTCGGCGCGACCTGGGGACCCCTGGTGTGGGTGCTCCTCGGCGAGATCTTCCCGAACTCCATCCGCGCCGGCGCCCTCGCCGTGGCGGCGGCAGCGCAGTGGGCCGCGAACTTCTTCATCTCGACCACTTTCCCCGCCTTCGCCGAGATCGGTCTCACGTTCGCCTACGGCTTCTACGCGTTCTTCGCTCTCCTGTCCTTCTTCTTCGTGTACTTCAAGGTGCCGGAGACCAAGGGCAAGGAGCTCGAGGAGATGACCGACGAGTTGACCGTGGAGCGCCGACCCCGCCGGCAGGCGACGTAGGCTGGAGGTATGACCGAGTCCGTCCCGCGCCGCGCCAGCCTCGAGGTCCTGCGCGCCGAAGCGGCGGACGAACTCGCTGTCCTCATCCAGGAGCGACTGCTCGGGGGAGAGGACCCGTGGGAGTTCATGGAGGAGCTGCCCAGCGTCGACGAGCTGGTCGTCTACCTGCTGCGCGCCGACAACATCACGGCGAATGACGGGGTGCGTCCGAACGCCGCACGCCACTACCGGGTGCTCCGCCAGATCTCTCTCGAGTACCCGGAGCTGACCCCAGCCGTGTGGGGGCTCCTCGACGAGAAGCAGCGTCACCGCCGCTGGGATCCCTCGGTCGCGGACGCGAACTGACGTCATGGCGCGGATGCTCGTGCCGTACGACCCGTCCTGGGCCGACCGTTTCGAGCATCTCCGTGTCGATCTGGCAGCACACGGAGACCCGGATTGGGTGATCGAGCACATCGGATCGACCGCCGTGCCCGGCATGCGCGCCAAGCCCATCATCGACATCGCCGTGCGGGTCGTGGACAGAGACGAGGTGGAGCGCCATCGCCCGGGCCTCGAGTCGATCGGGTGGCGGCTGGGGAGCTCGGTGCGCACACATCCTGTGATGCTGCTCGAAACGGGCGGTACCCGCACGGCCATCGCGCACTTCTTCATGGCGGAAGAGTGGGAGCACGTGAATCAGCGCATACTGCGGGACTGGTTGAGGACGCATCCCGAGGACGTGGTCCTGTACGACACGGCGAAGATCGACGCCGTGGCAGCGGCGTCACGGGGGAGCAGTTACAGCGCCGCCAAGACTCCGGTGATCCAGGAGATCGTCGACCGAGCTCGCGCACAACGAGGCCTGCCCGCGGTGCCGGTGCCCGACAAGCATCCGTCCTGAACGAACTGCACACGACCCCGCCCGGGATCGTCGTCACCCCAGAGAACAGAGAAGGTGCGGACCGGATGGTCCGCACCTTCTCTGTTCTCCCGGAGGATCAGCCGATGAAAGCGGCGAGATCCTTCTCGAGAGCGGGCTTCGGCTTCGCGCCGATGATGGTCGTCTTGACCTCGCCGCCCTGGAAGACCTTCATGGCCGGGATCGACGTGATCTGGTACTTCATCGCCAGCTCGGGGTTCTCGTCCACGTTGAGCTTGAGGATGGTGATCTTCTCGGGGTTGTCGGCCTGGATCTGGTCAAGGACCGGAGCGACCATGCGACACGGGCCGCACCATTCCGCCCAGAAGTCCACCAGCACGGGACCGTCGGCCTGCAGAACGTCCTGCTCCCAGGTCGCCTGGCTCGTAGCCTTTGCACTCATCAGAGTTCTCCTTGATTCGAGGTTCGCCTGCTACAACAGCGGGCGGGGTGAAAGTGTTCCCGGGTCAGGCCGTGATGATCTCGGCGGCCTCTGCCGCCGGGAACTCGACCGAGGCATCCTCGAAGTCGGCGAGGAAGTGCTCGGCGTCGAGCGCCGCGACCGTGCCGGAGCCGGCGGCGGTGATCGCCTGACGGTAGGTGGGGTCGATCACGTCGCCCGCGGCGAACACGCCGGGGACCGTGGTCTTCGACGAACGGCCGTCGACCCAGATCGTGCCCTCGGGCGTGAGGTCGAGCTTCTCGTGCACCAGGTGCGTGCGCGGGTCGTTGCCGATCGCGATGAAGAGGCCGTCGAGAGGAAGGTCGCTCAGCGTGCCGTCGACCGTGTTGCGCAGCTGCACGCCGGTGACGGAGTCGCCTCCGAGGACCTCCGCGACCTCGCTGTTCCACACGAAGGCGATCTTCTCGTTCGCGAACGCACGCTCCTGCATGATCTTCGACGCACGCAGGGAGTCCTTGCGGTGGATGACGTAGACCTTGTCCGCGAAACGCGTGAGGAAGGTCGCCTCCTCCATCGCCGAGTCGCCGCCGCCCACCACGGCGATGGTCTTCTCGCGGAAGAAGAAGCCGTCGCACGTGGCGCACCAGGAGACCCCGTAGCCCGACAGACGCTCCTCGCCCTCGATGCCCAGCTTGCGGTAGGCCGAGCCCGTCGCGTAGATCAGCGCGCGGGTCTCGTGCACGGTGCCGCTGCCGAGCGTGACCTTCTTGACGGGGCCGGCGAGGTCGAGCTCGGTGACGTCGTCGTACACGACCTCGGTGCCGAACTTCTCGGCCTGCTCCTGGAACTTCGCCATGAGCTCGGGACCCTGGATGCCCTCGGGGAAGCCCGGGTAGTTCTCGACCTCGGTGGTGTTCATCAGCTCGCCGCCGACCTCCACCGAGCTGGCGATGAGCAGCGGCTTGAGGTTCGCGCGCGCCGCGTAGATGGCGGCGGTGAATCCGGCGGGGCCGGAGCCGATGATGATGACCTGACGCATGTGCTCTCCGTGATCGGTGCGGTGTCCGGGTCGCTCACGCGTCGCCGGACGTTCGACTGCTTCAACCAATGGTAACCGCGGGGCATTCCCTCGCCGGGAGGTCAGCGGCCGGGCAGGAAGCGCCGCACCATCGAGCCGGCGGCCTTCAGCTCGGGAGCCCGCAGGAGCGCGAGGATGACGACGTAGACGACCAGCACGGCGAGCCCGATGATGCACGTCCCCAGGGCGCCCTGGAGCTTGTCTGCGGTGGTCCAGCCGGTGGGCCCGCCGAGCAGCAGGAAGACGCCCCAGCCGGCGAGGCCGGCGGGGACGGCGGCGATCGCGAACCGCAGCACGGCGGTCATCCATCCGCGGATCTGCAGGCCGCCGAGGCGGCGGTGGAGGAGCCAGACGGCGAGCACGGTCTGGATCGTGCTCGCGACGGACTGCCCCAGAGCGATGGTCGCCGCCAGGGCGGTCACCTCGATCGCGTCTGCGGCCAGGAGCCACTGCGCGACGAAGGCGCTGAGCACGACGAGGCCGCATTGGAAGACCGTGAACCAGAAGGGCGTGCGGGTGTCGCCATAGGCGTAGAACGTGCGCTGCACGATGAAGAGCACGGTGAGCGGCACGAGGCACACCAGGAAGCAGAGCAGGACCAGTGCGGCATCCGCCGCATCGGATGCCGCGTTCGTGAACACACGGGACGCGGGGATCGCGGCGGCGGCGACGGCCGCGACCGCCGCGGCGATGAAGAAGAGCAGGGTGCGGATGCTCTGCGCGATGTCCGCACGCACCTCGGCGTCGCGACCGGCGGCGGCGTGCTCGCTGATCTGCGTGAAGTACGGGGTGCCGATCGAGAGCACGATGATCGAGTACGGGAGCATGAAGATCAGCCAGGCGTACTGGAACGTCGCCACCGAGGCGCCGACGCCCGAGGCGTCGGTGAGGATCTGCGTCTGCACGAGACCGGCGACGAGACTCGCGAGGGCCATGAGGAACGTCCACCCCGCCAGCTTGCCGACGTTGCCGAGGCCGACCCCGCGCCAGCGGAAGTCGGGGCGGAGCGAGAGACCGGTGCTGCGCCAGAACACCAGGAGGATCGCGGCCTGGATCAGGATGCCGAGGGTCGCGGTGCCGCCCAGAGCGGCGATCATCGCGGGGCTCCAGTCGGACACCCGCGTGAGAGGTCCACCGAACAGGGCCGCGATGATGAGGAAGCCGATGATCGACACGATGTTGTTGACGACCGGCGCCCAGGTGAACGGCCCGAAGATGCGCCGCGCGTTCAGAGCCTCGCCGAGCAGTGCGTACAGGCCGTAGAACAGGATCTGCGGCATGCACCAGTAGGCGAACGCCGTGGCGAGGGCGAGGAACTCCGGCGACCCCTTGGCGCCCGCGTACAGCCAGACCAACCAGGGCGAGGCGATCGTCGCGACACCCGTGATCACGACGAGCACGACCGTGCCGAGCGTGAACAGCTTGGAGATGAAGGCGTTACCGCCGTCGGCGTCGGCCGTGGCCTTCACGATCTGGGGAATGATCACGGCGGTCAGCACGCCCACCGAGATCAGCGAGAAGACGTTGTTTGGCAGCTGGTTCGCGATCGCGAACGCGTCGGCCGCCCCCGCTCCGACGGAGCCGATCACGCCGACGAGCACGATGGTGCGGACGAGACCCGTGACGCGCGAGATGAGCGTCCCGGCGCCGATCAGCGCGCTGGCGCGGCCGAGACTACTCATTCGACTCCTTCGCCGTCGCGCTCGCCGCGCCGGCATCCTTGTCCGCGTCCGCATCCGTCTCCGCGTCGGCATCCTTCTCCGCATCCGCCGCCTCTTCGGCGGACTCACGACGCCGGCGGCGCACGGTCCGGATGATGCCGAGGCCGAGCAGCAGGACGATCAGCCCTCCGAACACGGCGAGACCGATGGTCTCCCATTCCGCACGCACGGAGACGCGGACGGTCTCGGGCTGGCTGATCGGGACGCCGGTCGGGCTCGAGAGCTCGAGTCGCAGGCTCACCTCGCCGCTTCCGACGCGTGCCGACACCGGCACCTTGACACGCGTCGTGGTGCCCGGCTGGATCACCCACGGTGTCACGCGCTGGACCTCGAGGCGGGTGTCGCTGGGCAGCACGGTGAGGGTGACGTTGACGGGCCAGGGCAGCTCGTTGCGCACCGAGAAGGGCAGATCGGCGTTCGCCGAGAGGAGCTGGATGGTGCTCGCCGGAGGGATGTCGATCGCGTCCAGCGTGTCGGCCGTCGCCGCGTCGACGTCGGCGACCGCATCCTCGAAGCCGTCGCCGCTCAGGCCCACCGCGGTCGCCCTCATGATCTGTATGCGCTTCGGGCCGAGGAGGAGCTGCGGATCGTCGAGCACGCTCGCGAACTGCGTCAGCGGCCCCTCGCTCGCGAGCATCTGCTGGAGGGACGTCCCGCGGGAGGTGTCGGGATCCGTCGTGAGCGCCGCGGTCGCCGCCGGAGCCGTGCGGACCGCCTCGAGGCCCACGCCGAACGAGTCGACGGCGGAGATCGTCTCCTTGAGCGCATCGGCGGGGCGGTTCTCGTCGCGGTCGAGGGCGACCAGAAGAGGGGCGCCGGCACTGTCGAGTCCCGAGAGGTACAGGCGGGCGCTGGCTTCGGCGAGCCAGCCCTGCCGGACGGCCGTGTCGCCCTCGCCCGCGGCGCGCGAGAGGGCGTCGGATGCCGCGGCGTCGGCGATGAGGGCGTCCGCGTCGCCGATCGTCGCGTGCGCGCCGACCGCGCCCCCCACCGACGAGGACGAGAGGACCGTGGTCGCCGTCCCGCCGACGTAGGCGGAGAAGAGAGCGAGGTCAGCGGTGGAGAGGTCGGTGCGCGGCCACAGGATGCCGGGGACCGCACCCTCGACGACGGTGAGCGTCTCGTCGTCCGGCAGCACCGGACCCTCGGTGGGCGACGGAGACGGCGCGGCCGTCGGGGTGGCGCCCGGGGCGACGGTCGTCGCCGCGAAGTTGCCAGGGGAGAGGAACGGGGCCAGCGTCGTGGGCTTCAGGAGGTCCGGGAGTCCCGCCTGCGACTGCGTCGTGGCGTCGGCATCGGCGAACTGCAGCGCGAATCGCTCGTTGGGGAGGGCGTCGAGCTGACGGAGCCACTCCACGGCCTGCGCCGGAGCCGCCGACCCGAGCGCCCGGATCGCCGCGGGGATGGCCGGATCGATGGCGAGCACGGCGGAGGTGCCCGCGACGCCGTCGATCGCGGCGGTGAGATCGCCGTCCGCTCCGGTGAGAGCGGCGAGCTCCTCGGCAGTGAGCAGCGCGCCGTCCTGCGGGGTGGCGGTGATCGGCACCATCACGGCGACCGGAGCAGTCGGTGCCGCGGTCACCACCAGCACGCTGGTCGACGAGATGGCCTCCGCGTCGTCGTCCTGCACTGCCGACAGGCTCGCCCGCAGCGGGTAGACGCCGGGAGCGAGCTCCGCCAGGCTCTCCTGCGCGATGGTGAGGGATGCGGTGACCGCACCGTCGGGGTCGACGCCGGAGATCGCATCGGTGCCGATCTCGTCGAAGGCGCCGTCGGCGTCGGAGTCGTCGAGCCAGGCGTCGACGGCCTGCCCGTCGTCGAGCGGCGTGCGGTTCAGCTCGATGCTGACCTGCCCCGCCGAGAGCCGCGTCTCGGAGTCGTTCTGCACCGTGACGGAGGCGGTCGTCGCGCTGCCAGGGGCGACGGTGCCGCGAACTCCGGCCGTCACGTGCAGTTCGACGGGGGTGGTGTCCGCGACCGCGCCGTCGGCGGCGAAGGCGCTGCCTGCCCCGGATCCGCAGGTTCCGAGAACGATCGCGAAGACGACGGACCGGCGTGCCAGACGGTGCAGGCGCGCGCGGGGGCCGTTCTCGAGAGTGGTCGCGGTCATGGAGGTCTTCCTCGAACGCCGGGAACCCGGGCTGCTCGTGAGTGGTGACCTTGTGATTCTAGGCGGGCGGCTGAGGGAGAACGCTGAAGACGCGTAGAGTGACGGCCGTGTCCGACACCCCCGCCCCCGTCCCCGATCCGATCCTCGCCGGCGCGCTCGCCGCCGATCTCGACGCCGCGGACTTCCGCTCGGAGCCGCTCCGCCGCCTGTGGGGAGAGGAGGCCGACGACGCTCTGGCGAGGGGCATGCGCGAACCCATCCTCCGTGCGATCCACGGCGACGACGGCACGCTCGCCACCCTCGGCCGCCTGCTCGTGCTGGGGATGCCGCAGCCTGCCGGGGCCGTCGCAACGGCGCTGCCCGCCCTCGGCGTCGGAGGCCTCGAGGCTCTCGGGCTGGGACGCGTCGTCGGAGAGACGGTCGTCGCGACCGCGCTCGTCCGTCCGCAGTCCTTCGTCGACGCCGAGGGGATCGGCGAATGGTGGATCGCGAGCGACCTCGACGAGGTGGCCCTCGACGGTCCGCTCCCCGCCGACCATGTGCTGGGCGTGGGCGGCGCTTCGCGCACCCTGGCCGAGATCGTCATGCCGGTCGAGGTCGATCGAGCTCTCGATCTCGGCACGGGATGCGGCATCCAGGCGCTGCTCGTCGCCCGCCACGCCGGGTCCGTCGTCGCCACCGACATCTCCGAGCGCGCTCTCGCGTACGCCGAGCTCAACGCGCAGCTGAACGGAGTGGCCTCCATCGACTTCCGCCGGGGGAGCATGTTCGAGCCCGTGGCCGGGGAGACGTTCGATCTGATCGTGTCGAACCCGCCGTTCGTGATCACCCCCCGTGTCGACGGCGTGCCCGAGTACGAATACCGCGACGGAGGGCTCGTGGGAGACGCCCTGGTCGAGCAGTTCGTGCGCAGCGTGCCCGAGTTCCTCGCGCCCGGCGGGTCGGCGCAGCTGCTCGGCAACTGGGAGTCGCGCGGCGGTCAGCCGGAGCTGACGGGTCGTGCCGGTCTCGACCGGCTCGCGTCCTGGGTGGTCGACGACCTCGACCTGTGGGTGGTGCAGCGAGAGGAGCTGTCGCCTCTGGCCTACGCCGAGCTGTGGATCCGTGACGGAGGCACCACGCCGCGCGACACGGGCTTCACGCCCCTGCTCGCCGCCTGGCTGGACGACTTCGAGGCGCGCGGCGTGACCGCGGTCGGATTCGGCTATATCCTCATCCGACGGCCTGCGGGTCTCGCAGGCGAGGCGACGCCCCTGCGCCGTCTCGAGAGGCTGTCGCAGCCGATCGCGAACGTCGGCAGCGCGCTGCGCGCCGGGGTGGCGGCCCACGATCTGCTCGGCCAGGGCCTGCCCGAGGCCCTCGTCACCGCATCCGACGTCACCGAGGCGCGCCACCTGCTTCCTGGCAACGACGATCCGAGCATCATCGAACTGCGTCAGGGGGGCGGCTTCGCGCGCACGATCGCCGTGGACCCGGCGCTCGCCGCCTTCGTCGGCGCCTGCGACGGCGAGCTCACGGTCATGCAGATCGTCGCAGCGATCGCCGATCTGTTCGAGGTGCCACTGGTCGAGCTCTGGGCGGACCTCGAGCCCCGCATCCGCCAGCTCGTGCTCGACGGTCTGCTGCTCGCCCGCCCGTGACTCCGGAATACATCACCGCATCCATGCGTTCGAATACACCATGAAGGCTTTCGGATTCCTCTCGTTCGGGCACTATGCGGACGTGCCCGGCTCGGCGACCCGCACCGCCGGTGACATGTTGAAGCAGACCATCGAGATCGCGGAAGGCGCCGATGAGCTCGGGGTGAACGGCGCGTACGTGCGCGTGCACCACTGGGCGCGCCAGGCGGCGTCGCCCATGCCGCTGCTGTCGGCGATGGCGGCGCGCACCGAGCGCATCGAGGTGGGGACCGGCGTGATCGACATGCGCTACGAGAACCCGTTCCAGTTCGCCGAGGAGGCGGCCGCCCTCGACCTCATCGCCGACGGCAGGATCGCGCTCGGCGTGAGTCGTGGCTCACCCGAGACGGCGCTCCGCGGATACGAGACGTTCGGCTTCCATGACGAGGAGGACCCGGAGCGCGGCGGTGTCATCGCCCGGGAGAAGTTCGATCTCTTCCTGCGCGCGATCGATGGCGAGGCCCTCGCACCCGGCGACCCCCGGATGGTGGGACCCGGCCGCTACCTGGCCGTCGAGCCGCAGTCGCCGACGCTCCGCGACCACGTCTGGTGGGGGTCCGGCTCGCGCGCCACCGCGGAGGAGACCGGTCGCAAGGGGCTCAACATGATGAGCTCCACGCTGCTCACCGAGGCGACCGGCGTGCCGTTCCATGAGCTGCAGCGCGAGCAGATCGACCTGTACCGCGCCGCCTACAAGGAGGCGGGCCACACCGGCACGCCGCGCATCTCGGTCAGCCGCAGCGTCTTCCCGCTCGTGTCCGACATGGACCGCGCGTACTTCGGACTCCGCAGCGAGGAGAACGCCGATCAGATCGGCATCATCGACGGGTACCGCTCGACGTTCGGCAAGACCTACGCCGCCGAGCCCGATGTGCTCATCAGGCAGCTGCTCGCCGACGAGGCCGTCATGGCCGCCGACACCCTGATGCTCACGATCCCCAACCAGCTCGGACCGGAGTACAACCTCCACGTGCTCGAGGCCTTCGCCGAGCACGTCGCTCCCGCCCTCGGGTGGAAGCCGAACACCGAGGGACCTGTGCAGGGGGACCCTGCCTGATCAGCCCGGGTGGATGACCCGGAAGGTCTCGCAGATCACCGGCATGTCGGGGGCGAACCCGCGGGGATTCTCCGAGTGGGTGCGCCAGTAGCGCTCGTGCACCTCGCGCCAGTGAGCGAGAGTGCGGTCGCCCTCGCCTTCCGCGTAGGCGTGCTCGGCGCTGACCTGCATGAAGGGCACGGTGTCGACCCTCAGGGTCTCGATCACCGCGCGCGGCTCGCCCCGCCCGTCGAGGACGATGCTGAGCTCGCCGGCGAAGGGCTGCGGGTCGCTCGTGGCCTCGTAGTCCCACAGCGACGAGGCCGTGCCGGTCTTGACCCCGGTGAGCACCAGATCGAGCAGCTCGTCGGCCTGCGCCGGGGTCGCCCCGAACGCCCATGCACCAGGAACGGCGCGGAGCCGAGCGAAGAGATCGCCGCGGTCATCGTGGTGACGAACGCTCTCGTCGTCGGTGCCGCCGTCGCGAACCGCTGACCTCCCTTCGTCCCCGCGCTCGACGCGCTCCCCGGGGGGAGAAGCGCTCGTCGCCTGGCAGGATTCCGGCATTCCCCTGAGCGGCGTCCGCCGATACTCTGGCCGCATGCGTGCGCGTCGTAGCGGAGTGATCATCGGGACCATCGCCCTTCTCGCCGTGGTGGCAGGAGCGCTGCCCGCAGCGGCCGCGACGACGACCTCCTGGGCGGGCTGGGACGACCTGACCGGCTCGGGGGGCGCCTACACGACCTCGGTGCAGATCGCCGCCGCGCCGCAGATCACCGCCGACGTCACCAGCGATTCCCGCGCCGGTCAGGTCGGCGTCATCTCGGGAGCGAGCACCTGGCTGTCCGAGGCCACACCCGTGGGGGCCAAGTACGGCACCAGCCGCGATCAGGAGTACCTCAACCTGCGGCCGCGCGCCGACACCGCGAACGGAGCCTCGACGACCACCTACTCGTTCGAGAACCCGACCCCGTCGTCGGGATGGACGTTCGTGCTCGGCGACATCGATGCGGATGCCGTGCGCATCCAGGCGATCGGTGCGAACGGACAGGCCCTCACCGCGGCCCAGCTCGGATTCCGCGGCGGCTTCAACTACTGCGCGCCCGGTCTCGCGGGCAAGCCGTCGTGCACGGGCGACTCGGCGGACGTCCCCACCTGGGACCCGGCCACATTGACCCTCACGGGCAACGCCGGCGCGGTCGACACGAGCGGTGCCGCCGCATGGTTCGAGCCCGCGGCGCCGATCAGCTCGCTGACCTTCTTCTTCACGCGCCGCTCCGGCTTCCCGATCTACCAGACGTGGTTCGCCTCGATCGCGCGCGACATCACCGGCGCGGTGTCGGATGTCGCCGACGGCGCGCTCGAGGGGGCCGAGCTGGAGCTGTTCGACGCCAACGGCACGCTGGTCGGAACGACGACGACGGCGCCGGACGGGACGTATTCGTTCCCCGGCATCGTCGCGGCGCCCGGCTATACGGTGCGCCTGGCCGTTCCCGACGGCAAGATCACCGTCGACTCGCCGGCGCGCTCCGTCGACCTCACCACCGTCGACGGCGTCGCCGACTTCACGGTGCGCGACATCGTGCCGGTGGCCGTCTCGGGTCGCGTCGTCGACGCGGACGGAAACCCCCTCGCCGGCGTCGCCGTGCGCGTCGACGCGGGGCCGCCGGTGACCACCGATGCGAACGGCTTCTACCTCTTCGACACCGTCGCCACGGGGCCGCATTCGGTGCTCGTCGACGCCGTGCCCGGCTACTCGACCACGACGCCTCTGCAGCCGCTCGTCGTGCCGGAGGACAGCGAGGTGCCGATCACGCTGCCGGACTTCGTGTTCACCGAGAACGCGACGCTCAGCGGCGTCGTGACGTCCGACGGCATCGGGGTCGCCGGGGTCGCCGTGACGGCATCCGGGCCGGACGGCCAGTCGCTCTCCACCGCGACGGATGCCACGGGCGCATACGACTTCCCGCGGCTGCCGAGCGGCGACTACACCGTGAGCGTCGCGGTTCCCGACGGCTACGCGCCGGACGGGGCGACGTCGCGAGAAGAGACGGTCGCGGCGGATGACATCACCGGCGTCGACTTCGCCCTCGCCCGCTTCGGAGCCGTCGCGGGAACAGTGCTGACCGACGGGGGAGCCCCCGCCGGAGGGGTGACGATCACCGTGGGCACGGACGAGGGTTCCTCCCCCGTCACGACCGCGGCCGACGGCACGTACGGGCTCGACGAGCTGCCCCCCGGCACGTATACCCTCACGGTGACGGCACCCGCCGGAAGCACGATCGTCGGATCACCGACCCGCACGGTCGTCATCACCGCCGCAGGGGAGGCCGTGGTCGACCAGGACTTCACGCTCGCGGCGGTCGTGGTGCCCCCGGTCGACCCGCCGGTGGACCCGCCGGTCGATCCGACCGTCACCCCGACCACGCCGCCGAGCAGCGACGGCGGAGTGCTCTCGGACACCGGACTCGGTCCCAAGACGTTCGCGTGGGCGGCCGCCGGAGCAGCCGTCCTCGTGCTGGGCGGCGTGCTTCTCGGCGTCTCCCGCCGGCGCGCCAACCGCGACGATCGGCGCGGGATCGAGTGATCGCGCCGGCCCTGACCGGAGGTGGGGTCAGGATGCCTGGGGCGGCCCGAAGAGCTCCTCACCGTGCTCGTGGAGCAGGCGGTACGCATCGGCGAACGTCTGCGGCTCGGGCTCGCCGGGCGTGCCGTACTTCGCGATCAGCAGGCCGAGCAGACCGCGCGCCGGCGGCGTGAGCGGCTTCAGGTGCTCCGGGCTCCCCGGCTTCGGCTCGCCGCGCTCGGGATTCGGCGGCGTGTAGGCCGGCGTCGTGACCGGCCAGTCCGCAGGATGCCGTGGCTTGTCGAGGTTCACGACGGAGAAGAGAGTGTTGGCCGACTGGTCCCGGTCGTTGAGAGGCTTCAGACCGTGCAGCCGTGACAGCGTCGCGGTCACCGAGCCGTGGTGCATCTCGTCGTGGACGATCGTGCCGCGCTTCGTGTACGCCGATACCGCGATGGCCGGAACCCGGCATCCGAGACGGTCGAACGTGAAGTCCATCTCGCCAGGGCCGGTGTCCTTCGTGGGCTTCGTCGCCGCAGGAGGCGGCACGTGGTCGTAGGTGCCGCCGTGCTCGTCGAACGTGATGAGCAGCAGGGTGTTCACGGCGTTCGAGCCCTTCGGCGACGCGCTCGTGCGCACGGCCTCGTAGATGTCGTGGATCAGGCGATCGCCAGCGCGGACGTCGGAGATCGCGCTGTCGAACACCTCCTGTCCGTCGACCTCGCCCTCGCGCGGCGAGCCGAACGGGGGATGGAAGTCGTTGTGGTCGTAGACCATGCGCGGCTCGATGAACGCGTACGCCGGCAGGGTGCCGTTCTCGGCGTCGGCGTAGAAGTCCTCCATGGTGCCGAAGTGCTCGGTGCGCCAGTACTTCTCGAGCACGGCCACGTGCAGCATCCCGGTGTACGAGACGAGCTGGATCTTGTCGATATAGATCTTCCAGCTGAGCTTCTCGTCCTCGAGCCGGTTGAACACGGTGGGTGCCGCCGGCGCGTCGATCCACTTCTTGAAGCCCTCGCCCCCCTGGTTCGTGACGAAGCCGTGCGACGTGGAGGCGTGGAAGAACGACCGGTTGCAGAACGTCTGCGACGGGACGCCGGCGAACCAGTGGTCGAACACCGCGAACTCCGCGGCGAGAGTGGAGAGGACGGGCAGCATCTCGGGGGAGAACGACCCCATGATGTGCGCGGCCTCGGCGGGCTTCGGCGGTGTTCCGCCCTTCAGCCTGCGGAAGTTGATGATGTAGTCCTCGAGGAACCCTGACATCGTCGCCTTCTCGCCGCTCGTCGGAGCGTTGAAGGGCGCGGTCATCTGCTCCGCGAAGAGATCCGCGTTGCCCTTCGGATCGACCGTGCCGAAGATCTGGGTGTTGACGTGCGGGTACTCCTCGCCCGGATCGGGGTCGGGATAGCTCATGATCCGGTCGGTGTCGCCCCGATACACGTGCGCCTCGACCGTCGTCCCGTCGGATGCCGTGTTGCTGTGCGTCCCGAACGCGAGTCCCTCGAAGGTCTCGCCTTTCGGCAGTGTCGCCGTCGTGTAGAGGTACCCGAGCAGGTTGTCGAACGAGCGGTTCTCGCCCATCACGACGACGAGGTGGTCGAAACCCGGTTCGCTGCGCGGGGTGAGGGCCGCGAACGGGTCGGGATCGGAGGCGAAGCCGCCGCGATTCCCTGCCGCGACGCCCGCTCCGATGGCCGCGCCGCCCGCTCCGCCGACGACGGCGCCCGCGAGGGCGGCGCCGCCCATCTTGAGGAACCCGCGTCGCGACGGATCGCGGGGGTTCTGCCGCTCGTCTGCTGTCACGTGCCCGATCCTAGGCGCGGCGGCATATCGGGCGCACCCCGTCTCGGCGTCGCTCGTCAGGCCCGCGTCGATCGGGCTGGCCGACACGGACGAGGGCGTCGCCGAGCCGAAGCCCGACGACGCCCCCGAACGGATGCCGTGCCTACTCGGCGGACTCCGTGGTGTGCGCGTGGCGGCGACGCCGCATCGCGAACAGGCCGAGGCCGAGGGCGAGCAGCACGACGGCACCCACGATGTACGGGGTGCTGTCCGCACCCGTCGTCGCGAGGGAGCCGTCGGTCGCCCCGCCGGTGCCCGGAGCGGTCGCGCCACCGGTGCCCGGCGTCGTCGCTTCGCCACCTGCCGCGGCCGTGACGGTCACCGGGGAGGTGACCTCGGTGCCGTCGGCCAGGATGACCGCGAGCGTGTGCACGCCCGCCGGCGTGGCCGCCGGGATCGTCAGCGTCCGGCTGAACGCGCCCGATGCGTCGGCGGTCGCCGTGCCCAGGTCGACCGGGTCGGAGCGGAGCTCGAACCGCAGCGCGGCATCCGCCTCGAATCCGGTTCCCGACACCTCGATCTTCCCGCCGGCGACGACGGATGCGGTGTCGAGCTCGATCTCGGGAGCCTTCGGCTCCTCGATCACCGGCGGGGTGACGCCGGCCTCGGTGACGTACTTCTCACCGGCATCCGACTTCGTCACCGTGAAGGTGTCGTAGACGTCGCCGACCGCGAGGTCGGTGGTGGCGTCCGGCTGCTTCTCGGCCAGGTACGACCGGTAGACGAGCTGGTTCTTCGAGACGTCGATCACCTGGTAGGTCGTGACGCCCTGCCCGCGCAGCACCTGGGTGGCGCCGTTGTTGGTCCAGACGTTCTTCTCGGGGGTCTCGAGCTCGTAGTGCTTCGCGCCCGAGTTCGACACGACGTAGACGGGGCCCGAGGTCATGCCAGGGGTCTCGGTCGCATCGGTGTTCACGTAGCCGCGGGCATAGGTGTGATCGTGGCCCATGAGCACGAGGTCGATGTCGTTGCGCTGGAAGACGGGAAGCCACTCGGCGCGCAGCACCGGCTCGTCACGCCCCTCGGAGGCCGAGAAGACCGGCTGGTGGAACGTGACGACGTTCCACTTCGACGGGCTGTTCTGCAGCAGCAGGTCGAGCCATGCGGCCTGGAAGCGCGTCCACAGCACGGCGACCTGGGTCGACGGGCACTCCGCACCCGTGCAGGACGGGAGTCCGGCCGGGGTGAGGAACGTGGTGTCGCGCGTCGCGTTCAGGGTGATGAACCGCACGCCCTGGTAGTCGGTGTAGTACGCGGTCTCCGCCGCGAACGACGACCAGTGATCGAAGTACGCGCGGTACTGCTGCGCGACCGGGCTGTCGCCCTTGGCGAGGTCGGCGAGGTCGCCGATCGTGCTCGTCGACGGGTTGTTGTGCGGGTACTCGAACGCCGCCTTCCATGCCGTCAGCAGCTTGTCGCCCGAGTACTCGTGGTTGCCCGGAGCCGCCATCACGTTCGTGCGGACGGCCGAGTCCTCCATGCCCTTGAACCAGTTGAGCCACTCGTTCTCGTTGCTCGACGTGTTGATGAGGTCACCGGCGTGCACCGATCCGATCGATCGGGGCGCGTTCGCCTCGGCCTGCTTGACGACGCTCGGCCAGGTGGTGTCGAGGCCGATCTGCGCGTCGCCGTAGTAGATGAACTGGAAGTCCGTGGCGCTCGGGTCGGCGGTCGTGAACTCGAACCAGTCGCTCCAGTTGCCGGGCAGGCCCACGCGGTACCTGTAGGCCGTCGCGGGCGCGAGGCCCGTGACCGTGGCCGAGAAGTGCTTGTTCGGGTTGCCGTTGACGACGCCCGCGTCGTAGGCGTCGACGATGCGGCTGTCGCCACCGGCGGCCGGCGCGATCTCCACCTGGCCGACCGTGTGCGACGCGTCGCCCGCGAGCCACGAGAACGCCTGCGAGATCGCGGGCTGCTCGGTCGGGGTCAGGATGACGCGGGTGGGCGGTGCGATGACCGGCGAGCCGGGGTCCGACGCCTCGACAAGGGTGAGCGACGACATGTCGAAGTAGATGTCGGAGCTCGACTCGCGGTCCTGGAACAGGGCGACGGCGATGTCGTTCTCGCCGTCGTGCAGCAGCGTGCCCTCGGCGCTGAACGTGCTCGTCAGCGGGTCGCCGTTCGAGTCTCCCGCGTACTCGACGTTGACGGTGTCGGTGATGCGGCCGTCGACGTAGCGTGCGACCTCTTCGCCGTTGATCCAGACGACGATCGCGTCGTCGTAGGTGATCGTGCTGCGCAGCGCCGCGACCTGCTCGGCGACGCCCGCCTCGAGGTCGAACGTCGTGCGGAAGAAGTACGTCGGCACCGTCGGTGCCTTCGTGCCGTCGAGGTAGTGATTCAGCAGCGTCTTCGGGGTGACCGGGCCGACGGCCGCGAGCTTGCCGTTCTTGGCGCCGAACGATCCGGGCGCCGACTTCCAGGCGCTGTCGTCGAAATCGGGCAGGGTCCAGTCGCGCAGGGCGGCCGGTGCGGGCGACGGGTCCGATCCGTCGTCGAGGTAGCGCCAGGTGGTGTCGCCGGTGATGAGCGAGCCGGTGGGCACCTCGGGGTCGGGCGCGGCGGTCGCGATGGGCGCGACGACGGCGCCTCCGAGCAGCGCGATCACGGCGGCGGACGCGAGTCCGTAGCGCCGCCACCGCACCGCAGGGGTGGGGGAGGTCATGTCTGTCCTTCGTGGGGTGGGGATCCGTGCTCAGCCGCACGGGGCGCCCTCAGCCCATCGAAAGGAGATGACCTCGGGCTGACGTGTCGGCGACGTGCGGGTGAACTCGGCGACGAGCCGCGGGTGAACGCGGCGACGGCCTCCGGGGCGGATGCGAGGGTCACGGCCGCAGGTACGCTGGAACCCATGCTCAACATGGCCGAGGGCCTCGCCCGACTCGGTGCGCTCGCCGAGGATCCGGTGGTCCGCACCCTCGCGGAGGCGTTCGCGGCCGCAGGCTTCGACCTCGCCGTCGTCGGCGGTCCCGTGCGCGACGCGCTGCTCGGTCGTCCCACCCACGACCTCGACTTCACCACGAACGCCCTGCCCGACGACATCCTGCGCATCGTGACGCCGATCTCGTCCGCGCACTGGGACATCGGCCGCGCATTCGGGACCATCGGCGCCCGTGTGCAGGGCGAGCAGGTCGAGATCACGACCTATCGCGCCGACAGCTACGACGGCACGACCCGCAAGCCGACGGTCGAGTTCGGCGACACGATCGAGGGCGACCTCGTGCGCCGCGACTTCACCGTCAACGCGATGGCGCTGCGAGTCCCGGCCGTGACCCTGGTCGACCCGACCGGGGGAGTCGAGGACTTGGTCGCCGGGGTCCTGCGCACGCCCACCGACCCGCAGGTCTCCTTCGGCGACGACCCGCTGCGGATGCTGCGCGGCGCGCGATTCAGCGCCCAGCTCGGCTTCCGCATCGACGACGCGACCGCCGAGGCGATCGAGCGGCTGCGCGCGACCCTGTCGATCGTGAGTCCCGAGCGGGTGCAGTCCGAGCTCGTGCGGCTGATGCAGACGGACGACCCCGTGCGCGGCATCCGCGTGCTCGTGGACACGGGTCTGATCGAGGAGTTCCTGCCCGAGGTGAGCGCGCTGCGCCTCGAGGTCGACGAGCACCATCACCACAAGGACGTCTACGAGCACTCGCTGACCGTGCTGAGTCAGGCCATCGATCTCGAGCGGTCCCGGCATCCCGGCGAGGCCCCCGATGTGGCCCTGCGCATCGCGGCGCTACTGCACGACATCGGCAAGCCGCGCACGCGCAAGCTCGAGGACGGCGGAGCGGTCTCGTTCCACCACCACGACGTGGTCGGCTCGCGCATGGCGCGCAAACGCCTGCAGGCGCTGCGCTTCGACACCGCGACGACGGATGCCGTGGCGAAGCTCATCGAGCTGCACCTGCGCTTCTTCGGATATGCCGAGGGCGCGTGGACGGATGCCGCCGTGCGCCGGTACGTGCGGGATGCCGGCGACGAGCTGGAGCGGCTGCACATCCTCACCCGTGCCGACGTCACGACGCGCAACAGGCGCAAGGCGTCGCGCCTCGCCGGCGCCTACGACGACATCGAGACGCGCATCGCGGCGCTGCGCGAGCAGGAGGAGCTCGACTCGATCCGTCCGGAGCTCGACGGCAACAGGATCCAGGAGATCCTCGGCATCGCTCCCGGGCGCGAGGTCGGCGAGGCGTACCGGTTCCTGCTCGAGCTGCGCCTCGACGAGGGCGTCATCGGTCCGGATGCCGCCGGGCAGAGGCTCCGCGAATGGTGGGCGAGCCGGAGCTGAGCCGGGCCTCGCCGCACTCTGAGCCGGCGGCCGTGCGCGCGTGTGCAGGTCCGATGGGGGTGGGCGTGCGCGCATCTGCAGGTCCGATGTGCGTCTGCATGCCGAATCCGACGGATCGGGCATGCACACGTCATTCGGGCATGCACGACGACGGTCGGGCCCGGCATGCGACCTGCGAGGGCCGCATCCCGGGCTCAGTCCTCCGAGTCCTCGGCCTCAGACTGCTGCCCGAGGGCCGCGCGCACGAGATGGGTGATGTCGATCGAGATGATGCGCTCGCCCATGGCCGTCACGGTGCCGGTGTCTCGGACACCTGCGGCTCCGGTGTGGGCGTGGGCGTGGGTGTGGCGCTCGCCGCATCGATGCTGGGTGCCTTGAGGAACGGCGGCTCTGGGTGCTTGGCGGTCGAGAGGTCGGGCCGCCCGGTCATCGGATCCCACTCCGCCTCGTCGAGCGGGTAGATGTTCCACACCGGCTTTCCGCGGTAGTCCTCGGAGGGGATCGATGCGAGCATCCCGTTGTCCTGCGTCGCGTACTGCCCCTCCTGTCGGCCGTCGTCGCTTCCCGCCTCATCCGCTCGCCGCACACCTACTGCGCATTCCGATATATCGGGGTATCGTCCGAATGGTGCGATTCCTACACTGAGACCACGTTCCACCGATGACGATGGGAGACACCGTGATCGCGTCGTGGCAGACCTCTCGAGACAACCCGCCGGAGGCATCCCGACTGCTCATCGAGCGTGCGCACGAGGAGCTGATCGCCGGCAATCTCGACGATCAGCGCCTGCAGCAGGTGCGCCCGCTCGTGCGGGAGTCGTGGGTGCGGTCGTGGCGCGGTCGGGTCGGCCCCGAGGAGGCGCCCCGCCTCGAGCTGGTCTCCGACGAACTCGACGCCTACCGGCTGGCGCACCCGCTCGCCTCTGCGATGGACATGATCCGCGCGCTGCTGCTCCCCGGCGAGTCCGAGGACTCCGGCGTCGTCATCGCGGTGGGCGACCAGGCCGGCCGGCTCCTGTGGATCGAGGGAGACCGTCAGCTCCAATCCCTCACCGACGGGATGGGCTTCGTCGCCGGAGCCAACTGGGCGGAGGACGCGGTCGGCACGACAGCGCCGGGGACCGCGCTCGCTCTCGGACACACCGTGCAGATCAAGGGGGCGGAGCACTACAACCGACTCGTCCACCCGTGGTCGTGCACGGCGGCGCCGGTGCACGACCCCGAGACCCGACGGGTGCTCGGCGTCATCGACATCACGGGAGGGGACGAGGTCGTCTCGACCCAGGCGCGCCTCCTCGTCGACGCCACGGCCCGCGCCGTCGAGTCGGAGCTCATGGTCGCGCGACTGCGGGAGCGCAGCGAGACCAGGCGCCCCACCACGTTCTCGTCACGCGCGAAGCCGACGAGGCGCGCGACGCTGCACGTGCTCGGACGCGACCGGGCGCGCCTCGAGGTCGAGACCGAGCTCGAGGAGTCGGTCATCGAGCTCACCGCGCGTCATGCGGCGATCCTGCTCATGCTCGCCGTCCACCGTCAGGGTCTGTCGGCTGAGCGCCTGAGCGATCTCGTGTACGGCGAGGAGGCGTCGCCCGACACGCTGCGCCCCGAGATGGTGCGTCTGCGGAAGGTGCTCGAGAAGCATGCGCCGGATCTCGTGCCCGAGTCGCGCCCCTACCGACTGCCCGTGACGCTCGAGACGGATGCGCACGACGTCCTGTCGCTGCTCGACCGCGGCGCGCACCGCGTCGCGCTGACCGCCTACCGCGGTGCCGTGCTTCCCGAGTCGACCTCGCCCGGCGTCGAGGAGTTCCGCGACGTCGTGCGTGCGGCGCTGCGCGAGGTGATGCTGTCGGAGGCCAGCCTCGACGTGCTCCTCGCGTACGCGGAGATCCCGGAGGGGCAGGGCGACGCCGAGGCCCTGCGCCTCGCCCTGGAGATGCTGCCGGCCCGCTCGCCGAAGCGCGCCGGCCTGGTCGCGCGGATCGAGCGCATCGAGGCCGGCTGAGGCGTGCAACCCCCTGCAACGTTGCGCACCTGATCGCAACGTTCGACGACCTACCGTCGACACCACAGCGCGCGGCATCGGAGCCGCGGCCCGTCGAAGGAGTCACCGATGACCATCGTCGAAGAAGACGTCTCCGCCGCACCCTCGTCCGCGGCCTATGCGGCACCCGGTCAGCGGGGATCGATCGCGGACTACCGCCCCCGGTACGGGCACTACATCGGCGGCGAGCTCGTCGATCCGGTGAAGGGCCAGTACTTCGAGAACATCAGCCCTGTCACCGGCAAGCCCTTCACCGAGGTCGGGCGCGGCACGGTCGAGGACATCGACCGCGCGGTCGACGTCGCCTGGAAGGCCTTCGCCACCTGGGGCAAGACCAGCCCGGCCGAGCGCTCCGTGATCCTCAATCGCATCGCCGACCGCATCGAGGAGAACCTCGAGCGCATCGCGGTCGCCGAGACCTGGGAGAACGGCAAGCCGGTGCGCGAGACGCTCGCCGCCGACATCCCGCTCGCCGTCGACCATTTCCGCTACTTCGCCGGCGTGCTGCGGGCGCAGGAGGGCGGCATCAGCCAGCTCGACGAGAACACGGTCGCGTACCACTTCCACGAGCCGCTCGGAGTGGTCGGCCAGATCATCCCGTGGAACTTCCCGATCCTCATGGCCGTCTGGAAGCTCGCTCCCGCGCTCGCCGCAGGCAACTGCGTGGTCATCAAGCCGGCCGAGCAGACCCCGGCATCCCTCCTCTTCCTCTTCGACATCATCGGCGACCTGCTGCCCGCGGGCGTGGTCAACATCGTCAACGGCTTCGGCATCGAGGCGGGCGCTCCGCTCGCACAGCACAAGCGCATCCGCAAGGTCGCCTTCACGGGGGAGACCACGACGGGACGCCTGATCATGCAGTACGCGTCGCAGAACCTCATCCCGGTGACTCTCGAGCTCGGGGGCAAGAGCCCGAACGTGTTCTTCGAGGACGTCGCCCGGTCGACCTCCGACCCCTTCTACGACAAGGCGCTCGAGGGCTTCACGATGTTCGCGCTGAACCAGGGCGAGGTGTGCACCTGCCCCTCGCGCGCGCTCATCCAGCGGTCGATCTACGACGGATTCCTCGCCGACGGGCTGGAGCGTGTCGGCAAGGTCGTGCAGGGCAACCCGCTCGACCCGGCGACGATGATCGGCGCGCAGGCGTCGAACGATCAGCTGGAGAAGATCCTCAGCTACATCGACATCGGAAAGCAGGGCGGAGCTCGACTGCTCACCGGCGGGGAGCGCGTGGACCTCGGCGGCGACCTCAGCGAGGGATACTACGTCGCGCCGACCGTGTTCGAGGGCACGAACGACATGCGGATCTTCCAGGAGGAGATCTTCGGTCCCGTGCTGTCGGTCACCTCGTTCGACGACTACGACGACGCGATCTCGATCGCCAACGACACGCTCTACGGGCTCGGCGCCGGCGTGTGGAGCCGCAGCGGCGACACGGCGTACCGCGCGGGTCGGGCGATCGAGGCCGGTCGGGTCTGGACGAACACGTACCACCAGTACCCGGCGCACGCCGCGTTCGGCGGGTACAAGCAGTCGGGCGTGGGACGCGAGAACCACAAGATGATGCTCGACCACTACCAGCAGACCAAGAACCTCCTGGTCTCCTACGCAGAGGGCCCGTTGGGCTTCTTCTGAGTTCGATCCCGGGCGGGCGCTGCACCCTCAGCGCCCGCCCGGCACCATCCCTGCTCACCGCCGAGAGGAGCGCACCGTGGTCAGCATCGGCACGTACCAGCGAGTCGAGGTGACGGATGCCGCGGCATCCCTCGTCCGCGAGCTCACCGCGCAGCACGGACCGCTCATGTTCCATCAGTCGGGCGGATGCTGCGACGGCTCGTCGCCCATGTGCTTCCCGGTCGGCATGTTCCTCACGGGCCCGAGCGACGTGCTGCTGGGAGACCTCGACGTCGGCCTCAGCGCCCCGGTCGAGGTCTTCATGTCGGAGTCGCAGTTCGAGTACTGGAAGTACACGCACCTCACCATCGACGTCGTGCCGGGGCGTGGCGCGGGTTTCTCCGTCGAGGGCCCGACAGGCCTGCGGTTCCTGATCCGGTCTCGGATGCTTGATGATGCCGAGCTGGAGTACTTCGGGCTCGCGCCCTCGGCGGAGTGACGGCTGCACCGGGGATGCCGAATATCGCACGGAACGTACATTCCCGTCGAAAATGGACGAATGAGTCAGATCGCCATCACAGACGCACGGACGCGACTCTCATCCGTCATCGATGAGGCTCGGACCGAGCCTGTTTATCTGATGCGTCGCAACCGCGCCGTGGCCGCCGTGGTGGAATCCGGGTTCCTCGAGCAGCTCCTCGAAGATGCAGAAGAGCTCGCGGACATCCGAGCGGTGGACGCCGCGTGGGAAGAGACCGAAAGCCTCGACGAGACCCCCATCCCCTGGGACGACGTCAAGCGCGACTTCGGCCTCATCCGGTGACGTACGAGATCCAGGTGCTTCCGGTCGCGGCGCGCGCGATCCGCAAGCTCCCGCCCGAGGCGAAGCGGCGAATCCAGGCTGTGATCGAGCTGCTCGCCGAGGATCTGCGGCCGCCCGCCGCGAAAAGGCTCACCGCACGACCGGAGTGGCGCGTTCGCACGGGCGACTACCGAGTGCTGTACCGCGTCGAGGATCTAGTGCTCACGGTCGTGGCGGTGCACGCCGGACACCGCAGGGACATCTACAGCAGATGATCGGCTGAGCGGGACCTCAGCGGGGGAGGCGCGGGACGGCGTCGACCAGTGCCCGGGTGTACGGATCCTGCGGAGCGTGGAGCACGGATGCCGTGGTGCCCTGCTCGACGACGCGACCGTCCTTGAGGACGACGGTTCGGTCGCAGGCCGAGGCGATCGCGGTGAGGTCGTGCGACACCATGACGAGCGTCAGCCCGTTCTCGCGGCGCAGGCGGTCGAGCAGTTCGAGCACCTGCACACGCGTCGACACGTCGAGTGCGCTGACCGGCTCATCGGCGAGGAGGACGCGAGGGCGGGAGACCACCGCGCGCGCGATCGCGATGCGCTGGCGCTGCCCTCCCGAGAACTCGTGCGGGTAGCGGCGCGCGGCGTCGGCGGGAAGGCCCACCGATTCGAGCGCCTCGGCGATGCGGCGCTGCGCGTCGTCGCCGGTCGCGAGCCGCAGGGAGCGCAGCGGCTCGCCGACGATGCGATCGATGCGCTGTCGGGGATCGAGCGAGGAGTACGGATCCTGGAAGACCGGCTGCACGCTCGCACGGAACCTGCGCATCTGGGCGCGATCGCGCAGGACCAGCGGGGCCCCGTCGAAGAGCACCTGCCCCGCACGCGGCGCGGAGAGCCCCAGCAGCAGACGCAGGACGGTCGACTTGCCGGCACCCGACTCGCCGACGAGTCCGAGCGAGTCGCCCTCGTCCAGACCGAGCGACACGTCGTCGAGGACCGTGCGGGATCCGTAGGCGAAACCGGCGCCGCGGAGCTCCAGGACGCTCATGCTCCCGCCTCCTCCGCGTCGAGGAACGCGTCGAGCGCGCGGGCGCTGTCGACCAGCATCCGCGTGTACGGCTCGACCGGCCGGTGCAGCACCTGCGTCACGGGGCCCTCCTCGACGACAAGTCCGTCGCGAAGCACGACGATGCGGTCCACCATCCGCGAGACCACCGCGAGATCGTGGCTGATGAACAGCAGCGCCATCCCGCGTTCGGCGACCAGGCGCTCGAGCAGCGCGAGCACGGCATCCTGCACCGTCACGTCGAGCGCCGTCGTCGGCTCGTCGGCGATGAGCAGCTGCGGCCGGGCGGCCAGGGCGATCGCGATGGCGACGCGCTGACGCTGACCTCCGGAGAGCTCGTGGGGATACGCGCGTGCGATCCGGGGATCGGGCAGCGAGACCTCGTCGAGCGCCGCGGCGACGGCGGTGCGGAGCTCCGCTCCGCGCAGGCCGAGGTGCCGGCGCAGGGGTTCGGCGATCTGGCGGCCCACGCGCATCAGGGGGTCGAGAGCGGTCAGCGGCTCCTGGAAGACGATCTGCGCGACGGGTCCCCGGAGCGGACGCAGCGCGGCGTCCCGAGCCCCGACGATCCGCGTCCCGTCGAGCAGCACCGATCCCGAGACGGTGAGCGAAGTCGGCAGCAGGCCCGTCACCGCGAGCGACGTGAGCGACTTGCCCGACCCGGACTCGCCGATCAGCCCCAGGCGCTCGCCGGGCGCAATGGAGAACGACACGTCGCGCACGAGGGTGCCGGATGCCGAGCGCACGGTGAGACCGGTCACGTCGAGGATGCTCATCGACTCCTCCTGCGAGTCGGGTCGGCGAGGTCGCGCAGGCCGTCGGCGAGGAAGTTGACGCCGAGGACGAGGGCGATGATCGCGATGCCGGGAGCGATGGCGCCGACGGGCGCAGTGAGCACGGTGCCCTGCGCCTCCTGCAGCATGCGACCCCACGAGGCGTTGGGCGGCGGGGCGCCGAGGCCGAGGTACGACAGGCTCGCCTCGGCGAGCACGGCGGCACCGAACTGGAGAGCGAGGCTCACGGCGAGCGTCGGCGCGATGTTCGGCAGCACGTGCTGGAAGACGATCCCGAGCACGCTCGTTCCGCTCGTGCGGGCGGCGGTGACGAACTGCTCCTGCAGCACGCGGCGGGCGAGGATGCGGGTGAGCCGCGCGACCACGGCGGACATGGCGAGTCCGATCGCGAGCACCGCCGACCACAGCGACGCCCCCTGCACGGCGACGACCAGCATCGCGAGCAGCAGCACGGGGAAGGCGATGACGACGTCGAGGGCCGCCGACAGCGTGTCGTCGACCCAGGGCCGCGCGAAGGCGGCGATCAGGCCGATGAGCGTGCCGAGGACCGCGGCGATGGCGACGGAGCACACACCGACGATGAGGGCGATCCGCGCTCCCCACATGAGCTGCGAGAGAAGGTCGCGTCCGAGGCGATCGGTGCCGAGCAGGTGGAGGGCGCTCGGTCCCTCGAGCCGACTGCCGCTGGTGTCGGCGAGCGGATAGGGCAGCCAGAAGAGCGAGATCAGGGAGATCAGGACGATCAGCCCGGTGAGCACCACGCCGATCAGCAGGGTCGCCTTCGGACGCCGGCGCACGCGCACCGGACCGGTGATCAGCTGCTCCGCGACCCGGCTCATCGGTTGCCCGAGACGCTCGTGCGCAGGCGCGGATCGATGAGGCGCTGCACGACGTCGGCGGCGAATCCGACGAGCAGCACGAACAGGGTGCTGACGACGAGCACGCCCTGGATGACCTGGAAGTCGTGCTGCTCGATCGCCGACAGCAGCAGGCTGCCGAGACCGGGGAGGGTGAACACGCTCTCGACGACGACCGCACCGAGCAGGGTGGTGGAGAGCTCGATGCCCAGGATCGCGACGACGGGGACGGCGCCGTTGCGCACGCCGTGGCGCAGCAGCGCCTCGGGCATGCTCGATCCGCCGGCGCGCGCCGTGCGGAGGTAGTCGCTGCCGATCACGTCGAGCGTGGCGGAGCGGACGTAGCGGCTGAGCGAGGCGCTCATGACGATCACGATCGTGATGACGGGCAGGGCGAGCGAGCGGAGGGCGTCCGCCGGATCCTCCCAGTCGTCTCGGGGGAAGCCGCCGGACGGGAGCAGCCCGAATCCCAGCGCGAAGATCCAGACGAGCACGACGCCCACCCAGAAGACCGGAACGGCCACACCGAGCTGGGCGAAGCCGGAGAGGGCGACGCCGTACCAGCGGTCGGACTTCACGGCCGCGGTGATGCCGATGACGAGGGAGACGAGGAGGGCGACCGAGAAGGCGATGAGGGTGAGGGGGAGCGTGACCGCGAAGCGGGCGGCGATGTCCGGGCCGACGGGCCGTGAGCTCAGGAAGGACTCACCGAGATCGAGGCGGAGGAGCTGTGCGGCCCAGGTGGTGAACTGCTGCAGGAGCGGCTGGTCGGAGCCGACCTGTGCGCGGGCGGCGGCGATCTGCTCGGGCGTGGCGTTCACCGAGAGCAGAGCGTTGGCCGGGTCGCCGGGCAGCAGGCGCAGGAGCACGAAGATCGCGATCATGGCGACGACCAGCGACACCACGAGGAACGCGAGGCGGCGCAGCAGGTAGGCGAGCATGGTCTCTCAGGATGGAAGAGGGGGATGCCGACGTGCGGCATCCCCCTCGCACGTCAGGACTTGACGATGTCGTAGGCGAAGAACTGCGAGTTCAGGCCGTTGACCGGGTACCCGCTGAGGTCGCTGGAGGCGACCACGAGCTGCGGGTACAGGTACAACCATACGCTCGCGGCATCCTCGGCGATCTTCTCGTTGACCTGCTTCAGGAGGGCTGTCTGCTCGTCGGTGGTCTCGGCCTGCTCGGCCTCGGACACCCACTGCTGCACCTGCGCGTCGTCATAGCCCCAGTAGAAGTCGGGGTTGCCGTACCAGACCACGTCGCGGTCGTTCACGTGCTCCTGGAGAGTGGCCTCGAAGTCCTGCTCCTTGAAGACCTTCGTGTACCACTCGTCGGCGCTGATCGTGTTGATCTCGACGGTGATGCCGACCTCGGCGAGCTGCGACTGCAGGAACTCCGCCACGGCGGGGTGCGGGTCGTAGCTCGGGGTGTCGAGCGTGAAGGTGAAGCCGTCGGCGTAGCCGGCCTGCGCGAGCAGGTCCTTCGACAGCTCGACGTCATACGGGTTCACGGCCGTGAGGTCCTCGTACCAGGGGTCGGTCGGCGGGACCATCGATCCGATGAGTGTGCCGTAATCGCCCCAGATCGAGTCGAGGAGCTTGGCGGTGTCGATCGCCGAGTACACCGCCTTGCGCACCTGCGCGTTGTCGAACGGCGCGACCCGGTCGTTGAACGCGAGCAGCTCCTTCGTGGTGGAGGTGCCCTCGCTGATGACGTAGTCGTCGCCCTCGAACTGCGCGAGCGAGTCGGGGCTCTGCACGCTGGTGATGACGTCGATCTCACCGGTCAGCAGCGCGTTGTTCTCGGCCGTCGCGTCGGTGAAGTACGTGTAGACGACCTCGGCGTTCTTGGCCGCCTCACCCCAGTAGTCGTCCCACCGCTGCAGCGTGAGGGTCGAGCCCTTCTTCCACTCGTCGAGCGTGTAGGGACCCGTGCCGTCTTCAGTCGAGGTGATGTCGCCGGCCTCGTCGTTCACGATCCACACGTAGCTGACGTTGTACAGGAACGAGATCGACCGCTGCGACAGCGTGAACACGACCGTCTGGTCGTCGGGCGTCGCGATGTCGGCGATCGTGGCGAAGCTCGACTTGCGCGCCGACACCGAGTCCTCGGCGGTGACGGCCTCGACGCTCGACTTCACGTCGGCGGACGTCAGGGGGTCGCCGGAATGGAAGGTGACGTCGTCGCGCAGCGTGACCGTGTAGGTGAGGCCGTCGTCGGACACCTGGGCGTCCTCCGCGAGCAGCGGCTCGACCTCGCCGTCATCGGTCAGACGGTAGAGGCCCTCGTAGACGTTACCGGTCAGGGCCTCGGTCACGCCCTGGCCGCCGCCCTGTGTGTTGCTGAGGTTGGTCGGCTCGTACAGCGAGCCGATGGCGATCGTGGCGTCTTCGGATGCGGTGTCGTCGGTCGCGCCGGATGCGCAGCCGGCGACGAGCGCGAGCGTCGCGACGGCGCCGAGCGCGCCGAGGAAGCGTGTTCTTCTCATTGAGTTCTCCAGGGTGAGAGCGTGCGGTCAGGCCGCGTAGATGTCGAAGCCGTCGCGGAAGACGACGTTCTTCTCTCCTGCTCGGATAGGCAGGGGGAAGCGGTTGGATGCCGGCGGGAGCGGGCAGTTGTACTGGGCGCTGAAGCCGCACGGCGGCACGAACGCGCGGTTGAAGTCGAGCACGACGTCGCCCTCGTCGTCGCGGAGCTCGACGAACAGGAAGCGTCCCGACCCGTAGGTCTCGGTGCCGTTCGTCTGGTCGCCGAACACCAGCAGCAGGGTGCCGCCGTCGTCGAAGGCCGCCAGCGTGTACTCCTCGCCGCCCACCTCGATGCGGATGTCGCCCGGGACGACGAGATCGCGCGATCCGCCGTTGTCGCGGATGTGCTCGAACGGCACGGTGCGATCGCCGGCCACGGGGGTGAAGCGTCCGGTCAGGACCCACGCGGGGTCGTAGTCGTACGTGTCGATGCGGTCGAAGGAGCGGATCGCCGGAGCGTCTGCATCCCACAGTCGCAGGCCGTGCTCGGCATCGCCGGTTTCGATGCTGCGCCGCTCGATCGGCGTGGCGACGACGGTCTCGGCGAGAACCGCCTGCTCGGCCGCGAGGTCGGGTCGCTCGCCGGTCCACCGCGTCTCGATCAGGGCGAGATTGCCGGTGGGGGAGGTGACGGCGGCACGACGATCGGCCTGCCAGCGGGTGTGCGCTTCGACTTCGGACATCATTTCCATTCTGTTGCATGCAGGAGTGTGCGGCGCCGCTGCCGTCACCGGGGGTAACGCAGAGAGGTCGCGATCACTTCCCGCGCGACACCTCGGCGAGCACGGCGGTGCGCAGCCAGGCGGTGTACCGCTCCTCGGACCAGGCCGACTGCGCGACGAGCTGCTGATAGCTCTCGGGGGAGAGGAGGAACGAGATGGCGGCGGCAGCGGCATCCGCGTCGGGCAGGTCCGCGGCGATCCCGCGTCGGATCAGCTCGTCGACCAGCCCCGCGAGGTCGATCCGGCGATGCGCCAGGATCCCCTGGAGGGCGGTGTCGACGATCGGGTCCGACAGGGCGGCTCCGAGCAGCACGGTCCACAGCGCGTGGCCGCGGGCGTTCGCGACGGTGATCCGGCTGACGACCGCATCGAGGAACTGCTCGTCGGGGAGGTCGAGGAGGCCGGAGCCGACCTCCGTCTCGGTGAGCGACTCGGCGGCCTCCGAGCCCGAGAACGTCGTCTCGAAGGCGGCGATGAGCAGCTCCGCCTTCGACGCGGTGTTCTTGACCGTCTCCGCGGAGACGCCTGCCGAACGTGCGATCGCGGCGATGGTCGTCGCCTGGTAGCCCTGCGAGGCGAACAGCTCCGCGGCGGCGGCGACGATCCTCGCGCGAGTCTCCTTGGCCTGCCGAGCACGGAGCTCCGAGCGGTAGACGCGAGGGGCGGGTGCAGTCATTGACTTTCCTTAGAGGGTAGTGAATACTTCGTGAGTACATTCGATCTTAGGAAGGAAAGCCGCGATGTCGCGCTACCTCATCACCTGCACACCCGCACACGGACATGTCATCCCCCTGCTGCAGATCGCGCGGCACCTGATCGCGCGCGGCGACGACGTCGTCGTGATCACGAGTCCGCGCTACGCCGAGCGTGTCGAGGCGTCGGGAGCGCGCTTCGTGGCCCTTCCGGATGCGGCGGACGTCGATCTCGACGATCCGAACGACCGCTTCCCCGAGCGCGAGACCCTCACCGGGCCGGCCGCGATCCGCTTCGACATGAGCAACCTGTTCATCCGTCCGGGTGCCGCGCAGCTCGCCGCGGTGCGCGCCGAGCTCGCCGCCGCTCCGGTCGACGCCGTGCTGACGGAGCCTCTCTTCATCGGCGCGGCGCTGCTGCAGCGCATCCCCCGGTCCGAGCGTCCGCCGGTCGTGGTGCTGGGTATCGTCCCTCTCGGAGTGCGGAGTCGGGATGCTGCGCCCTTCGGGCTCGGCGCGACTCCCATCCCCGGCGTGCTCGGCAGGCTGCGCAACACCGCCCTGCGTCTCGTCGCCGAGAAGATCGTCTTCGCAGGCGCGCAGCGCGAGGCGGATGACGTGGCGAAGAGCGAGGTGGGACGCGATCTCGGCGGATTCGTCCTCGACTGGGCCGGGCGGGCCGATGCCTACGTGCAGTTCACGGTGCCCGAGTTTGAGTACCCCCGCTCCGACCTGCCGTCGACCGTGCATTTCGCAGGGCCGCTGCCGTCGACCCCTTCGGATCGGCAGCTGCCCTCCTGGTGGCCCGACCTCGATTCCGGACGTCCGATCGTGCACGTGACGCAGGGCACCGTCGCCAACTCCGACTTCACTCAGCTCGTGCTGCCCACGATCGAGGCGCTGGCCGATCGGGATGTCCTGGTGGTGGTGTCGACGGGAGGCCGCCCGATCGATGCTCTGCCCGGTGACCTGCCCGCGAACGTGCGGGCGGCGGAGTACGTGCCGTACGACCGGCTGCTCCCTCGGATCGATCTGCTGGTGACCAACGGCGGGTACGGAGGCGTGCAGCAGGCGCTGACGCACGGGGTGCCGGTGGTGGTCGCCGGCCAGACCGAGGACAAGATCGAGGTGTCGGCTCGCATCGGCTGGTCGGGTGCCGGCATCAATCTGCGCACGCGGTCTGCGACGGCCCCGCAGGTCCGGGACGCGGTCGATCGGGTGCTGTCCGACGGCTCGTACCGCGCCCACGCCGCGAGCATCGGCGACGCCATGAGGGCGTCCGACGCCTGGGGCGCGCTCGACGGCGTGCTCGAGCAGCTGGCGCACGACGGGGCTGTGGTCTGAGCGGCATCTCATCCCTTCGCGGAGGGGGGCGGGTCCGCGATGAATGCTCGAGTGAGTGCCCCTTCATCGGGTAGCGATCGCTGATCTTCCGCAGACAGTTCATAGCGGCTCACGGCAACCGGCTGCGAGGTGGACGCCAGCGCGTAACGCACGACAGTGTCGTTCTTGCCCGCCACGAGAAGGATGCCGATCGTAGGCGCGTGCTTGTCGCGGAGGCGGATGGACTCGTCCACCACGGCCACGTAAAAGCCCAACTGTCCTGCGTCGGCGGGGGTGAAAGCGGTCGTCTTCAACTCGATCACCACGTAACGCAGCTGCTCGACATGGAAGAAGAGCAGGTCGACGAAGAAATCGGATTCGCCGACGGAGAGATGCACCTGACGACGGACGAACGCGAAGCCCTGCCCGAGCTCCCGCATTGTTTCGAGGATGCGGTCGACCAGACCTTGCTCCAGCTCCCGCTCCGACGCGTCGCCGTCGACGGCGAGGAACTGAAGGGCGTAGGGGTCCTTCGTGAGCTCGCGAGCCAGACCCCTCTCCACAGGCAAGGTCTCGACGAAATTGTCGATCGCTGCGCTGTCCCGTTCGTGCAGGTGAGTGGTGAGGTGGTGGGTCAGCAGGGCCCGCGTCCAGCCATTGCGCACGGCCTTGGCCGCGTACCAGTCTCGTGCCCGTTGATCCTTGACCTTGTCGAGGATGAGGGTGAGGTGGGTCCCACGGCAATTGTCCAGCAGGCTGCTGGACGAAGTCCTCTTCGATCGGCCAGGCCTCCGAGACTCGCCGCATGTAGAAGAGATTCGCGCGGGAGAATCCCACCATCGAGGGAAAGCGGCGCGAAGATCGGAGGCGAGGCGCTCGAGGACCTTGGATCCCCAGCCGGAGCTCGCCTGCCTCAGGCTTATCTCGCGCCCGAGACGCCAGTACAGCCTCAGCAGCTCCGTATTCGCTCGCCTCTGCGCTTGCAGGCGTGCCGACCGCACCTCGCGCTTGATATTCTCCAGGGTTTCGGCGTAGTCGCCGGGTATCAGGTCGCCCATTCGCCCGAGAGTAGAAGCTGACGCGCAGCATGTCAGTCGGGAGAGCACGTCAGTGAACGAGTACTCCGGCATGCCCGCATGCGATTCGAACGGGGACGATCGCGACGCGCCGACAGCACACGAAACTGACTCCTTTACGAGGGTTTCGCGACTGATTTCGCATCGTTCCCCCGAGCAGCCTTCGAGATCCCGCGTCGCAATTCCGTGCAACCCTCGCCGGTATACCGTTATCTCAACGCGTTGATTCGTCAGTCCCCAGCTGACCCACGCGTCGGACGGCCAAGCCGTCCTGCGGAGGGAGAGTCAGATCTTCTTCTGATCCCGAGGGGGGATGGGGTGGGACAGCTGTTCCCCAGACAGCACCCACCCCCACACCCGGGTTCGCTCGCCAGCCGACCGGCCCGGGTCCGCGTGCTCAGAACGAGCGCGACCAGAGCCAGACGGCCGTGAAGCCGACGGCGATCACGATCGGCAGCCAGCGCACGCTCTTCTTGAGACGGCGTCCCTCGCGCGCGACCCCGGGTGGGGGTGCGAGCAGGCCGGCGGGTGGCGCGAACGGCAGCTGTTCCCTGGCCGCCTCCGCCGACACGACCGCGGGGGCGGACGCCGATCCCCTCTCCTCCAGAAGCCGTTCGTCGCGCCAGCGGGCCCACTGCTCGAACTTCGTGATGAGAGCGCCGACCGCGCCGAAAAGCCAGGCCCAGGTCGCCGGGTCGAGCGTCGAGACCTTGCGCTGCGTGTAGAGGAAGAGCCAGTCGTCGACGATCTCGACGTCGAGCTCGGCCGCGTTGTCGATGAAGCGCGCCATGATGTCGGGGGTGAAGAGGTAGAGCGCGTCGCGCTCATACCCCTCCGGGCAGTAGAGCGTGAAGTAGCGGTCGAAGTCGCCCTCGAGCGACAGGCGCTGCGCGCGCTGGAACGACGCCGGCAGGTTCGAGCCGAAGCCGTTGTTGCCCTTCGCGTCGAGCACGATGTTCGGGAGAGGGACGTCGAGCTTGACCGCGACGTATCCCCACTTGTACGTGCGCGAGTTCTTGCCTGAGCCGACGGTGTACTCGTAGTTGCCGAACTCGACGAAACGCGGAGAGGTACCGCGCACGAGGTCGGTCGCCACGCGCGTGTGCCCGAGACCGAACACCATCCCGGGGAGCGCGGGACCGACGAGTCGGGCGGTGTAGGACATGCCGTTCGCTCGGGCGAAGGCGTCGAGTCGATACCGCACGACGCGCGCACGCCGCCAGCTCAGGACGCCGATGACGACGGCGACGACGGCGATGGCGCCGAAGACGACCACGCCGAACTGCGCGAACCCTGGTGAGCCGCCCGAGGTGAAGATCGAGTGGACGGTGCGCCAGAGGACGGGCACCGCCACGATCACGATCAGCGCGAGCACGACGAACCCGAAGATGTTCGCGGCGGACACGGTCGTCGTGCCCTTCGCGCGCAGCTCCGCGTTGAAGGCGCTCACGGCGCGGGGGTCGACGGGAGCCGTCAGAGGGGCCGCATCGAACGTCGATCCCGAAGTCGGCGCGGTCATCGATTGACCTCGTCGGCATCCCAGGTGAGGTCAGCGCCCTCGGCGATCGGGAAGGCCTCGAGGCGCGGGTCCGCGCAGATCGCGGCGATGAGCTCGGGCGAGCCGGCGACGATCGTGGAGTCGTAGTCGATCTCGCTCACGAGCACCCAGGCGTGATCGTCGGGCCAGACGATCGACGGCGTCTGCGCGGTGGGGGCGAACCCGTGCTCTTCGCCCGGCCGATCGCGCCAGGGGACGTCGAGCACCCAGTCGGGGCGCGCCAGCTCGCCGACCGCGCCTCGGAACAGCACGTGATCGCGCCCGGGGAGCCGGAACCGCGGGCCTTCGGAGACCTCCCGCGACAGGATCCCCTCCTGCCAGGTCTTCTTGCGGAAGGCGTTGTTGAACGGATCGTGCACGCTGCGCTCGAGCATCGCCCGGTGGTTGGGGTCGTCGCCGAAGGTGAGGAAGGTGCGCGACGGCCCATGACCGAGGTGACCGAGCAGGCCACCTCGTCCCTCCCAGAGGGCTACGAAGCCGGCATCCGGGGTGGTCGTGCCGGCGACGAGGTGCGACGCGACGGCCGCGAGCATCTCGGGCGCCATCTCACCCTCCATCGGGCCGGTGAACTCGCGGCCGTCGGGCGCGATCCGCAGGTTCCAGTCGCCGTCAGGCGGGGTGCGCACGATGCGCTGCCACTGCGCGAGCGGATGCAGGGTCGTGCCGAAGGCGGCTGCGGTCTCTGCCCACGTCGCAGGCTCGTCCACGTACTGATCGATCAGCGAGACGGCCTCGTCGTGCGGCATCCGCTCGTACTCCTCGGGCGAGGGAACGGGCCGCCCCGGCAGTGATCGCACGATCGCGGGGTGCAGGATGCGCGCGTACGCGGGGAAACCGCGCGGGACGACATCGTGCATGGTCGCGCTCCACGGATCGTCGATCCGCTCGCGCAGCCAGTCTCCGGCCGAGGCGTCAGGGGTCCACTCCATGCGCCCACGGTACCGGGACGGATCGGGGGGTGCGCTCGACGGGTCCGACGCGCCAAAATGTGCGGGGATCGCAGGGCGGTCCGTTCGCAGCTCGATGCGGGAGGGCATCAGATGGTCGATGGGGTATCCGTGGTGTCCGGCGAGCGGGTCTTCCGCCGGGATCCGGTCCGTGGGGTGGTGAGCGCGCTCGTGATCTCGGCGCTGCTCTCGGCGGTGACGCTGTTCGTGCTGCCGCAGTTCCTGCCGCGGCGGATGGACCTCGAGACCCGCGGGATCCTCGTGCTCGTCGTCGCGCTCGTGCTGACCGGCGTGGTGTTCACATCGGTCCTCTGGCTGCGCAACACCCGCGTCGTCGTGCGCGGCGACAGCGTCGAGATCGGGCGGGCGGGGAACCGCGAGGTCTACGATCGCGCGACCACGGGCTTCCGGTCGAAGATCACCGAGCACCGCACGAACGGTCTGCGCAGCGGCGTCACCCGCGCTCTGATCGTGTACAGCGCCGGCAGGGAGATCACGATCGAACTGCCCGGATTCACGCGGTCCACGTTCAACGATCTGATGGCGGTGCTCACGCCTCTCGCATCGCCGGCACCCGCCGATCCGGTCGACGCAGCTCGCGCTCGTGCCCACCTGCCGTCGTCGTTCACCGTCGACTCCTCGAAGGAGCGCTCGCTCGCCGCCGGTCTTATGATCGGAGCGGTGGTGCTGCTCCTGGTGGCCGCCGCGGTCGGCGCACTCGCGTTCTCACCCGGCTTCCTCGACGGAGAGCTCTCGGCGCTCGTGCTCGTCGTCCCGTTCGCCGGTGTGGCCGGCATCGGTCTGCTGATCGGGGCGGTGCAGCGCCGGCGGGTGCTGAGGAGCATCCCGGCCCACGTCGCCGTCGATCATCACGGCATCCGCCTCGACGATCGCGACATCCCCTTCGCGCAGCTCACCCGCATCTGGCTCACGCCGACGGGGTACCCGGTCCGTCGCATCCGCTTCGAGCGCGCGGCCGGACGGCGGATGACGCACGTCCTGGGATCGTCGCGGGTCGACATGACGCCCGACTACGCGGACTTCCTGCTCGTCGTGCGCGCCCAGACCGCGCATCTGCCGGAGCTGCTGCGCCTCGATCTCGAATGACCGGGACGGACGAAAGGCGACGGGATGCCGCGGCTCCGGCCCGTTTCGTCTCGCCCGCGCCGCCGTCGGATCGGTGACGGAAGACGCATGACGGGGGCGTCGCGACGTGCCTCACGGGCTCGCGCATAATCGGGGGATGACTTCGCCCGCAGCTATCCCCAGCCTCGACGGACGCCGCTTCCGAATGGTGTCCTCGACGACCTCCGCCGTCGACCCCGACGCCCCCAGTGTGTTCACCTATCAGGAGAAGGACGGCGCGATCTGGGGCGACTACGTCGGCGACACGGTGACCTTCGGGCGGTTCGTCGGCACCAGGACCGGCGACACCATCTGGGTCTCCTTCGTGCACGTGCTCGTGGCCGACGGCAGCGTCGTGACGGGCAACGGCGAGAGCGAGCTCGAGCTCACCGATGACGGCCGCATCCGTCTCGTCGAGCACTACGAGATGCACGGCCTTCCGCAGCTCAGCGTCTGCGAGGAGACCGCCGCGGCCTGAGGACGCCCGCTCAACGGGGCGGCAGGGTGTCGCGACCGGGGGACGCGGGAGTCCAGCGCGTCATGCCCAGCGGCGTCTCGGTGTCGCGTTCCGGAAGATCGGACGGCAGCAGGTAGGAGCGGCGGACGACCTCGTCGAGCACCACGACGCTGACCACCGTGCGGACCTCGGGCAGCTGCGCGATCACTCCGGTGGAGAACTCGTGCACTCCGCTCACGTCGACGGCGCGGATGAGCAGCATCGCGTCGTGCTCGCCGGTGGTGATCGCGCACCACTCCACATCCGGCATCTCGATGATGCGCTCGCGGAACGAGCCCCACGCCTGCGGGTGGACGGTGACGAACACGAGCGCTCCGATCGAGAGGCCCGCCTTGGCCTGATCGACCTTGGCGCTGAAGCCCGTGATCACGCCGTCCTGCATCAGGGTCTCGACGCGCGTATAGGCGTTCGCGCGGGAGATCCCGACCGTCTCGGCCAGCGCGGCGATCGAGATGCGACCGTTATCCCGCAGCGTGTCGAGGATTCTGTATCCGATGTCGTCCAGTGGGGTGGCACTTCGTCCAGCCTGCTTCGAAGGTTCGACACTCTTGGTGGACATCCTGCTCCTCACGGTCGAGGTTCTGGACAGACCGTGATGACGATCCGCATCCTCGCTGGACACATCGTCCCATATGATGCGAATCTGATCACCGGTCGTCCACCCGGAGTCGACCATCCCGATGAACTCCTCGCCCTTGGAGGCCCTCATGTCGTCACGTCGCAGCACGTCCGTCATCGCGATCGGAGCCGTCGGCCTCCTCGCACTCGCAGGCTGCTCGGGAGGGAATTCCGCGAACAGCGGCGGCGATTCCTCCGGTTCCGACTCCCTCGTCATCGACACCGCGTTCTCGATCGAGACCGCCGACCCGGGCCACACGTACGACCCCACCGGCAACATGATCGCGAAGGCGCTCTACGAGACGCTCGTCGACTTCGAGGGCTCCGACGTGTCGACGCCGGTCCCCGGGCTCGCCTCGTGGGAGCAGAACGATGCGGCCACCGAATTCACCTTCACGCTCGAGGGGGACCGCGTCTTCTCCGACGGCACGCCGATCGAGGCGAAGGACGTCGTCTTCACGCTGCAGCGCATCCAGGGCATGGAGGACGCCAAGCCGAACTTCCTGCTCGGCGGACTGACCATCGCCGAGGTCGACGAGAAGACCGTCTCGATCACCTCGGAGACCCCGCTGCTGCAGCTGCCCGCGATCCTCGCGAACCCGGCTCTGGGCATCGTGAACTCCGACGTCGTCATCGAGAACGGCGGCTCGATCGACGGCAGCGACAGCGCCCAGAAGTTCCTGGACGGCGAGTCGGCCGGATCCGGCCCGTACACGCTGGACACCCTCGACCTCTCGTCGCAGGTCGTGCTCGCCAAGAGCGACGAGTACAACGGCGACGAGGAGGCCGGCTACGACCGCGTCGTCGTGCGCAACGTCTCGGAGAGCGCGACGCAGCTCGCCAACCTCAAGGGCGGCGACTCGATGGTCGCCATGGACCTCAACGGCGACCAGGTCGCGGGTCTCGGCGACGGCCTGCAGGTCGAATCCGTGCCGTCCGGTCAGACGATCTTCCTGCTCCTCAACCAGTCGTCGGCCGTCGCCGGCGACCTCGCCAACGTGAAGATCGCCGAGGCGATCCGCTACGCCCTCGACTACGACGCGCTGCTCGAGCTCGCGGGCTCGGGTGCCGTGCAGGCCACGGGCGTCATCCCGCCCGGATTCGAGGGTGCACTGGAGTCCGGCGTCGAGCAGGACCTGGAGAAGTCGAAGGCCGCTCTGGCGGAGGCCGGGTACACCGGTCAGACCCTGACGCTGCAGTTCCCGAACGACTACCCCGTCGGCGGCGTGGAGTTCACCCCGCTCGCCGAGCGCGTGCAGGCGCAGCTGGAGGACGCGGGCATCGCCGTCGAGCTCGCCCCGGCCCCGTTCGCGACCGAGCTCGACGCGTACGTCAATGGCACCGAGTCGTTCGGCCTGTGGTTCTGGGGCCCGGACTACGCCGACTCCGCGAACTTCCTCCCCTTCGCCCCGGGACTCAAGGTCGGTCTGCGATCGGGCTGGGCCGCAGAGGCCAACCCCGAGATCGCGGGCATCGCGGCCGGTGCCGCGGCAGCCACCGACGAGGCCCAGCGCAGCGAGGCCTTCACCGCGTTCGCCGAGGCGATGCAGGCCGAGGGCCCGTTCGTCCCGCTGATCGTCCCCGGTCGCAACATCGCCACGGCGGATGCCGTCTCCGGCGCCGTGTACAACTCGGTGTGGGAGATGGACATCGCCGAGATCACGCCTGCCGGCTGAGCGGAGCCGACTGATGACGACGGTGGCCGTGCGACGGCAGTCACAGCGTCGCAGGTCGCCGCTCGTCGGATACCTGCTGCGCCGGGTCGGCACCTCGCTGCTGCTCCTGCTGGGGGTCACGATCGTGACCTTCGCTCTGACGAACCTGGTGCCCGGCGACCCGGTGTCGGCGGCGCTGGGCGAGGGCGCATCGCAGAACCCGGCGACGCGCGAGGCCTTCATCAAGGCCAACGGTCTCGACCAGCCGCTGATCGTGCAGTACGTCATCTACATGGGAAACCTCCTGCGCGGAGACCTCGGCACATCGCTGGTGACCGGGCGACCGGTCACCGGCGATCTCGCCACGGCCGTGCCGGCGACCATCGAGATCGCCATCGGCGCCATCATCCTGAGCCTCGCGGTGAGCGTCGTCCTCGGGACGCTCGCGGCCTATCGCCGCGGACTCGTGACCGATCAGGTGATCCGCATCGTGACCCTGATCGGGCTCAGCGTGCCGACCTTCTGGCTCGCGCTGGTCAGCTTCTACGTGTTCTTCCTCGAGCTGCGCATCGCGCCGGGATCCGGCCGGATCTCGCCGTCGATCACCCCGCCGCCGCGCATCACGGGCATGTACACGGTCGACTACCTCCTGAACGGCGACAGCGTCGGATTCTTCGACGCCCTCGCGCACCTCGCCCTCCCCGTGCTGGTGCTGTCGCTCGTGACGATCGGACTCCTCACGCGCTTCATCCGCACGTCGGTGCTCGAGGTCCTCGACAGCGACTACGTCCGCGCCGCGCGTGCCAAGGGCCTCCCGGCGATGCGCGTCATCATCGGATACGTGCTCCGCGGCGCATCCCTCCCGATCCTCACCGTCGTGGGCGTCGCCTTCGGATCGCTGCTGTCCGGCACCGTGCTCGTCGAGTCGGTGTTCGCGTGGCCGGGACTCGGCACCTACGCCTACAACTCCGCCGCGAACCTCGACCTGCCCGGCATCATGGGCGTCGGGCTCGTGGTCGGCGTCATCTACCTCCTCATCAACTTCGTCGTCGACCTGCTCTACGGCGTCCTCGACCCGAGAGTGAGGATCGCATGAGCCGCATCGACTCGGCATCCGGGCCCTGGCGGTTCCGCGTCCGCTGGCCGCGTGCGTGGCGCACGCCGCTCGGCGTGATCGGTACCGTGATCGCCGCCGCGTGGATCATCGTGGCCTTCACGGCGCAGTGGTGGGTGCCTTTCGCCCCGAACGCGCAGGTGCTGCCGCGTCTGCAGGAGCCGGGCATCGACACGCTGCTCGGCACCGACGGCAACGGCCGCGACATCTTCTCCCGGCTGATGACCGGCGCGACCGTGAGCCTGCCCCTCGCGCTCATGCTCGTGATCGCCGCGATGATCATCGGCACGGTGATCGGCGCCGTCGCCGGCTACTTCGGCGGCTGGGTCGACGAGACGCTCATGCGCATCACCGACCTGTTCATGGCGTTCCCGACGGTCATCCTCGCGATGGTCGTCGCGGCCTCGCTCGGCCCCTCGCTGTTCAATGCCGTGATCGCCGCGATCGTGGTGTCCTGGCCGCAGTACTCCCGAGTGACCCGCAGCATCGTGCTGGGGCTTCGCGGGCAGAACTACGTCATCGCCGGGCGCCTGCTCGGGCACTCGCCGCTGCGCACCCTGTTCGTCGACATCCTGCCGAACATCGCGGGTCCCATGCTCGTGCTCGCGACGCTCGACATCGGCGCCGCGATCCTCCTGCTCTCCGGGCTGTCGTTCCTCGGCCTGGGCGCTCAGCCGCCGACGGCGGAGTGGGGATCGATGATCTCCTCGGCGATGCAGAACTTCGACGCCTGGTGGCTCGGCGTGTTCCCCGGTCTCGCGATCCTCACGGTCGTGCTCGCGTTCAACTTCCTGGGCGACGCCATGCGCGACGTGCTCGACCCCACCGCGGAGGTCACGCACGAGAAGCAGGCCGATCACGCGGCCTCGGCGAAGGGAGCAGCGGCATGACCGTCCCGGCGCTGAGCATCCGCGACCTCACCATCGACATCGGGCGTCCCCTGGTCAGGGGCATCTCGCTCGACCTCGAAGCCCGTCGCATCCACGGCCTGGCCGGGGAGTCCGGGTCCGGCAAGACGCTCACCTCGCTCGCCGTCCTCGGGCTGCTCCCACGGCAGGCGCGCACGGGCGGATCGATCTCGCTCGCGGGGGAGGAGCTGATCGGACTCCGCCGTCGGTCGCTCAACCGCATCCGAGGCAACCGCATCGCGATGATCTTCCAGGATCCCTCGGCCTCACTGCATCCCCAGCTGCCGATCGGACGCCAGCTCACCGATCACATGCGCGTGCACCTCGGCCTGCGGGGCGACGCCGCGAAGGCGAGGGCGATCGAGCTGCTCGAGACCGTGCAGGTGCCGAATCCGGATGCCGCGCTGAAGCGCTACCCGCACCAGTTCTCCGGCGGCCAGCGCCAGCGCATCGCGATCGCCTGCGCTCTGGCGTGCGATCCCGAGGTGCTGCTGGCCGACGAGCCGACCACCGCGCTCGACGTGACGGTGCAGGCCGGCATCCTGCGGCTGCTGCGCGACCTCGCGACGGAGCGCAGCCTCGCGGTGCTGCTCGTGACCCACGATCTCGGCGTCATGAGCGCGATCGCCGACGACGTCGCCGTCATGAAGAACGGCGAGATCGTCGAGCGGGCCGACCGCGCGACGCTGTTCCGCTCGCCGCAGCACGAGTACACGCGCACGCTGCTCGCCGCGCTCCCGGGCTCGAAGATCGCGAGTGCGGATGCCGGTGCCGGTGCGCCGGATGCCGGTGAGCCGCTCTCCGGTGAGCCCCTCTCCGGTGAGCCGGTCGAGGAAGGGAAGGACGCCCATGAGTGAGGTCGCCGTTCTCGACGCGCAGAACGTCGTCGTGCGCTATCCGGGCTCCCCTCCCGTCGTGGCGGTGGACGACGTCTCGGTGCGGGTCGCTCCGGGCGAGACCGTCGCTCTGGTGGGCGAGTCCGGCAGCGGCAAGTCCAGCCTGGCGCGCGCGGTCGTCGGCATCGAGAGGATCGCCGGCGGAGAGGTGCGCTTCCGCGATGTGCCGGTGACCCCGCTGGGCATCCGACGCCGCACGGTCGGGCTCACCGGCATCCAGATGGTCTTCCAGGACCCGTCGACGTCGCTGAATCCCCGTCGCCGCGTGGGCGATCAGATCGCCGACGGCATCGCGACCGCCCGCGCGCGCGGAGCGGCCGGGTCGACCGTGGAGGAGTGGCTCGAACGAGTCGGGCTCCCCGCGCAGGTCGCCACCCGGTTCCCGCACCAGTTCTCCGGCGGGCAGAAGCAGCGCATCGCGATCGCACGCGCCCTCGCCGCGCGTCCGTCGCTCCTCGTCGCGGACGAGCCGATCTCGGCACTGGACGCCTCGACCCAGACGAGCGTCGCGGGCCTCATGCGCGACCTCGTCGCGGAGTCCGGGGCAGGGATGCTGTTCATCTCGCACGACCTCGCCGTGGTGCGACGCATCGCCGACCGCACGCTCGTGATGTTCGCCGGACGCGTGCTGGAGTCGGGGCCGACCGATCGGGTCTGGGCGTCGCCGCAGCATCCGTACACGCAGGCGCTGCTCGCAGCGATCCCCGAGCCCGACGGCGCGGGCCGCATCCCGCTCGCGCCGTCGACCAACGACCGCCTCCTCTGGTCGGAGATCCCGCCCGTCCTCGGCTGAGCCTCGCGCCGGGCTCCCGTTCCAGAAGGAGATCTCCCGCTTCGAAGGAGCATCTCGCGCGGATGCTCCTTCGGAACGGGAGTTCTCCTGCGTATCCGTGGCGCCCCGACGGAGTCGCTGCGGAGGTCATGCCGGAGAGCGCCCCGGGAATGCACGGCGGGCCGAGGCGAATGCCCCGGCCCGCTGTGCTGGATGACGTCGAGCGTCAGATCGGCGCGACGATGTCCTGCGCGACGTCCCACTCGGTGATCTCGAGGGAGGTCTCGATGGACTGGCCGGCGGCCTCGGTGGTGCCGCTCGTCGCGAGGACCACGTAGTCCGTGGTCACCTCGAACGTGACGTCGACCGCGACGCCCTGCGCCTCGGACGTGCCCGTGAGGATGTAGACGTCCTGACCGAGGCGCGAGCCCGTGCCGGTGACGGTGAACTCACCCGTGAGGGCGCCCGCCGCGGTCGCGGGGTCGGCCTGCGACACCGACGTCGCACCGCTGCTCAGCGACGCGATGATCGGGTCGGACGAGTTCGGGTCGGCGACCTGCCACTCGCTCGTCGACGACTTCACCCACGCGTCGTCGCCGATCACGATGAGCGAGCCCATCGGCGTGATGGTCTCGACGGCCTTCGTCTCGGGGTTGTACCGGGCGGTGGTGTCCATGCCCAGGATGCTGGTCTTGGCGGCGTATCCGGCGGTGTCCGTCATCGCCTCGGTGATGCAGGTGCCGAGCTCGGAGCCGTCGACGGTCGCACCCTCGGAGAGCTCGGGGCAGTCGGACGTGGGCGCCGTGGTCTCCTCCGCGGTGGCGGCCGGCTTGTCGTCGGCGGGCTCCTCCGTGGCTGCGGTGCACCCGGTGAGCAGGACGGCGGCGGTCAGGACGAGTCCGACCCCCCATTTCTTGACGCGCATGGCGTTTCCCCCTTCGGTCGCGTGCGCGGCGTCGGTCGCCACGCACGCATACCAGCATGCCAAGTTCCCGCCCCGGATTGTGCGGGCGCCGCGAAGAAATCTCCGCTAGACTGTCAAGGTTGTCTGCCTTGGGCCCCTGTGCCCGTCGATGGGCGGACGCATGCACACCCTCCTGTTTCCGGGAAAGCCCCGGAAACCGTTCTAGTCCGAAGGAGGTGGGTAAGTGACGCACCAGTACGAACTCATGGTCATTCTGACCCCCGAGATCGACGAGCGCCAGGTCGCACCTACGCTCGACAAGTTCCTGAAGGTCATCACCAACGATGGTGGCTCGATCGACAAGGTCGACATCTGGGGCAAGCGCCGTCTTGCGTACGAGATCCAGAAGAAGAACGAGGGCATCTACGCCGTCGTCAACTTCACCGCCACCAGCGAGGCCACGCAGGAGCTCGACCGTCAGCTGAAGCTGAACGAGCAGATCATGCGCACCAAGGTCCTCCGCTCGGAGGAGGCTCAGGCGATGGTCGCTTCGGAGGCCAAGCGCTCCGAGGAGAAGGCTGCCCGCAAGGCCGCCAAGGCTGCGAAGGCCTAAGGCTCATGGCTGGCGAGACCGTCATCACCGTGGTGGGAAACCTCACGGCCGACCCCGAGCTGCGGTACACGCAGAACGGGCTGCCGGTGGCGAACTTCACCATCGCATCGACGCCTCGGAACTTCGACCGTGCCGCGAATGAGTGGAAGGACGGCGAAGCGCTGTTCCTCCGTGCATCCGTGTGGCGCGAGTTCGCCGAGCACGTGGCAGGTTCGCTGACCAAGGGCATGCGCGTCATGGCGCAGGGCCGTCTGCGTCAGCGCTCCTACCAGGACCGCGAGGGCAACCAGCGCACCGCGATCGAGCTGGAGGTCGACGAGATCGGCCCCTCGCTCCGGTACGCGACCGCGCAGGTCACCCGTGCCGCGTCGACCGGCGGTGCCGGCGGCGGTGGCGGACAGTCCCGCCCGGCTCAGCAGCAGCAGGTGTCGGAGGAGCCGTGGTCCACGCCCGGCTCGTCGACCAGCGCAGACGCCTGGAGCACTCCGGGCAGCTTCGGTGACGACACCCCGTTCTGAACAACTTCTGGATCCGCTCGCTGAGCGGCATCCGTCTCATCACTAAGGAAAAACTATGGCTGGAAAGTCGAGCGGCGACCGCCGCAAGCCGCGGAAGGGCGCGAAGAACGCCGCTCCCGCGAAGTCCATCCGGGTTGGCGTCATCGATTACAAGGACGTCGCCACCCTTCGCAAGTTCGTCTCGGAGCGCGGCAAGATCCGCGCCCGTCGTATCACCGGTGTCTCGGTGCAGGAGCAGCGTCTGATCGCCACGGCGATCAAGAACGCGCGCGAGATGGCGCTCCTGCCCTACGCTGGCGCCGGCCGGTAAGGGGTACTGAGATGGCAAAGCTGATTCTCACGAACGAGGTCGCCGGGCTCGGAAGCGCCGGTGACGTGGTCGAGGTCAAGAACGGGTACGCCCGCAACTACCTCATCCCCCAGGGCTTCGCTACGGCGTGGACCCGCGGTGGCGAAAAGCAGGTCGCTTCGATCCAGGCTGCTCGTCAGGCTCGCGCGATCCACGACCGCGACGAGGCCGTGGCCCTGAAGAACAACATCGAGAGCACCAAGGTCCGCCTGGCCGTCAAGGCCGGCAACGAGGGTCGTCTCTTCGGTTCGGTCAAGACCGATCACATCGCGGATGCTGTCGCAGCCGCGGGTCTCGGCTCGATCGACAAGCGCAAGGTGCACATCGGATCGGCCATCAAGGTCACCGGTGAGCACGAGGCCACGGTTCGTCTGCACGACGACGTGACCGCTGTCATCACGCTGCAGGTCGTCGCCGCCAAGTAAGGCGCGGCACTCGCGAGAACGCCCCCTGTCCTTCGGGACGGGGGGCGTTCTGCGTGTCGGCCCGGTGCGGGGTCGATGGGCGAGCGCGTTCGCCGGTGCGGGGTCGAATCAGCATTCGTTGCCGGTGCGGGGTCGAAAGAGCATCCCGTTCGACCCGGGGGGATGTGATTCTGGCCCCGCGATCGACGGGATGCTGTTGCGACCGCGCCCTTCAGCGGGCGCGGCGGATGCCCCGTGCTGGGGACACGGGGCATCCGCGAACTGTGCGGCATCGCAGACTGCGGGCAGGGCTGGGGAACCTGCCGGTCGTCACAGGACCCGCACACCGACGGCGCCACATCTCCTCCCCCGAGGATGGAGGCGCCGCCGGGGTCTGGCGGCTATGCCGAGATGAGGCGGCGACGCAGCAGCCCGGCTCCGAGGAGGAGCAGGACGACCGCGACAGCTCCGAGCGCCGTCGGGAACGAGCCGCCAGTGGCGGCCAGCCCCTGAGTGGCGGGAGCCGCGGTCACGGCCCCGCTGCTCGCGACGGTGATCGAGGCTCCGCTGAACACCGTGCCGACTCCGTCACCGGCGCCGGTTCCGGGCGTCGTGCCGGGGTCGGTTCCGGGGTCCGTGCCGGGGTCTGTGCCGGGGTCGGTTCCGGGGTCCGTGCCGGGGTCGGTGCCGGGGTCGGTGCCCGTCACCGTGCTCTCGCCCACCACGGAGATGGCGTTGCCGCCGATCGTGATCGGAAGAGTCACCGGGGCGGTGACCTGGGTGCCGCCGAGGATGCCGTCATCTCCGGTCGTCACACCGCCGGTGCTGGGGGCACCTGCGGTAGGACCGGCCGGGGCCGACCCCGTGGCCTCGCTGTCTCCGAGGACGGAGATGGCGTTGCCGCCGGCGGTGACCGGAGCGGTGACGGGAGCGGTGACCTGGGTGCCGCTCGCGACGCCGTCCTCACCGCCCGTCACTGCTCCGGTGCTGGGGACACCGGTGCTGGGGACACCGGTCGCGGGGGTGGCGGGAGCCGATCCTGCCGTGGCCTCGCTGTCTCCGAGGATGGAGATGGCGTTACCACTGACGGTGACCGGAGCGGTGGCCGGGGCGGTGACCTGGGTGCCGCTCGCGACGCCGTCGTCACCACCCGTCACGGTGCCGGTGCTGGGGACACCGGTCGCGGGGGTGGCGGGAGCCGATCCCATCGACGTGGCCTCGCTGTCTCCGAGGACGGAGATGGCGTTGCCACCGACGGTGACCGGGGCGGTGACGGGAGCGGTGACCTGCGTGCCGCTGGCGACGCCGTCGTCACCGCCTGTCATCCCCGCCGCGCCGGGGACACCGGTGCTGGCGGCACCGGCGGTGGAACCGGCCGGGGCGGCGCCGGTGGTCTCGCTGTCGCCGAGGAGCGAGATGGCGTTGTCGGTCACCGTGATCGGCACGTCGACGCTCACGAGCCCCTGCGTTCCGGACAGGAGCCCGTCGATGCCGGAGGTGGAGACCGCCGGGGCCTGGGGAGCCGCCGGGGCCGGAGCGGTCGCGCCCTGACTCGACGAGTCGTCGACGACGCTGACCGCGTTGCCGCTGATCGTCACCGGAAGGGTGACGTCCACCACAGCCTGGGTGCCGGAGGCTGTGCCGGACTCACCGCTCGTGACGGGAGCGGCAGCGGGAGCGGGGGCCGGTGCGGGGGCCGGTGCGGGCGCCGGTGCCGGTGCCGGAGCAGGCGCGGGTGCCGGCTGCGCGGAAGAGTCTCCGAGCAGTGAGATCGCGTTGCCCGCGATCGTGACGGGGACGGAGATCGGTGCCTCCGCCTGGGTCCCCGAGAGCAGACCGTCGTCTCCCGAGGTCTCGGCCGCGTTTGCCGCGGTCGCGCCGAACAGGGTGACCCCGCCGGCGATGAGCGTGCCCCACAGGGCCCGCTTGAGGTACGTACGCATGATGACCTTCTCCTGACTTTCTGGGTGTGTCTGGATGGGTGCGTGCGGAATGTGTGCGCACGCAGCACGGCATCTGTCGTCCGCGAAGGGACGACGCGACCACCCGTCAGTCAGGAGAGACGTCGGTGTCGGCGACCAGAGACGTCGGCAGGACGTCGTCGGGTGCACCGGGGGTGCGCTCTCCGGCGGAGAACGCGGGGGTTCCCGCGTCGCCGAGGCGAGCGGGGGAGACAGCGGATGCTCCACCGGAGCCGGTGGACGATGACGGCGCGACCGGAGAGCCCAGAGGCGCGGGAGCGGGGACTCCGTCCCGGCCGGATGCGGTCGCAGTCCACGCCGGATCGACAGTGGCGGCCACCGGCTCGAGGGCGGCAGGCGAGGCGGAGACGCGAGTCGTCGCCGTCGCAGGTGCCGGCGCTGCGGGAAGCAGAGCTCTCACCTGGTGCGCATCGACGGCGGAGGGTTCCGCGACGACGTCGTCGGGAGTCGCCGGGCTGAGAGGTTCGAGCGCGTCCACGAGAGGAGGCACCGTGCTGTCGACGACATCGTCGACGACACCTCCGACGATCGCGGTGGTCTCATCGACGACGCCGACGAGATCTTCGACGAGTGTGAAGACACCGAGCTGTCCGAGCAGTGCTCCGAGAACCGGCAACGATGCCGCGGCATCCGTCACCGGTGTCACGATGTGCGATGCGGGAGAGTCCTCGAGGACGGCGATCACGGGAGTCGTCACCGACTCCACCGTGTCGGCGACGGTGTCGACGACCGTCTCCGTCGTCGTTCCCACGGCGGCGGCCGCCGGCTGGCCCACGACGGGCACCTGGGCGACCGTCTCGGTCACCGTCTCGACGACGGGCGCCGCCTGCTGCACCGGCGCCGTCACGTGCGCGACGACGGGGGTCACGACCTCGGTCACCACCGGCGCGACCACCTCGGTCACGACGGGCGCGACCACCTCCGTCACGACCGGCTGCGTGACCGCCGTGACGGTGTCGCCGACCGTCGAGACCGTCTGACTGACGAGAGAGCCGACGCCGTCGAGAAGGGAGTGGTCTCCCTCGTCCGCCTGTGCGGAGGAGCCGCCGGTGAGGACGGTGATGGCCGCCCATGCGAGCGCGCCCAGCCCACCCCAGAGGGCGACGGCAGGTACGCCGCGCCGGGTGGCCTGAGCGTTCACGTCGACTTCCCTCCCCGAAAGGCGATCGTTGCCGGCACTGCTGCGCCGGTATCCGGGAAGATACTCTCGGCATACCGGTATGTCCATACCCCTTGACGGAAAATCGAATGACGATTCCCGCAATCTCGCCTCGTTTCCGAGTGTGACGCGCCCGGAGGAATCTCGGCTTGACTTTCCCCAGGTTCTACACATGTCTAACGCGGTTAGCCAAACCTTCAATGCGCAGTTGAAGCACGTTTCCATCCACAGGGTGGGGAAACGAAAAATACCAGCTCGCAGCTGATAAATGATCACTGATATCAGGTACTCCACCGGGTTATCCACATGCGTTCTGCACAGACACTCCGGACTTGTTCGCACGCTTTCCACACGGTTATCCACAGGGGCTGTTGCGACCGAAAACCCTCGCTCGTAGCGTGGTCGAGCGACCCGATGTCGGAGGCTGCTGTTTCGCTGGTCAGGCGGCATCGAGCGGCCGCCACCGCGCAGCGAGACTCCGCCCGCGCATCCATCCAGTTCGTCGCATCGAAGGGAACTACGTGTCGATCGCCGACATCTCAGAGGAGCGCCTCGGGGGGCAGCCGCAGCGCAAGCCCGAGCGCACGCCGCCGCACGACCTGCTCGCGGAGCAGAGCGCGCTGGGCGGAATGCTCCTGTCGAAGGATGCGGTCGCCGATGTGATCGAGACGCTCAAGGGCGCCGACTTCTACATCCCCAAGCACGAGCTGATCTTCGAGGCGATCCTGTCGCTGTACTCGCACGGCGAGCCGACCGACGTGGTCGCCGTGACCGACGAGCTCATCAAGACCGGAGAGCTGAGCCGCGCGGGCGGTGCGGACTACCTGCACACGCTCACCTCGATCGTTCCCACCGCGGCCAACGCCGGCTACTACGCCGGCATCGTCTCGGAACGCGCGATCCTCCGCCGTCTGGTCGACGCCGGCACCCGGATCGTGCAGCTAGGCTACGACGGGCAGGGCGACGCGACGGACATCGTGAACAACGCCCAGGCCGAGATCTACTCGGTGACCGGCACCGAGACCGCCGAGGACTACGTGCCGCTGACCACCGCGGTCGACGCCGCGATCGAGGAGATCGAGGCGGCCAACGGCCGTGACGGCTCCATGACCGGCATCCCGACCGGGTTCCGGGAGCTCGACGAGCTCACGAACGGCCTCCACGGCGGTCAGATGATCGTCGTCGCGGCACGACCCGCGATGGGAAAGTCGACGCTCGCCCTCGACTTCGCCCGTGCCGCCTCGATCGGCCACGACTTCCCGTCGATCTTCTTCTCCCTCGAGATGGGCAAGAGCGAGATCGCCATGCGTCTGCTGAGCGCCGAGGGGGCGATCCCCCTGCAGAACATGCGCAAGGGAACGCTCGACCCGCGCGACTGGACGACCGTGGCGTCGACTCGAGGTCGCATCAACGACGCACCGCTCTACATCGACGACAGTCCCAACATGACTCTCGTCGAGATCCGCGCCAAGTGCCGACGGCTGAAGCAGCGGGCGGGCCTTCGCATGGTCATCATCGACTACCTGCAGCTGATGACGTCGGGAAAGCGCGTCGAGTCCCGCCAGCAGGAGGTGTCGGAGTTCTCGCGAAGCCTCAAGCTCATCGCCAAGGAGCTCCAGGTCCCCGTCATCGCCCTGTCGCAACTGAACCGTGGTCCCGAGCAGCGTCAGGACAAGAAGCCCGCGATCAGCGACCTCCGCGAGTCCGGCTCGATCGAGCAGGACGCCGACATGGTGATCCTCCTGCATCGCGACTCCGTCTACGACAAGGACGTGCGCCCGGGCGAGGCCGACCTCATCGTGGCCAAGCACCGCAACGGTCCGACCGCCACGATCACCGTCGCCTTCCAGGGTCACTACTCGCGCTTCCATGACATGGCGCCCGGCGGCGACTTCAACTGACCCGGCGCCGGTCCCGACCGCGGATACCGGTCGGGTGGCTTCCCGCGCAACCCTCTGGGCGACCGCTCCTCCGCCGATTACGTTCGACCACAGACGTACGAACGCGACGGCGGCCGGGAGGCGACGCCGTGGGAGGGACGCCGCATGGTCGAGATCGGGTACCACGCTTCGCATGAGCAGCACACGCCCCGCGAGCTCCTCGCGGCGGTGAGACTCGCGGAGCTCGTCGGCTTCGACGGCGTCATGTGCTCCGACCATCTCGCGCCGTGGACGAGAGCGCAGGGGCAGTCGGGCTTCGCCTGGAGCTGGCTCGGTGCGGCGATGGCGACGACCAGCATCCCCTTCGGTCTCGTGAACGCGCCGGGGCAGCGGTATCACCCCGTGGTCGTCGCGCAGGCGATCGGCACCCTCGCCCAGATGTTCCCCGAGCGGTTCTGGGTCGCGCTCGGCAGTGGCGAGGCGGTGAACGAGCATGTCACCGGCGACCCGTGGCCGGAGAAGCCCGAACGCCAGCGGCGCCTGAGGGAGAGCGTCGACGCCATCCGCGCGCTGCTCGACGGCGAGCGGGTCGACGTCGACGGACTCGTGCGCATCCACGACGCGCGCGTGTGGACGCGCCCCGATGAGGACGTGCCTCTGCTCGGCGCCGCCGTCAGCGCCGACACCGGGGAGTGGATCGCCGACTGGGCGGACGGACTCGTCACGGTCGGGTCGGATGCCGGGCAGACGCGCGACGTGCTCGATCGCTACCGCCGCGCCGGAGGGCGCGGAACGGCGCGACTGCAGATCCACCTCAGCCTGGAGGACACGCACGAGGCCGCGCTCGCCGCGGCGCGGGACCAGTGGTCGCAGACCATGGCGCAGGGGGTGAGCACGTGGGACGTCGAGAACCCCGAGGACTTCGAGGCCGCGATCGTGCCGTCCGACGAGGCGCTCGAGCGCGGAGTGCTCATCTCGGCATCCGCCCCTGAGCTCGTCGACCGCATCGCGTCCATCGCCCGGGGGTACGACCACATCTATCTCCACCAGGTGGGGCGCGATCAGGCGGCGTTCCTCCGACGATGCGAGACCGAGCTCCTCCCCGCGCTCCGGAGCGTGCTGTGAGCGAGGCGCGATTCGAGGTGGACCCGTGGACGATCGGCATCCACGGGCTCGACGCCGACCGCCTCGCCCACGAGGAGTCGGTGTTCGGGCTGTCGAACGGGCACCTCGGGTGGCGGGGGAACCTGGATGAGGGCGATCCGCGCGGCCTCGCGGGGAGCTACCTCAACGGCGTCTTCGAGGAGCATCCGATGCCGCACGCCGAAGACGGCTACGGCTATCCGGACGCGGGTCAGAGCGTCATCAACGTCCAGAACGGTCAGATCATCCGCCTCCTGGTCGACGACGAGCCGTTCGATCTGCGGCACGGGGAGCTGACGTCGCACTCCCGTCGTCTCGATCTCCGCGACGGAACGCTGACCCGCGAGTTCGACTGGACGAGCCCGACGGGCAGGCGCGTGTCGGTGCGGTCGACGAGGGTCGTCTCCTTCACCCATCGCGCCGCCGCCGCGGTGCGCTACGAGGTCGAGGCGGTCGGCGGTGCGTGCGAGATCACCGTGCTGTCCGAGCTGCTGGCGAACGAGCCGCTGCCGATCGTGCACGAGGATCCCCGCGTGCAGGATCTCCTCACGGAACCGCTCGAGACGGTCGAGGCGGATGTCGTCGGCGACCGCGCGACGCTCATCCACCGCACCCGACGCAGCGGACTCACGATCGCCGTCACGATGGAGCACCATGTAGACGGCGCGTCCGCGGCGACGACGACCGAGGCCGACGAGGACCTCGCGCGCACGACGATCCGTGCACGGCTGGACCCCGGCGAGAGGCTCGACATCGTCAAGATCGTCGCGCACGAGTGGTCGTCGGATCTGTCGGCCGCGACCCTGCGGGATCGGGCCGAGACGGCTGCCGATGCCGCTCTGGCGGACGGCTGGGACCGCCTCGTCGACGGTCAGCGGCGAACGCTCGACGACTTCTGGGCGTGCGCCGACGTCGTCGTGGAGGGCGAGCCGAGACTCCAGCAGGCCGTCCGCTTCGCGCTGTTCCAGGTCTTCCAGGCCGCGGTCCGCGCCGAGCTCCGCTCCGTGCCGGGAAAAGGTCTCACGGGCTCCGGCTACGAGGGGCACACCTTCTGGGACTTCGAGGCGTTCGTCCTCCCCGTTCTGACGGCGACCGCGCCGCACGCCGCGGAACAGGCCCTGCGCTGGCGCCACTCGACGCTCGGGCACGCCCGCGATCGCGCGAGGCTGCTGCACCTCGACGGAGCGAGCTTCGCGTGGCGCACCATCGACGGACGCGAGAGCTCGGGCTACTGGCCTGCGAGCACCGCGGCCTTCCACATCAACGCCGATGTCGCCGCCGCCGTGCTGCACTACGTCCGGGCGACGGGCGATGTGGACTTCGAGCGCGACTACGGTCTCGAGATCCTCGCCGAGACCGCGCGGCTGTGGGTGTCGCTGGGCCGTCACGACGCGGACGGCGCGTTCCACATCGACGGCGTCACCGGACCCGACGAGTACTCCGCCGTCGTGAACGACAACGTCTTCACGAACCTCATGGCCCAGCTCAACCTCCGCGGGGCCGCGGCGGCGACGCGGCGGCATCCCGATCGGGCGCGCGAACTCGGTATCCGCGGCGACGAGCCGGAGCGCTGGGATGCCGTCGCCGACGCGATGCACATCCCGTTCGACCACTCCCGCGGGGTGCATCCGCAGTCCGCGGGCTACACCGATCTCGAGCGGTGGGACTTCGAGGCCACGAGCCAGGACCAGTACCTCCTGCAGGAGCACTTCCCGTACTTCGACCTCTATCGCAAGCAGGTTCTCAAGCAGGCCGACCTCGTGCTCGCGCTGCATCTCGCGCACGAGGCCTTCACGCCGGAGGAGAAGGCGCGGGCGTTCGAGTACTACGAGGCTCTCACCGTGCGCGACTCCTCGCTCTCGGCATCTGCTCAGTCCGTCATCGCCGCGGAGGTGGGCCACCTCGAGCTCGCGTACGACTATCTCGCCGAGGTCGCCACGATCGACCTCGACGACGTCCACGGCAACACGCACGAGGGACTGCACATGGCCGCGCTCGCCGGAGGGTGGACGGCGATCGTCGCCGGCTTCGGGGGGATGCGCGACACGGCAGAGGGATTCCTCTTCCGTCCGAGGCTGCCCTCCCGGCTCGCACGTCTGGGCTTCGGCGTACGGATCCACGGGGAGACGCTGCGGCTGGATGTCACGCAGACGGCGACGACCTATCGATACTCCGGCGGCGATCCGCTCCGCATCCGGCACTTCGATGAGGAGATCGTGCTCGAGGGCGCGGAAGTGACGATGCCGACTCCGGCGCTGTCGCCGCCGGGCGCCCGTCCCACCCAGCCGGCCGGACGAGCGCCGCTTCCGGCGGGGGAGGCGTTCGATCAGCCGGCGGGCGAGCCGGGGTGATCCGCGCAGGGGGCTGAGGAGGCGGGACGCCCCCACCACGGGGGAGGCGGCGGAAAGGGCGCCCCGCCGATGCCGTCATACGGGCGGCACCCCAGGTGCCGCATGCGCGGCAGAGCTGTGCGGCAATGGTGACACCGGGCAGGCGGTCGCGCAAGACCCCGTCGGACCGGTGCGCGGGACGCGCCGTCGACCCTCGCGCCCCGCACGGCCCTGTGCCGTCCCGGTGCGGGTCAGGCCTTCGCCCGCGGCGGGTTCAGCGGGAGCCACTCCTCGAGGGTGGTCTCGAAGAGGTGCGCGCCCTCGACTGGGATCAGCGTGCGCTCCTCGATCTGCGCTCCGTAGTACGGAGCCGTGTCGTCCCGCACGACGGTGCGGGAGTCACCGCGGAACGTCAGCGCACGCCGCGCGAACTCGTCCATGCCGAACGCCTCGGGTCCCGCGATCTCGATGTCGCCGGTCGGCTCGTGCGCAGCGGCGCGCGCCACCGCGGTCGCGACGTCCTCGGCGGCGATCGGCTGGATCAGCGCGCCGGGGAGCGTGACGGTGTCGCCCTCGGTCGAGATGTCGGCGATGCTTCCGACGAACTCGAAGAACTGCGTGGCGTGCACGAGCGAGTAGGGGATGCCCGAGTCGCGGATCAGCGTCTCCTGCGCCGTCTTCGCGGCGAAGTACGGGATGTTCTGCGGACGGTTCGTGCCGACGATGGTCAGGGCGACGTGATGCGTGACGCCCGCCGCTTTCTCCGCCTCGAGGATGTTGCGGGTCGACGTGGTGAAGAACGCCATCACGTCGTTCGGAGCGAACGACGGGGAGTTCGACACGTCGACGACGGTGTCCGCGCCGCGGAGCGCCTCCGCGAGTCCTTCTCCGGTGAGCGAGTCGACGCCCGTGTTCGGCGATGCGGCGACGGCCTCGTGGCCGTGTTCCGTGAGCTTCGCGACGACCTTCGAGCCGATGAGGCCCGTGCCTCCGATGACGATGATCCTTGCCATGTCCAAGCCTTTCGTGAGGGGATGACGCCGGATCCGGCGTCCTGTGAGCTATGACAGGCACGCGGCCGCGGTTGTGACAGCCGACGGCGTCACACCGTCGTCGCCCGGACCCGCCAGTCGTGGTAGCGGGTGGGGGCGATCGTCGCGGTCGGCTCCGGCAGCAGGTCGCGGGGCGCGAGATGCGCGCCGAAGTACGTGCCGAGGGGATCGGGCACGACCTCACGATCGTCCTGCCGCGCGCGCAGATCGAGTGCGGCGATCTCACTGAGTGTGAACGGCCGACCGGATGCCGTGACGAGGCGCTCCTGCTGCTCCTTGGCGACGAAGTAGCCGCCCTCGGCGCGGGCGAGCCGATCGGTGCCCACCACCGACAGGACGACGTGATTCCCGACGCCCGCCGCCTCGCCGTATCCGAGGATGTTCATGGTGGAGGCGTAGAAGAACTCCCGAGCCCCCTCCTCGTCGGTGTAGGACGAGTTGGACACGTCGACGACGACGTCCGCGCCGGCGAGTGCATCCGCGAGGCCTTCGCCGGTGAAGGAGTTCACCCCGGTCGCGCGCGATGCGGCCACCACGTCGTGGCCGCTCTCGTCGAGGGCTCGGACGAGCCGCGTGCCGATGAGTCCGGTGCCTCCGATGACGGTGATTCTCATGTCGCTCCTTCGATCGCTGCCTGGTCGCGCGAGAGCGCGCGTACCTGAATGACCGGTCAGCCGCGTCCGGTGTGACAGATGCGCAGACATCGGGGCGCGATCGGGGCCGGTGTCACATCGGCGCGCCGGACCCGGTCATCCCTGGCGACGCGTCGCTCCGACGCGCCCTCTTTTCGGAAGGAACCCCGTGCAGGTATCGGATGACGCGGCCCTGAACGCCGCCCTCGGCACGGAGCAGTTCGTGCTGCAGGCCGCCGCCGGCTCGGTCGTCCGCCTCGTCGACAACGCCGTGGAGAACATCACGGCTCGACGCCGGATGGAGCGGATCCGCGAGTACCTGGTGTCGCGCCACCCCGGTGCGGCCGCGCTCATCGCGCTCGATGACCCGGCGTCCGGAGAACTCGGTGTGCGGTACGCGCGATCGTCGTTCCTGTTCACGATGGCGAGCATGATCGCCGCGGTGAACTGCGTGCTCGGCGGAGCGCTCGTGACCCTGGTTATGCTGATCGGTCTCGGCGCCCCGCCCCTCGTCGCTCAGGCCGTCGGCGCCGTCCTGGGGCTCGCACTGCTCGGGGCGACCCTGATCTACGAGCGCCGACGCATCCGCGAGGCGGCGGCCTGACGCGGAGTCGACGATCTTCGATGTATCCGTCGCACATCGCGGGGTCGGGCGGTCAGAGCTGTCAGGTGGAAGGGAGGGCGCATGCGGAAGGTCGACGGACGCTTGCCGGAGCGCGATGACACGGGGAGAGTGGAGTGGTGACCGCGATGAGCGAGGCCGAGGGCGCGTCGACCGATCTCGACACCGCGATGGAGGTGTTCGCCGCGCAGCGGCGACGGCTGTTCGGCATCGCGTACCGGATGCTCGGAACGGTGGCCGACGCCGAGGACATCGTGCAGGACACATGGATCCGCTGGCAGGGCACCGACCGGGCGCAGGTGAACGAGCCGGCGGCGTTCCTCGCGACCGTCGCGACGCGCCTGTCGATCAATGTCCTGCAGTCAGCGCACACGCGCAGGGAGACGTACATCGGGCCCTGGCTGCCGGAGCCGGTGAACACCGATGACGACCCCGCGCTCGGCGCAGAGCGCGCGGAGGCGCTGCAGTTCGCCATCCTGCTCACGCTCGAGAAGCTCACCCCGACGGAGCGCGCCGCCTACATCCTGCGGGAGGCGTTCGACTATCCCTACCCGCGCATCGCCGAGATCATCTCGTCGAGCGTGGTCAGCGCGCGCCAGCTGGTCAGCCGTGCGCGAGCGCACCTGAGCTCGACCCGGCAGGCCGCCGTCGAGCCCGCCCACCAGCGCCGCCTGCTCGAGGCGTTCCTCGTCGCGGCGCAGAAGGGTGACGCGCAGGAGCTCGAGAAGCTGTTCGCGGACGACGTGGTCAGCTACACCGACGGCAACGGCGTGAAGCTCGCCGCGAGGATCCCCGTCATCGGCCGCCGACGGGTCGCGAGCTTCGTGGCCGCGTTCGCCCACCACTTCTGGATCGGCAAGACGATCGACTGGGTCGAGGTGAACGGCCAGCCGGCGGCGACCCTGGTCGAGAACGGCGAGGTCACCACCATGGTCACGGTGACGACGTCGGACGACGGTATCGAGCAGCTGCTCTGGGTGATGGCCCCGCAGAAGCTCGGCCACGTGACCGCGGTCGGCGCATGACCCCGGCGAGGTACCCGGCGCGGGCGCGCCGGAGACATCGGGGCGCCGTCGATCGGGGCGTCATGGAGCGGCTCGCGCGCCTGATGGGCGAGGGTGACGCCGACGGCATCCGCGCGCTGCTCCGGCCAGACGTGTCGCTGATCGTCGACAGCGGCGGAGCCGCGCATCCCGCCCGCCCGCCGGCGGAGGACGCGGATGCGGATGCGGAGGCGGCGGCAGCTCTCATCGCCTTCATGACGGCGCGCACGACCACGGCGACGGTGTCGATCAACGGTGCTCCCGGTCTCGTGCTCACGAGGGACGGAGCGGTGGTGGCCGCGGTGATCGGAGAGCTGCGCGCTGGTCTGCTCTCGAGTGTCTGGGTCGTCTGCAATCCCGACAAGCTCCGGCACTGGAACCCCGACGGAGACGTGTGAGCTACGCGTCGCCCCGCGCCGACTCCAGGAGCGTCGCGGCGCAGGCCCGCGCCGTGACGAAGGGCGCGGGGAAGGTCGCCATACCCACCGTGACGATGGCTCCTTCGTAGAGCAGCATCATGGCCTGCGCCGTCTGCTGCGGCTCGCGCAGGCCGGCCGACGCGCACAGCTCCGTGAAGAGATCGAGCAGCCAGGCGGTCTGCCGCTGCACCTCGAGGAGCACGGCCCGACCGTCGGCCCCGTCGCCGAGTTCGGCGCGGGCGTTGATCGCGCTGCATCCCTTCGGGCTGTTCGCGTCGGACCACGAGAGTGCGGCGTCGAAGACCGTGAGGACGCGCTCCGACCCCTCGGGAGGAGCCGCGGCGAGGCACGCATCGAGGTGCTCGCGCCATCGCGCGTCGCGGTGCTGCAGGTACGCGATGACGAGCGCCTCCTTCGACCCGAACCGGTCGTAGAGGGTCTTCTTCGTGACGCCCGCGAGCTCCGCGATGGTGTCGACGCCCACCGCGTGGATCCCGCGCTCGTAGAACAGCGTCGACGCGGCGTCCAGCACTCGTCGCGCGCCCGGAGTCAACGAGGAGAGGTCGGGAGCAGCGAGGGACATGCGCTGAGTATACCAACCTGTATAGTGGCTCCGATGAGTAAACAGATCGGTATAGCTCGCACGGCGGTGACCGTGGGCGGCGCTGTCGCGTTCGTCGCGACGTGGAGCTCGGGATTCCTCATCCCCGCTGTCGCGATGGTCGACGACTCGCCGCTCACCCTGCTCGTCTGGCGCTTCGCGCCGGTGGCCGTGGTCCTCGCGATCGTCGCGTGGACATCGGGAGCGGCGAGGGGCGTGTCGCGCAGGGATCTCGGGACGCAGGCGCTGATCGGCCTGTTCGCCCAGTTCGGGTACTGTCTGGCGGTCTACGCCGCGATCGCGGCGGGCATCGCCACCGGCACCGTGGCCCTGATCGATGCGGTGCAGCCGCTCGTGGTCGCCGTGCTGGTCGGCCCGCTGCTGGGGCTGCGCGTCCGCGGAGTGCAGTGGGCGGGCCTCGCGCTCGGAGCCGTCGGAGTGCTGCTCGTGGTGCGCTCGCAGTTCGGCTCGGCCACCGCGCCCCCGGTCGCCTACGTGCTCCCCGCGATCGCCATGGCCTGTCTCATCGTCGGGACGTTCGTGCAGCGTCGCTCGTCCGTGCGCACCGGCGTGCTGCTCACCCTGACGATCCACGTCGTCCTGACGGCGGCACTGCTGATCGTCGTCGCCGCGGTGTCCGGCGCCCTCGTCCCGCCCTCATCGCCGTCGTTCTGGCTGGCCGTCGTGCTCACCGCGCTCCTCCCGACGCTCGCCGCCTACGGACTGTACTGGTGGCTCCTGCGCCGCGTGGGGATCACGGCGCTCAACGCGCTGCTCTTCCTCATCGCGCCGACCACGGCGCTGGGCGGTGCACTCCTGCTCGGCGAGGCCCTCACCGGCGTGACGATCGTCGGCTTCGTGCTCTGCGGCGTCGGGGTCGCCGCGGTGCTGGTCGGCGAGGCGAGGAGCGCGGCGACGAGCCGTGACGAGGAGGACGATCCGGACGACGCGCAGCCGATCAGAGGAGGATCTCGTCCCGCGCGGTGAGCGGCCGCCACGCGGCATCCCGCACCGACCTGCGCCTCAGGACGTCGGCGTCGACGAGGGGTCCGAGGTCGACCCCGCTCAGCGCGGCGACCTCCTCCACGGCGACCTGGAAGGTGCGGAAGGCACCGAGGGGCGGCGCGGCGAGCAGTCCGTTCTCGGTGTCGACGAGGTCGGCCTGATCGAGGACGAAGCCGGTCGCCGCCGGACCGTCGGCGCCCTGCCACGCCACGACCTTCCAGAAACGCAGCGGTATGCGGATGCCGCGGTACGACGGATCGCCGTCACCGAGAACCGGCGCGGTGAACACCGAGAGGCGCTGGTCGGTCGTCTCGGCGTACGCGAGGACGTGGTCCTCCAGCCCGAGCCACAGCTCCTTCGACTGATTGAAACCCGCGGCCTGAGGGGCGGCGTTCGTGTAGAAGAAGGTGGCCTCCATGGCGTCCCGTGCCTCGTCGGCGGCGCCCCACCCCGGATCGCGTCGACGCACCAGATGACCGCGGTCGAGATCGTTGCGGCTGTACACGTCGGGGCCGGTCTGCTCGTCGGCATCCGCTCTGGGATCGAGGCGCCAGTCGCCGGTGCGCGGCAGATCCCGCAGCAGCTCGCCGTCGATGTTCACAGCCGTGACAGCGGCGAGCCTGCGCGCGGGATCGAGGAGCACGGAGAACCGCGGATACGTCAGCTCCCGCGTCTGCTGCGCGGGGCGGGGGAGGGGGAGAGTGGTCGGGAGGAAATCGAGGTCGTAGCCGTCCGCCATTCCTCCATCGTGGCGGATGCCGCCGACATCGGCGAGCCCCGGGCCGTCGAGCGAGGGATCGATGCGTCGTCCTCGCTCGACGGCCTCGAGGGTCAGGGAGTGGGCATGCCGCCGTTCACGTTGAGCGTCTCGCCGGCGACGTAGCTCGACTCGGGCGACGCCAGGAAGACGTAGGCCGGGGCGAGCTCGGCCGGCTGGCCCATGCGTCCGAGCGGGGTGTCCTCGCCGAACTGGTCGATCTTCTCCTGCGGCTGACCGTCGCTCGGCTGCAGCGGCGTCCAGATCGGACCGGGTGCCACAGCGTTCACACGGATGCCCTTCGGTGCCAGCTGCTGCGCGAGGCCCTTGGTGAAGGCGTTGATCGTCGCCTTCGTCGACGCGTAGTCCACGAGGATGTCCGACGGCGAGTACGCCTGGATCGACGTCGTGTTGATGATCGTCGATCCCGGCGTGAGGTGCGGGAGCGCGGCCTTCGTGATCCAGAACATCGCGTACACGTTCGTCTTGAAGGTGTCGTCGAACTGCTCGTCGGTGATGTCGGTGAGCGACTCCTGGAAGATCTGCTTGCCGCCGTTGTTCACGAGGATGTCGAGACCGCCGAGGGCGCCGACGGCCTCCGACACGAGCGTGCGGCAGTACTCGGGGTCGCGCAGGTCGCCGGGGATCTGGGCGACGGTCGCGCCCGCCTCGCGCAGGATGCCGGCGATGCGCGCCGCATCCTCCTCCTCCTCCGGCAGGTACGAGATCGCGACGTCCGCGCCCTCGCGCGCGAACGCGATGGCGGTCGCCGCGCCGATCCCGGAGTCGCCTCCGGTGATGAGCGCCTTTCGCCCCGTGAGGCGTCCGGTGCCGCGGTACGACTCCTCGCCGAGGTCGGCCTTCGGGGCCAGATCGGCGTCGAGGCCGGGCTCGGGCATGTGCTGCTTCTCGGGCTCGATGTCGGAGTAGAGCTCTGCGGGGTTGACGAAGGTGTACTGGTCACGAGACATGGTGTGTCCTCTCCTTGTTTTTCCGGTGGTCGTTCAGGTCTGGGTGCGGGTGGTCAGGTCCGGGTGCGGGCGGGTCAGCGGTCCGCGAGCAGGGCGGTGGGCACGACCTCGCGGATCGTCATCGCCGCGGTCAGGAACGCGAGGTGACTCAGCGCCTGCGGGGTGTTGCCCCACGCCGAGCCGTCCTTCGCATCGATCATCTCGGCGTAGATGCCGACGTCGTTGGCGTGCTCGATGAGCGTCTCCATGCGCTCCAGCGCCTCGTCGTGGCGGCCGACGCACGCGAGCGCCTCGACCACCCAGAACGCGCAGGCCACGAAGGTCTTCTCCTCCGAGCACACGCCGCTGTAGCGGTAGAGCAGCGAGTTCTCGCCGAGCTCCACGGTCAGCGCGTCGATCGTCGACGACATGCGCTCGCCGCGGTCGAATCCGCTCGGCGCGTGCAGCAGAACGGACGCGTCGAGCTTCTCGCTTCCCGGGTAGAAGACGTACGCATTGCGGCAGTCCGACCAGCAGTGCTCCTCGATCCATGCCCGGATGCGGTCGCGCTCGGCACGCCATCGCTCTGCGCTGCCGGGGATCGCACCGGACTCGGCGAGGGCGACCGCGTCCTCAAGCGCCTTCCAGCACCCCATCTTCGAGGAGGTGTAGTGCCGCTGCTCCGGCAGCTCCCACATGCCGGAGTCGGGGTTGCGCCACAGGTCGCACGTCCGGTCGGCGATGCCGGCGAGCATCCGTCCCGTCGCGACGTCGAGGACGTTGCCGGCGTCGACGTACGTGCGGCAGATCGCGATCAGGTCCCCGTACACCCCGAGCTGCAGCTGGTCCCCCGCGGGGTTGCCGGTGACGACGGGACCGATGCCCCGCCAGCCCGGCACGTCGTACTCCTGCGGCTCGGGCACGAGGTCGCCGTCGAGCGTGTACATGACGTGCAGCTCGGAGCCGTGGCGACGGATGGTCCGCAGCAGCCAGGAGAGGGCGGCGTGGGTCTCCTCGCGCAGGCCGAACCGCACGAGCGCGTGGGTCGTGTAGGCGAGGTCTCGCACCCACGCGTGCCGGTAGTCCCAGTTCTTGCCGCCGTGGGGATCCTCGGGCAGCGAGGTGGTCGCGGCCGCGGCGATCGCACCGGACGGGCTGTGGATGAGCAGCTTCAGGGCCAGCGCATTGCGCTGCACCGCGTCCGCCCAGGGGCCGTCGTACGAGAAGACCGACGACCAGTGCTGCCAGTTCTCGATCGTGCGGTCGATGCTGTCGTCGACGTTGTGCGGGTCGGGGAGGTGCAGCGGCTCGTCGTGGGTGGCGGCCAGCGCGACCAGGTGCCGCGACCCGGCGGATGCCGTGAAGACGCCGTCGCACTGCGGGCCGTCGGCCGAGTCGGGATCGGGCGCGGCCGGGCCGTGCGCGAAGCCGACAACGGCGATGTTGGTCTTGCCGCTGCGGATGATGTCTCCGTGCTCGGTGCGGTCGAGCCAGGGGGCGGCGGTCTGCAGCGACGACCCCGGCCGCACCCGCCACCGCATCTCGACGCTGCCCTCGACGCCCTCGATGCGGCGCGCGAGCTCGGCCCACGGCAGGCGGCCGGCGACGCCGGACACCATCGCGTCGGTCACGCGGACGATGCCGGCATCCGTGGTGAAGGTCGTCTCGAGCACGTTGGTGTCGGGCACGTAGCGTCGCGTCGAACGGAAGTCCTCGACGGGCTGGAGCTCGATGCATCCGCCGGTGTGCTCGTCGAGCAGGCGGGCGAACACGGGGAGGTCGGCCACGCCGGGGAGCGGCAGCCAGTCGATGCGCCCGTCGGTCCCGATCAGCGCGACCGTGCGGCCGTCGCCGATGGGCGCGTAGTCCGCGATCGGGCGACCGGAGGGCTGGGCTGACATGACCTCATCGTCCGTCGCCCGATGGATACCGGCTACGGCCTTGCGTCTGCGCGAAGCGGTCGCTAGGCACCTGGAACGAGCGGATGCGCGAGCCGGGCGTAGGGCCGACGCTCAGGGGCGGACGCGGACCGTGCGTCCCTCGAACGTGACGAGGTCGCCGTCGTGGAGCTGGCGGCCCCGACGACGGTCGACCTCGCCGTTGACCCGCACGAACCCGTCGATCACGACCTCCTTGGCGTCACCGCCGGAGTCGAGCAGCCCCGAGTACTTCAGGAACTGCCCGAGGCGGATCATGTCGCCGCCGATGGAGACCTCGACCGGATCGGAGTTCGTCATGCCTGCGATGGTATCCGGCCGAGGTGCGGGTCAGCCGTCGCTGTCGGTGCCGACGACGGCGAAGTCGGCGCCGAAGTCGATGTCGATCGACCGGTTGTCGCTCGTGAGCACCGACGCGTCGTAGGGGCTGGAGCTGTCGTCATCGACGTCGAGGTCGGTGATCATGCCGTCCGCCTCGCTCAGCGCCGCGTCGACGAGGGCGCGGATGGTCGCCTCGTCGAGGCTCAGCGCCGAGCCGGTGTCGTCGTCGTCCTCGTCCTCGGTGGAGATGACGGTCGCGGTGCCGTCGGCATCCACGCGCACCTCGCTCTCGCCGCCGGTCGCGGTCGTCAGCTGCACCTCCCAGGTGCCGTCCCGCTTCGCATCGATCGAGGTCACGTCGCCGTCGGCGGCGCCGCGAGCGGCATCCGCGATCGCCACGAGCTCGTCGGCGGAGTCGGTGCCGATCCCGGTGACGGGGCCGCCGCCCTGCGGACGACTTCCGTCGTCGTCGCGGTCGTCGCCCGGCCGGTCTCCGCGATCACCGCCGCGGTCGTCGTCCTGACGGGGTCCGTCGGAGACCGAGGGGCGGTCATCGTCGTCGCCGAGCTCGTCGCCGATCGCCGCTCCGACGGCCACGCCGCCTCCGGCGAGGAGCACGGCGGCGGCGATGCCGCCGCCGATGAGCAGTCCGCGGCGGCGGCGGGGCGCGGCTTCCGGGGCGGGTGCGGATGCCGCGGG
>NZ_LWCU01000052.1 GCF_001650405.1 Microbacterium sp. H83 | reverse complement strand
CAGCGGCTCTGGCGCGAGGAAGGCCTCCGTGTCCCCCAGCGGCGGCGGCGCAAACGCGTCGGATCCTCGACCGTCGACGCCCCGGCAGCGGTCGCACCGAATCTCGTGTGGGCGGTGGACTTCCAGTTCGATGCCGACGAGCAGGGCCGCCCGATCAAGATCTGCTCCATCGTCGACGAACACACCCGTGAGTGCATCGGAGGGCTTGTCGAGCGGTCGATCACCGCGGACCGACTCACTGCCCACCTCGAGGACCTCGTCGCCGTCCGCGGCGCGCCCGCGGTGCTCAGATCAGACAACGGCCCGGAGTTCATCAGCGACGCGATGGCCGACTGGGCCGGCACCCGCACCGGCCTGTCCTACATTCCGCCCGGCTCGCCCTGGCACAACGGGTACGTCGAGTCGTTCAACAGCAGGCTCCGCGACGAGTGCCTGAACATCAACAGCTTCTACTCGCTGCTGCACGCCCAGGTCGTGATCGGCGACTGGAAGACCGAGTACAACCATGACCGCCGGCACTCATCGCTCGGATACCTCGCACCGGTCGACTACGCTCGGCAATGCACCCATCAACTGGAAACCGACGACTCGCACAGCGACCGGACCGAATGAAGGGGGCGGCCCA
>NZ_LWCU01000051.1 GCF_001650405.1 Microbacterium sp. H83 | reverse complement strand
CCACCAGTCCTCGTGTCCTTCTCGATCGGGTCGTCGCCGACCTCGATCGGGTGCTCTCCGATGACGCTCTCGCGGGCGTGTCGGACGCGGAGCGGGTCGAGATCCTGCAGGCGGCGGGTGCGGTCAGGCGCCGGGTGGATGCGGTCGTGGTCGAGACCCTCGCCACGGGGCATCCTGTCGAGTTCCCCCATGCGGCCGGGTGCCGGTCGCAGTCCGAGCTCCTGCAGCGCACGCTGCTCGTCGATGTGGCCGGGGCGACCCGCCTGGGCAAGATGGTCCCCTTGGTGCTTCGGGAGATCAGCCCGTCGTCCGGCGAGCGTCTGCCCGCTCGGTGGCCGGCGCTGCGTGACGCTCTGCTCGGGGGGGTGATCTCCGTGTCGGGGATGCTGGCCGCGACGACGCCGATCGAGAAGATCGCCCACCGGATCAGCGCCGACGAACGCCTCGGCGCCGACGAGCACCTCGCCGACGCAGCCCGCGGTGCGCGCGATCCGGAGTCACCCGGCCGCGGCCCGGCGCCGACCACGGAACAGCTGAAACTGCTCGCCGACATGATCGCGGCGCTCCTGGACCCCGACGGCGAGATGCCGGGCAATGAGCCGGAGCGACGCCGCGGGGTCACTCTCGGGCGCATCCGCGACGGTCTCCGCCCGATCAGGGGGTGGCTGACCCCCGACGTCGCGGCTCAGCTCGAGCTGCTCCTCGACGCGATCACGAATCCCAAGGGCGATGGCCCGCCGGTCCCGGACGGGGTCCGCTTCACGGCCGCCGACGACGACACGCGCACTCCTGACG
>NZ_LWCU01000050.1 GCF_001650405.1 Microbacterium sp. H83 | reverse complement strand
GCGCAGGCGGACAGCGACAGCAATGCCGCGGTCGAGGCTGCGGCGGTGGCTGCGGCTCTGGCGGATGCGACGAGCGCGGCGTCGGCGGCGGCCGATGTGACGGCGGATGCGGCGGCCTCGGCTGCGGCGACCGACGACGCGTCGACGGATGCCTCGGCGACGGCGACGACCGATGCGAACGCCTCTGCGGCTGCGGCCGCGCAGGCGGCGGCGCAGAACGATGCGACGTCGACGAGTGCGGCGGACGCCTCGGCGGCGGCCGATCCGGATGCGGCGGCGTCGGTGGATGCGGACGCGTCGGTGGATGCGGACGCGTCGGCGGCTGCGGCGGCGACCGCGTCGTCCTCGGCGACGGCCTCGGCATCGGCATCGGCGGACGCGACGGCGGACCCGGGGGCGGAGGCATCCGCCACCGCGACCGCCGAGACGGACGCGACGGCGACCGCCACGGCGACCGCTGAGGCATCGGCCTCTGCGGATGCGGAGCTGAACACGAACGCGTCGGCGTCGGCGACGGCGTCGGCGCAGGCGGACAGCGACAGCAATGCCGCGGTCGAGGCTGCGGCGGTGGCTGCGGCTCTGGCGGATGCGACGAGCGCGGCGTCGGCGGCGGCCGATGTGACGGCGGATGCGGCGGCCTCGGCTGCGGCGACCGACGACGCGTCGACGGATGCCTCGGCGACGGCGACGACCGATGCGAACGCCTCTGCGGCTGCGGCCGCGCAGGCGGCGGCGCAGAACGATGCGACGTCGACGAGTGCGGCGGACGCCTCGGCGGCGGCCGCCTCGGCGGCGGC
>NZ_LWCU01000049.1 GCF_001650405.1 Microbacterium sp. H83 | reverse complement strand
TGGACTGACCCCGTCTTGTAGGTCCAGTCGTTGTGTGAGTCGTCCTGTCGCCCGAGGGTTCGGGCAGGGAGACTGGTCAGATCATGACGAACAGCAGGAAGCGTCACACCCCGGAGCAGGTCGTCCGAAAGCTCGGGCAGGCCGACAGGATGCTCGCCGACGGCGCGGACGTCGCCGCGGTGTGTCGGGAGCTCGGCGTGTCCGAGCAGACGTACTACCGGTGGCGGAACCAGTACGGCGGCCTGAAGGCCGACGACGCGAAGCGTCTCAAGGAGCTCGAGAAGCAGAACGCCACTCTGAAGCGGCTGCTGGCCGAAGCGGAGCTGGAGAAGGCCGCGCTGAAGGAGTTGGCTGAGGGAAACTTCTAGGCCCGGGCAGGCGCCGCGCCGCCGTCGCTCACCTGATCAGGACACTGCAGGTGAGCGAGCGGATGGCGTGCCGTCTGGCCGGGCTGAGCAGGTCCGCGTACCGTCGCCCGCTCAAGGGCGACACGACCGCCGACCCGGACAGGGCGTTGCGGGACTGGCTGCGCGCGTACGCGAAGAAGCATCCGCGGTGGGGATACCGCAGGGCCTACCACGACGCTCGCGGCGAGGGGTGGGTCGTGAACCACAAGAAGATCCAGCGGCTCTGGCGCGAGGAAGGCCTCCGTGTCCCCCAGCGGCGGCGGCGCAAACGCGTCGGATCCTCGACCGTCGACGCCCCGGCAGCGGTCGCACCGAATCTCGTGTGGGCGGTGGACTTCCAGTTCGATGCCGACGAGCAGGGCCGCCCGATCAAGATCTGCTCCATCGTCGACGAACACACCCGTGAGTGCATCGGAGGGCTTGTCGAGCGGTCGATCACCGCGGACCGACTCACTGCCCACCTCGAGGACCTCGTCGCCGTCCGCGGCGCGCCCGCGGTGCTCAGATCAGACA
>NZ_LWCU01000048.1 GCF_001650405.1 Microbacterium sp. H83 | reverse complement strand
CCTGGAGTCCCGCGGGGTGGTGGTCTTTCGGGCCCGCGGCGTCGTGACCGCGACGGGGTGAGCCATCGTGCGATGGTCAGTGAGAACGACCAAGAACTCACACAGAAAGACGACACCGCACGATGGCTCTTGACCAGTCTGCCCTCCTCGAGCTGCTCGGGGAACTGAAGCTCACCGGCACCACCGACCGCATCCGAGCCGCGACCGAGCGGCTCTACCAGGAGCTGATCGACGCGGAGACAGCCGCATTCATCGGCGCCGCCCCCTACGAGCGCACGAGCGAGCGCACGACTACCCGCAACGGTTCCCGGCCGCGGGTGCTGTCGACCACGGCTGGGGATCTGGAGTTGCGGATCCCGAAGTTGCGGCAGGGGTCGTTCTTCCCGTCGCTGCTGGAGCGGCGCCGCCGGGTCGACCAAGCCTTGTTCGCGGTCGTGATGGAGGCCTACCTCCACGGCGTCTCAACCCGGAAGGTCGATGACCTCGTCAAAGCGCTCGGCGCTGACACTGGCATCTCGAAGTCCGAGGTGTCCCGCATCTGCCAAGGGCTCGACGCCGAGGTCGCATCGTTCCGCGACCGCTCGCTGTCTGACATCGCCTACCCCTACGTGTTCCTCGACGCGACCTACTGCAAGGTCCGCATCGACCACCGTGTCGTGTCCCAGGCGGTCGTCGTCGCGATCGGCGTCGCCGCTGACGGGCGGCGGGTCGTGCTGGGCTTCGATGTCGGAGACAGCGAGACCGAGGAGTTCTGGAAGCAGTTCCTGCGCTCGTTGAAGACACGAGGTCTGGGCGGGGTGAAGCTGGTGATCTCCGACGCCCACGCCGGACTGAAGAAGGCCGCAGCGACCGTGTTGCAGGGCGCCGCCTGGCAGCGCTGCCGCGTCCACTTCATGCGCAACGTCCTGACCGCCCTCCCGAAGGGCCGGCAGGAGATGGTCGCCAGCGTGATCCGCACGATCTTCGCCCAACCCGACGCCGAGCACATCGATGCCCAGTTCGACGAAGTCGTGCGCATGATCGAGCGCGTCCACCCCAAGACCGCCGTGATGCTCACCGACGCCCGTGACGACATCCTCGCGTTCAAAGCGTTCCCCGCCCGGCATTGGCGACAGATCTGGTCCACGAACCCGCTGGAACGCCTCAATCGGGAGATCAAGCGCCGCACCGACGTCGTTGGCGTGTTCCCGAACAACGCCGCCCTGCTCCGCCTGGCCGGCTCCGTCCTCGTCGAGCAACACGACGAATGGGAAGCCGCCGACCGCCGCTACTTCTCCGAAGCCTCCATGACCGAGCTCACCGCGACCACCCCCACCATCGACGAGGCGGTGATACTCCCCGAGATCACCGCCGCCTAAACTAACGACAGCTGATCATCGCAACGAAGCGAAAGACCACCACTCAAACGGACGCGGCC
>NZ_LWCU01000047.1 GCF_001650405.1 Microbacterium sp. H83 | reverse complement strand
GATGCGGCGGAGGAACGTCAGGATCGAGGCCGGCTCGACGATCAGCTCCTGCAGCGCGGCGTTGAAGGGGGCGCCGGCCGGCGAGGCGAGATGCTGCTGGAAAGCCTCCTCGTCGCGGTAGACCTCGAAGACGAAGAACCGGTCCGGGTCGTCGACGAGACGGGTCGCCTCGAACAGGACGTTGCCGATCTCCGCGTGGACGACCTCGGCGAAGTCGCGCAGCAGGTCCGCGACGCGATCGCCCTCGCCGGGACGGGCGGTGAACATCGCGTGCAGGATGGTCTGGTCGGACATGGGTGCTCCTTCGGGTGGGGATGCCGGTGGTCAAGGGTATGCGACGCGCGGCGCCCTCGCTTCGGCGGCTTCGCTGCCTCGGTCAGCGACCGGGGGCAGAACCGGGGACAGGACCCGGGGCGGCGGAGAGGCTGAGCAGGCGGGCCGGATTGGCGACCAGCATCCGGTCGACGGCGTCGTCTCCCACTGCATCCCGCAGGCGCGGGAGGTAGCGCTCGCCGAGGTACCCGAGTCCCGGCATGCCGCCGTAGGCGATGTAGCGGGTGCGGCGCGCGACGTCGCCGCCGAGCACGATGCGGTCGGCGCCGACGCGGTCGACCACGGCAGCGGTCAGCGTCAGCAGCTCGGCATCCGACCGTGTGCGCGGGCGGGCGAAGCCGTCGTAGCCGAGGTGGGCGCCGCGCTCCACGAGCGACGCGTGCAGACCGGGATCGGGGTCGCGGTCGGCGTGCGCGAGCACCACGCGATCGGATGCCACGCCCTCGCCCGCGAGCAGATCGAGCACCTCGTGGGCTGCGGTGCAGAACTCGAGGTGCACCATGACCGGCGCGTCGGTCGTCCGATGGGCCGCCGCGACCGCGAGCAGGGTCGTGCGCTCGAAGTCGCCGATGCGCCAGTAGTCCGCGCCGCCCTTGAGCAGCCCGGCGCGCACGGGGCCGCCGTCGGGAGCGACGGCCGGTGCACCGGAGGGATCGACATCGTCCCGCGGCATCCCCTCGACGATCTCGCGCACGAACCGCGCGGCCAGGTCGTCCACGTCGAGGGCGCGGATCGGGTGGTCTGCCGCGTAGTGCGCCTCGCGATGCCTTCCGGTGGTGGCGACGATCCGCAGCCCCGTGCCGGACGAGATGCGGGCGAGGGCCTCGGGGTCGCGCCCGAGACTGATCGGCGTGGCGTCGACCATCGCCGCGAACCCGCTGTCACGCAGCAGAGCGGCCTCGACGCCCGAGAGGTCCTCGTCGTCGAGCTCGTCGCCGGGGAGCAGCGGGGACACCTGGAACAGGTGCTCGTGATAGTCCGTCGTCCCCAGCTCGGCCGGGTCGACGTCGCCGAGGACGGTGCGGATCATCGTCGCGCGGTCTCCGCGGCATCCGCCAGCCGCTCGACGATCTCGGGCGTGAGGTCGAGCTCGAACACGTCGGCGACGACCTGCGACCAGCCGTGGATGAAGTACCGCCAGCCGTCGATGACGTGCAGCCGGCGGTCGGACTCCTGCGCGCGCGCCTGGTGCAGGAACTCGAGCGAGCCGCGGTAGTTGAACTCCCACACCCAGGCGCCCTCGGGGAAGACGACGTCGTCGGGCAGGGGCGAGCCGGGCCGGTCCTTGCCGAGGCCGGTGGCGTTCACGATGAGCGAGCCGGCGGGTGCGGCGGCGACGATCGCCGCGGCGTCGTCGACCGTGTCGGTGCGGACGTAGGAGATGAGCCCGTCAGCGGTGCCGTGCTGGCGGTGCACCTCGCGCAGGTGGTCGAGCTTGTCGTCGTCGCGTGCCGTGACCGTGATGCGCGCGGGAGCGTCTTCGCGCTCCGCCAGCGCCCAGCTGAGCGCGGTGCCCGAGCCGCCCGCGCCGAGGATGACGACCTCGGCGCCGGTGCGCGCGAAGTGGTCGGCGGGGAGGAAGTCGTTCAGTGCGAGGTCGACCGTCAGCGGATCCTTCGCGCGGCCGATCAGACGGTCGCCGCGCTTCGAGATGCTGGAGATCTCGGAGCACGACACCGCGAACGGGTCGAGTTCGTCGAAGAGGTCGGATGCCGCGGCGAAGACGTTCATCTTGTGGGTCGTCACCAGTGCGCCGCGGTGGTTCGGGTCGTCGCGGATCTGCTCGACCATGGCGACGTACTGCTCGGGGGTCGCGTCCATGGGCAGGTCGTGCCCGACGAGGTGGTGGGTCGGGAGTCCGAGGACCTGCGCCCACTTCGGGAACACCTGCATGATCGACGACGAGCCGGTGCTGACGCCCACGAAGCCCATGTAGCCGGCGGCGGTCGTGGCGGGGTTCTCGGTGATGGTCATGGCCTGTCTTTCGGGAGGGAGGGACG
>NZ_LWCU01000046.1 GCF_001650405.1 Microbacterium sp. H83 | reverse complement strand
CGGGTAGTCGTGCGCTCGCTCGTGCGCTCGTAGGGGGCGGCGCCGATGAATGCGGCTGTCTCCGCGTCGATCAGCTCCTGGTAGAGCCGCTCGGTCGCGGCTCGGATGCGGTCGGTGGTGCCGGTGAGCTTCAGTTCCCCGAGCAGCTCGAGGAGGGCAGACTGGTCAAGAGCCATCGTGCGGTGTCGTCTTTCTGTGTGAGTTCTTGGTCGTTCTCACTGACCATCGCACGATGGCTCACCCCGTCGCGGTCACGACGCCGCGGGCCCGAAAGACCACCACCCCGCGGGACTCCAGGATGAATGCTTGCCATTCTTCTCGCCCTGCTGGTCCGAGCGCATCTGTGGTGTGAGTGAAGATCGGCCGCCCCGGGGATACGATTTCGACCTCGCCGGCTCGGTCGACGGCTAACTCCAGATCATCGACGCGGAGGTAGAGCAGCGCTGACGGTGCCGCGCTCTCGAGTAGCAAACGGACGCCGTCGAGATCGAAGAACACCAAACCGGGCGGATCGAATCGGGCCACAGGGGCGGAGCCGAGCAGTGCGGAATAGAAGGCTGTGGCGCGTTCCAGATCGACCACGCGCTGGGCTACTTGGACGAGAGACGCCATGCTCATTTGCCGTCGCCGTGCACGTCTCGAATGACGGCGAGGGAGCGATCGAGTAGTTCCCGCAGCGCATCTTGGTCCACCCCCGACAATCGGGGGAGGTAGAGGCACGCGCTACTGGTGCGGTGTGGACCGAGCCGCTCGAGCAGGTCGGGCCACCGCTCGGCAAACCCCTCGACCAGGTAAAGCGTGTGCTTGGACCCGGAAGCGAAGGCGATCTCAGGCGCGATACCCTCTCGCCCGCTGTCGTACGCGTAGCCGTATTGGCCGAACCCGACAATCCGTTCCGCCCACACCACCGGCGGGCGCTGTGCAACGTGCTCGAAGAGCTCGAGGAGTTCGGTTACCTCGCCGCGTCGTGGCCCGGTTGCCCGGTCCAGCGCCTCGTCGACGCTGGTGTCGGAAGGCATCACGAGGCGGTCTCCGTTGCTCGCTGCGATTCGATGTATGCCTTGAGTCGGGCCAGATGGTCGCCGTCCTCCTTCTTTGTGATCGCGGCCACCAGGGGCAGCATCATCCGCCGCAGTCCGCCGGCGGCGAGCTCGCACGTCCACTCGATCCGCGTGCCGGTGCCGGCCGGGTGCAGCCGGTAGACGTAGGTCGCGGTGATGCCCTCCGCCTCGCTGGCGACCGCAAAAGCGGTGGGCGGCTCGAGAGCCACGATCTGCAGCTGCCCCGTCGCCTCCTTGCTCTTCACTCGGCGCGTCTCCTCGATGACGGACCCCACAGCGAGCGGGCCATCCGTCACCTTCACGCTCTTCACGACACCGTCGACGTAGTCGACCGCCCTTGTGGGATCTGCCAGCACTGCGAACACTTCCTGTTGCGATCTGTCGATGTGCTCGGTGAACTCGAAAGCGATCATGGGCCTTCTCCTGGGTGATGGTCGGGGTGGTGATCAAGAGGCACATAGGCGTCTGTCCAGCTGACGCGAACGGCGTCGTTCGCGCGCTGGTCGACGTGATGGATCTCGAAGGGCGGTGCGCAGCGCAACCGCCACCCTTCTGAGGGCATCCATTGCACCCCGATAGCCGCGAAGGTCTTCGCGATCTGCTCTGCACCGCCGGTGTGCCGATGCGCGACGCACACCTGCGCCGGCATCTGGCGGTAGGTGAAGGGGTGGGGTGGATCTATCGGTGCGGCAATGGGGATGCCAGCGTCGAAGCGGATCTGCTCGTTGTCCACCACGTAAGGGTCATCTGGGGTGATGCCCACGAGGAGGTCGGAGGAGTGGGCGATGCCGTGCTCTATCGCGAAGGCCCTCAGCTGCTGCCACGGCTCGACCGATGGGTGCCCGATGCCGAGGCCGTTGTACCCGCGATGACGGAGGACGAGCAGGTGCCGCTCGGGGGTGCTCTCAACCCGTACCGGGACGGCATCGAGGTCATAACGGAGTGTCAGCGGCGTCTCTTCTGCGAAGCCCGCAAACGTCGTGCTCTGCTGCGCCAGGTCCGCGTGCTCGCGGTACGCGCGCAGCATCCTCCGATACTCCGATGGACTGATCTCGAACCGCTGCACGAACGCGCGTGTGAAGGTCTCGGGCGTTGCGAACCCGGATTCCAACCTGGAGTCCCGCGGGGTGGTGGTCTTTCGGGCCCGCGGCGTCGTGACCGCGACGGGGTGAGCCATCGTGCGATGGTCAGTGAGAACGACCAAGAACTCACACAGAAAGACGACACCGCACGATGGCTCTTGACCAGTCTGCCCTCCTCGAGCTGCTCGGGGAACTGAAGCTCACCGGCACCACCGACCGCATCCGAGCCGCGACCGAGCGGCTCTACCAGGAGCTGATCGACGCGGAGACAGCCGCATTCATCGGCGCCGCCCCCTACGAGCGCACGAGCGAGCGCACGACTACCCG